>CAZMVK010000006.1:13305-45487 GCA_964569545.1 uncultured Bdellovibrio sp.
CCATTGCCAGGGGTTACTTCGGAACGACTATCACACGAGGTAAAACACGATCATTGTCAGTACATTTCTAAAAATGAACAGTTGTCTGATAAAATTTTATCACTTTTGCAGCCAAATGATGTGTTTGTAACATTAGGTGCTGGTGATGGTTGGAAGATCGGTCTCGAGCTTTTACAAAAAATAAAATAATTTGGAGAGCAATAAATCAATGAATGTTCTTGTCCAAGATTTTATTCAAAAAAATATTTCATTGGCAGCTTTCACTTCGTGGCAGGTGGGTGGACCGGCACAGTTTTTTTGTTTACCAAAAACTATCGACCAAGTTCAACAGGCTCAAGCCTGGGCGCAGACTCAAAGGGTCGGCGTGACGGTGATTGGTGGTGGTAGCAATGTATTGATTTCTGATCAGGGTGTTGAGGGTTTGGTTATTTGTTTGAAATACCTGTCTGGTGTTGTCGATTCAGTGACTGTCGCTGATTGTTTGCGATTATCTGTACTGGCTGGTACCGGAAAATCCGAGTTGTTAAAAATATTTTTAAAACAAAAACTTTCACCCGCATTGTTCTTGGCTGGTATTCCTGGTGACGTTGGTGGTGGTGTGGTGATGAATGCTGGGGTTGGCGAAGCCATGACTCCGCGTGAATTTGTTGAAATCACAGACTGGATTGATGTGCTGAGGCCTGATGGTCATATAGAGCGATTGCAAAACAATCAGTTACAGTGGAGCTATCGTCATATGCATGGATGGCAGCCTGGGATTATTGTTCAAGTGGGCTTAAGTTGGCCCATGCACATTGACGAGAAAATTTTAGACAAGGTTCGAGATGCAAATCGTGTTCGTTTATCAAAACAACCACTGGATATGCCAAGCTGTGGTTCTGTTTTTGTCAATCCACAAGGACATAAGGCCGCACAGTTGATTGAATCCTGTGGTTTGAAAGGGCGTCAGTGTGGAGAGGCCCAGGTGTCATTGAAGCACGCTAATTTTATCGTCAACCTTGGCAATGCAAAGGCCACGGATATCTGGCAATTGATTTTAGATGTTCAGCAGGCCGTGAAATCTAAAACTGGTGTAGAGCTCAAAACCGAAGTTGTTCAATTGGGTAATTGGTAGTTTTCATCTCATTATTTCGATGAATGTTTGCAATCTTGTTTTGATATATTCAGCCAAAGAAAATTTATAATACAAAAATTATTTTGGCAGAATGATTCCCAATTCTTTTTGATTTGTAAAACTTATTTCAACTGCATAGGTGTGAAAATAATCATTATACATATGGTAAAATCCACGTTCGCCACGTTGTTCACCCCAGCTGTTTTGAATTTTCCATTTGATAACTTTGTTGGTTTCAAGATCATAATCATAACCAATAATTTGAACAGCATGGCCGCTGCATTTGTGGTTACAAAAATTTCTTTGCTCACGAGATAAAGGTGCAGCCTCTTTCGGATATGAAAATGCTGATAAAGACATGATTCCAGTATTTGTGTCAACAAAGTGGGGATTGTGATCATAACTCAAATAAACGGTTTCACCTTTGTCCAACAATTGTCTAACGATTTTTTCAACGCTATTGATGTTCATATTGTAAGAGTCAGATTCATGTTTATTTACAGTGTTAGCGCTGGTATCAAAAGTGTTGACGCCAATGCGAGCTAATGGGGCTGCGACAGTTGGAAAAAAATGTCGCATGAATGATTTTGGATCATAAGTTTTTCCTGCGTATTCAAATTGTTCAGGAAAAGGTCCAATCATACTTTCAAATAAATCACGAATTTTTTGTTTGGCATCTTCACGAATATGTTTTTTTGCTCTTTCGTCAAACTCTTGTTCGACATCCCACTTTGCACGGCTGACAATATTTTGAATGTATTCTTGCATTCGATCAGAATACGGAGCCCGTTGAAAATTTCTATTTAACTGCCAGATTTCATCTGGAATCAAGCCGAATTCCTCAATTGATTTTTTTGATTCCAAAACATTGGCTTCCAGAGTCACACTATTTTTATGTTTATTATCGATGGCGTCTAAACTTCTTTTAAGCCACAATTTAGCACTGAGATAATGTGTTGATAACCGTATCGAGTGAGGATTGCTTTTGAGATAATCATGTTCAAGCATGGTCACCCATGCATGCAAATGACATGTTGAAAGATTGCATTGATTTTTTATTTCAGATTCTTGTTTTACCAAAACTTTGTAATCAGAATTGTGATCAAATTCGAATAGTTTTTTGCCAATCAGTCTCATGGTACCAAACGGAACGTGGTCTCTGAGTGGCTGGTTTGAAGATTTTGAATCTAATGTAATTGTGGCTGCAGATTGTATGATATGCGAATATATTTTTTCACAGGCAATTGAGCCATGAAAGTTAGCTAAAACAATTGTCGGCAAAAACAATATGTTTATTGAACATACAAATATAAATTGAACCACCCTCAAAAACATCCCAACCTCAAAATGAAAACTTTTCCCCATTACTTAAAACAGTAGGCAAGCTAATCGATAAATTGTTTGAATGCACCTGTCAGAATTTTAGACGGTAGAAATTTTAATTCTGTAGTAGATTTGAGAGTCTTTAGGCTAGGACGACTTGAAAATGATAGTATCAAATGATACTATCAAAAAATGATAAAACCACCGTTCCAGATCACTTCTAAAATACTCTCAATGGTTGCTGAACTGCTTGAATTGTGTGGTGAATTGAAAAGTTTTACAGCCAGCAAACCCTCTGTTCAATTGCGGAAGCAAAATAAAATTCGAACTGTACATCATAGTCTCGCCATAGAGGGTAATTCATTAAGCGAAGAGCAGGTGACAGCAATTTTAGAAAATAAACGAGTCCTTGGTCCTAAAAATCAAATTATTGAAATCCAAAATGCCCTTGAAATTTATGACTCTTTGAATTCTTTTGATCCAGTACGTGAAAAAGACTTAATGAGAGCTCACAAATTATTAATGCATAATTTAATTCAAAATCCTGGACGGTATAGATCCACACAGGTGGGGGTTTTTAAGGGATCTAAAGTAAGTCATGTGGCGCCACCATCACAACAAGTTCCCAAATTAATGGGAGATTTGTTCTTCTTTTTAAAAAATGATAAGGAAACTCCGTGGGTAGTTAAGGCCTGTATTTTTCATTATGAACTGGAATTTATACATCCATTTTCTGATGGTAATGGTCGGATGGGTCGATTGTGGCAACAGCTAATTTTAATGAAGCAATCGACGATTTTTGAATACATTTCAGCGGAGTCTTTGATTCACAGTAAACAAACTGAGTATTATCAAGTTCTTGAAAAATGTGACAAAGCAGGTGAATCAACACATTTTATTGAATTTTCATTGGCTATTATTTTATCTGCGCTTAAAGATTTTATCAGTGTCTACGAACCCAAAAGAATTAAAGAAAATGATCGAATTTCTATGGCCATAGATTTTTTTGTTAATAAATCATTTTCACGAAAAGATTATCTTCAATTGCATAAAGGGCTTTCGACGGCAACAGCAAGTAGAGATTTGCAAATGGCGGTAGATTCCGGTCTTTTTAAAAAAACCGGAGACAAGGCGTTGACCAAATACCGAGCCTGAGTAGTTTTTCATTTTATTGTACAGAGTTTGGACATGTGTGAAAAAATAGCTTCAACATCTGAGATCTTTTTGGCTTAATTTGGGCTGTATTTTGAAAATGATCAGTGCCCTGTTATTGTCTACGAATGACTAAAAAAGTAAGTCTCACTTTGTGTTTGATATCTTTATTGTGGCTGGCTGCGTGCGCAAGTCCGAATCATGTAATTGATGAGTATCAAGAGTATTCGGAAAAACATGTTCAAAATAAATCATCACGCACAGTTGTTTTGTTCTTGGTAGATGGTTTGCCAGTGTCAACAATAACTGAAGAATTGACGGCTGGATCTTTACCCGAAATGCATCGTTTTTTTGTTGGCGATAAAAAATCCATATATCAAGCTCGTAGCAGTTTTCCCAGTTTGACCTTTCCAGCTATTGGGTCTTTGTTATCTCAAAGTTCGGTGGATAAACACGGTATCTATGGGAATTTAGTTTTGGATGATGAGGATATTGTTAATTACGAAGATCCACAAAATTTTGCTAAGGCAAACGCGCGTATTCAACACGAAAATATTTTTTCGCGTTTGGAATCTCGTGGATACAAAACTGTCAGTTTAGATTACAGTTTTAATGCCAATGCTGGGGTTGGAGTTCAATTGGCTGATGGCAATGCTGCGGCCGCAATCTTTGAAAAAAATTATTTTTATGTCGATAAAAGTTTACTCAGTTCACTTGAAGAGTTGTTGTCGAAAACTAAGACAGAGCAGTGGCCAGATTTTATTTATGTTCATTTGGTTGGTGTCGATTTTACCAGTCACGATCAAGGGCCAGATTCCTTGCAGGTTCGTCAGTATTTGCAAAAGCTCGATCATCAGTTAAAAGATGTATTTGCTTTATTAACAGATGCTGAAAAAAAACATAAACGTCAAATTATTACCATGTTGACGGCGGATCATGGTTTCGATCAGACCATCACTCATAATTTTGATATTGAGCGAGCTTTGCAGGAGGCTAGAATTCGAATTTTAAATGAAGGGCGTTTGGCAGGTTTGTATTTTCCACGAGATTGGAGCCAAGATATGCGTTCGACATTTTTGCAAGAATGGGCCAATAAATCAGAAATTGATATCGTCGCATCTCGCAGCAATGACAAAGTCGAAATTTTTCGTCGCAAAGAGATCAGTTCGTTTCGTTACGTCATGAATGCATTATGTCCTCAACGGTCCTTTTCGTTGATTGTTGATGATCGTCCAGAGCGATGTGTAGATCATTTGGATGCAGACAGTAATCAAAAATTCTATCCATTTTTTATTTCAAATTTAGCTCATTATTTTCAGGCTGATGGGCATCCAGATGTTGTGTTGATAGCAAAACCAGGGATCTCATTTCATGCGAATTCAGGTTTGGGGCAACACGGTGGCCCTACTGAACGAGAGCTATTTGTTCCTTTGTTGATGCGTGGATCCGAGCTAAAAGATCCTTCACGAGTTCCACCATTATCGAAGCTCTTAGAATTTATGACTATCGAAGAAAAAAAATAAACACTGTCCACGAAATTTGAGACCCGTTTCTAGGGCATGTCTTCATATGATTGCTCGTCTGTAAATTCAATTTAGCTCTGCTATGGCTTCTCCTCTTTCCTTGATCTTGAATTAAATTGGTTCTCTCACGACGTTCGATCAAATGAGGGCACGCCCTAAATCTCTGCTTCGGCCCTGATTCGCCAAAAATTCTTTTCTGCCCGGTGAAAATTGTTTTTCAACAGCCGGCTAGACTTTTGTCTAAAGAATAATTGATTTTATTTTCTTAGATAAAAAGCTTCACTCTCGACGATGGTCCAGTTTTTGATTTTATCATTCGACCTTGGAATGGTTCCTTCGCTGAATTTCTACCAGCGGTATTCAACTGATAAAAAGTATCTTAAAATCTTCTTAAGATGAAATTTATTTTTTCAAAAACAGCTGCGCGATTTTTTACTGTTTTGGTGCTTTTACCGGCGATCATTGTCGGCAGTTTTTATTCACTTCATCGGCATGGTTTTTTTAATCTGAAAAACATAGATATAGATATCGTTGATAACAATCCGCAGTCAGTTTATTTACATCCATTAACTGAGCAAATGCGTGTCTTGTTATTGCAGAATAAAGGGCAGTCGTTATTTCATATTGATATTCAATCTGTATCGGCACAATTACAGCAACTGGAATGGGTAGAAAAAATCCATCTTTCGCGCCACTGGCCGCAAAGTTTGCATGTCAGTGTCCAGCCAAAACAAATTAAATTTTTGTATCTTTCTAAGAGCGGAAAAATGCAACCTTTGACCGCTCAAGGAGAGTTGTTGTCACCAGTAACAATTCAACAATTGCCAGACGTCACATTACTTGAAGGTGATGCCTTTGAGAAAAATTTAGAACTCAGAAAAAAAGCTGTGCAAGTGATCGAACAAATTCCAAACGAAGGACGTTTCAGTCGTCAGAAAATTTCTGATATGCACTTTGATTCGAAAGAAGGATTTTGGGCGACGCTGATTCAGTCCGGAGTGAAGGTAAAAATTGGAGATACACAGGTTCCGCAAAAGTCCGTTCGCGTGTCGCAGGTGTTAGAATATATAGATCAACATCAGTTAGAAGCGCGCGTCATCGATACAAATCTGTCGAAAAAAGTTGTTGTCAGGCTGCGTAAGGATCCCTAAGCTTAGGTCTTAAGGACTATGGTAGAGTTTCATGTAGAAACTGTATCGTCTTTAAGATGAATCAGAATTGTTTATAAGACAATTCTGATGAAAAAAAACATAGCGGGTAACTCTGCTGAAGCTTACGGATGAGTGGACAATGAATTCAAAAAACGCTGCACATAAAGCACCTGTTATCGCTGGGCTTGATATCGGCTCTTCAAAAGTGACTGTTGTCATTGCCACTGTCAGTGAGAACTCTCATTTAGAAATTGTCGGAGTAGGCACTGCTGCCAATCATGGAATCCGACAAGGAATTGTTGTCAATATTGAAGCCACAACAGACGCAATCAAAAAGGCTCGCGAAGAAGCTGAGTTGATGTCAGGTTATCGTATTGAAGAAGTTTGGGTTGGAATTTCTGGCTCACATATTCGTTCGTTTGATTCTCGTGGAATGGTTGCCATTAAAAATAAAGAAGTTAATCAACATGACGTTGAACGTGTGATTGAAGCTGCTAAGGCTGTCGCGGTTCCGACGGATCGTACAGTTTTGCATGTGATTCCTCGTGAGTACAAAGTTGATGGCCAAGATGGTATTTTGGATCCAATTGGTATGTCAGGTATTCGTCTTGAATCCAATGTCCACATCGTGACGGGCGGTCACACTGCGATCGCAAATAATTTAAAATGTATTGAACGTGCTGGTTTGCATTCTGCGGGCTTGGTCTTGGATCAATTGGCAAGCTCTCTTGCGGTTTTATCTGAAGACGAAAAAGCCCTTGGTGTTTGTGTTGTTGATATGGGTGCTGGTTCTTGTAATTTAGTTTACATGGTTCATGGCAGCGTTGCTCACACCTCAGTGATTCCTGTTGGTGGCCAACATTTTACTCATGATATTGCGATTGGTTTGCGTACTCCGCAAATTGCAGCTGAAGACCTTAAGAAAAAATATGGTTGTGCGCTTTCATCGTTGGTTAATGAAGAAGAAACTATCGAAGTTGAGGGGGTCGGCGGTCGTAAGCCTCGCACTGTTTTGAAAAAAGATTTATCTGAGGTTATTGAGCCGCGTGCTGAAGAAACTTTGCAAATGATTTCTCAGGATTTAATGCAAAGTGGTTTGTTGCCATTTATGGGATCAGGTCTGGTAATGACTGGTGGAGCCAGTCAGTTAGAGGGACTTGTCGAAATGGGTGAATTTATTTTTGATATTCCGGTTCGTCGTGGATCTCCGGTTGGTTCTCACAGCCAGATCGGCGGCTTAACGGAAGTCGTAAAAGCAGCTTCGTTTGCAACGGCTGTTGGTCTTCTGCAATATGGATTGTCGCAGAAGAAATTTACCAAAGCAAAGTCGTTACGAGATGAAGCACCGACCGCAGAGTCTGCAATGAACTCTGTAGGTCAGAAAATGAAAAACTTTTTTGAGGGATTATTTTAGTTTTTAGCTAGGAGGGCAAATGTTTGAACTTGAAGAAAACATCAGTATAGGGGCTAACATTAAAGTTGTTGGCGTAGGTGGTGGTGGAAGCAATGCTGTTTCCACAATGATGGACTCTAATATGACGGGGGTCGAATTCATTGTTGCCAACACTGATATTCAGGCTCTCAATGCCAATAAGGCACCTGGAAAAATTCAATTGGGTTTGGATTTAACCAAAGGACTTGGCGCTGGTGCAAATCCAGATGTCGGTCGTAGAGCTGCTATCGAATCTTACAATCAAATCGTCGAACAACTTGAAGGTGCAAACATGGTTTTTGTCACTGCCGGTATGGGTGGTGGTACAGGAACTGGTGGAGCTCCCGTGGTTGCAAAAATCGCTCGTGAGCTTGGCGCATTGACCATTGGTGTGGTGACTCGTCCATTTGTTTTTGAAGGCAAAAGACGTCAAAAACATGCTGAAGGTGGTTTGCAAGAGCTTAAAGAAAATGTGGATACCTTGATTGTGATTCCAAATCAGAAATTGTTATCAATTGCTGGGGATCGCATGCCGTTGGTTGAAACTTTTAAAAAAGCTGACGAAGTTTTATTGCAAGCAGTAAAAGGTATTTCAGATTTGATAAACATTCGTGGTTTGATCAATTTGGATTTCGCCGATATCCGCACTGTTATGCAAGCTAAAGGTTTGGCATTGATGGGAACCGGTTATGCTAAAGGTGAAAACCGTGCGATCGAAGCCGCAACCGCTGCTATTTCTTCGCCGTTACTTGAAAATATTAAAATTGATGGCGCAACTGGTATCATTATTAATGTAACTGGTGGTCCTGATCTCAGTTTGTACGAAGTGAATGAAGCTTCAACTTTGATTACCGAAGCTGCGCATGATGATGCTGAAATTATCTTTGGTGCAGTTATTGATGAAACAATGACTGACGAAGTTCGCGTCACTGTTATCGCGACAGGTTTTAGCGATCCTGATCATAAAATTCAAAGTGTTGATACAGTGTCTCGTATGCAAGATTTCTTAACGACAGCACCATCAGTGGTGATGCCAAAAATTGAAATGTATCAACAGCAGGTACCACAGCAACAGCCTGTGATGTCTCAGCCGATGATTCAGGTTCCTATTGAAGTTTACATGCAACCTCAATATCAACCACAGCAACCAGCTCAACAATTTCATCAAGCACAATTTCAACAGCCAGTGCAGCAGCCTGTTCAAGAGCAACAATATGCACAGCCATATTTTCAAGCTCAACAGCCTGTGTATCAACAGCCGTTGGTACAACCACCACAACCTGTTTATGTGCATGAAGAAGTTGTACAACATGTTGCTCCGATTGTTCCGCAAGCGCCAGTTGTTGAATTTGCAGAACCTTTGGCTCCAGTCGCTGCGCAATCAGTGACAGCGCCATTGTATCAAGTGCAACAGCCAGTTGTTCAAGCTGCTCCAGTGCAAGCGGAATCTGCGGTGAATGCTCGTGATATGTTGGTTGCCAAAGCTCGTGCTTTCAAAGAAAGCCAAGAGATTAAACAAAAACATCAGAGCCCCGAGCAGCTTTCAATGAATGTTGAAAATAATGAATCACAGTCTTTGGAAGACGCAAGACGTATGGCTCGAGATGTATTAAGCTCACCATTTACCAGTCAAAATTTAGAAGTACCTGCTTTTATTCGTAGAAGACAGGGCTTTGATATTCAAGACAGATAAATGAAAGCCTGGTTTATATCAGATCTTCATTTAAAAGATATTAATGAGCGCAACAGTATAAGACTGTTGCGCTTTTTGCGTTTTGTAGAACAAGATCCGCACGCGACACATTTGTTTTTACTGGGTGATATTTTTGATCTTTGGGTCGGTGATTCAGATCGTTTTGTCGCAAAATTTCGAGCGATTGTTGAAGCTATCATAGCGATTAAGAAAAAAGGCTTGCGCGTAGTTTATTTCGAAGGAAATCACGACATGCACGTTCGTCGTTTTTGGCAAGATCGATATCAAATCGAAACTTATACGGATGCTCAGACTTTTCCTTTGGGAAAATGGGCAGTGCGTATGGAACATGGTGATTTTATCAATCCCGATGATGAAGCTTATTTACAGTACCGCAGTATTATCAGACAAAGTGCAGTTGAAAAGCTTGCATATTTTTTACCAGGTACTTTGATAGATGAGGCCGGGATGATGGCGTCAAAGCTGAGTCGTAAAAATAGCACAAAACGTCGTGATAATAATGAGTCCCTTTTTACGCAGATGATTCATGATTATGCACGGTCGACATTTGTACAAAGTCCATTTGATTATATTATTACAGGTCATATGCACATTCGTGACGAATTCACGTGGTCCAATTTAGATAGAAATCCCATTTCAATCAATCTAGGAAGTTGGTTTGATAAACCAATGGCCCTGTCATTGGATCAGCAGGGACATCAGTGGCTGGACATCGACTCTTTAAGCAATTGCTCGGCATGAGCCAAGCTTGTTTTAGAAATGGTTTCTCCTGAAATCAAACGAGCTATTTCATAAACGCGTTCTTTTTTCTGTAAATCTTTGATTTCCATGGAAACCGCAGTCGCTCTTTTTTTGCCAGTATCAGCTGGAGATTTCTGAATATAAAAATGCGTGTCACCGAACGCGGCAACTTGCGGAAGATGAGTCACGCAAATGACTTGCTGTCCTTCGGCAATGGCTTTTAATTTTCGACCCACTTTTTCAGCCGTCGGTCCGGAGACTCCGGTGTCAACTTCATCAAACAAATACGTGCGGGGTTGGTTGCTAGATCCTACCGCTCTTTTTAAAGATAAAAGTATACGAGAAAGCTCGCCACCGCTGGCAAATTTTGCCAAGGGTCTTTGTGGCTCTTTGTTGGTTGCGCGACTGGTGAATTCAATATCACTGATGCCGTTAGCGTTTACTTGTTCAAGTTTTTCAATGGCCACATGAAAGGTCACACCCTTCATGTTTAAATCTAGCAATTCATGATTCACAGATTTTTCCAAAGTCGCGGCCCCTTGCACACGTTTATCATGCAGCTCAAGAGCCATTTTGCGTAATTCTTTTTCTAAAGCCTGAGCTTCATTTTTCAGTGTCTCAATATGCATGTCAGAGTTTTCAAGGTTTGATATTTCAGTATTGATTTTGTCAAAAGCTGTAAAAATATCAGCAATGTCAGCTCCATATTTTTTCTGAACTTTACGTAGATCACTGAGTTTAGATTCAAGCTCTTCCAAGCGTGAAGGGTCGGCATCAATCTTTGAAACATAAGATTTCAATTCGTAAACACAATCTTCGATCAAGCTTTTGGCCTGATCTAGCTGTTGCATTTTTTCTTTCAACACCGGATCTATAGACGTTACCTCATGAGATTTTTGCATCAAAGCATAAATACGACTGCAGGCCGAATCATCGTCAGAATACAAAACTGCTTCGGCGGCATCTACGAATTTTGAAATCTTGGCAGAGCTTTTTAATTTTTTTACTTCGACTTCGATATCTAAGTTTTGAATATCACCAAGGCCTAATTTTTCAATTTCATTGCGTTGAAAAATTAAAAAATCCAAACGTTGAGCTTTGCTTTGTGCTTCGGTTTCAAAATTTTTAATCTCTTGGCGAATTTTGCTCAAACGCATGTATTTTTCGTTCAATTTGCTGCGCAGATTCCATGAGCCAATATACTGATCTAATAAATCCATATGATAAGCTTTAGACAGAAGATGTCGGTTTTCGTGTTGGCCTGTCATTTCAATTAATGGAGCAGAATGTCCGGCAACCTCAATCAACGGACAAACCATATCACGCAAGCCTTGCAAAGTGCTCAGAGTGCCATTGAGATAAACTCTAGATTTTTCTTCGGAAAGAACGCGGCGAACCACCAAGGTTTTTTCTTCGCAATCAATACCCATTTCTTCTAATTTTTTCTGAATGTCAGCACGTTTGCTGATATCAAATGAGCCTTCAATCGAAGCCTGTGTGCTGCCAGAGCGGATGGATTCGGTCGATCCTTTTTGGCCCATCAACAAGCCTAAGCTTTTTAGCAAAACAGATTTCCCAGCCCCGGTTTCGCCACTAAGAATATTTAAACCATTTTTAAACTGGATATGTAAATTCTCAATGATAGCAAAATTTGAAACTTTTAATTCCATTAACATAATGAGCTCCTACAGTTTACTAAGTAGTTCTTACCAAGTAGTTTTTTACTAATAGCATGTAGCTTATCAAATAACTTTCTCGAAACTTTGCAAATCCATCTGCAAGATCAATTCCTAGCTGCGATCGCCAAATTTTAATTTCTCACGTAACAAGTGGAAATAATTTCGGCTGGGATCTTGTACCATTAAATGTTCCATCGGGCTGCGTTCAATGACAATTTCATCACCTTCAGAGAGTCGATCCAATTTCACGCCATCAACAACAAAATGCGCTTGATCCTTACGGTGATTGGATTTTGTCAGTAAACGAAAACGTAATTTGGCTTGATCTGGAAAAATCAAAGGACGACTGGTTAAACTGTGAGCCGCAACAGGGGTCACAGCCAGTGCGCGAACTTCTGGATGGAGCAATGGACCGCCAGCTGCCAAGTTATATGCGGTAGAACCTGTCGGACTTGAAATAATCAAACCATCGGCCTTGATTTCTGAGACTAACAAATCCTCACAGTGAATGCCGATATTGATCAACTGACTCAAGGAGCCGCGTTCAATAACAACGTCATTCAAGGCAATAGTCTGCTGAATTTTTTTACCCATACGCCACAACTGAACTTGAATCATGGCGCGTGAATGCAATTCCATTTTATTTGCTAAGGTCGCTTCAACTGTTGTGAATAATTCTTCCACTCGAGTCGGAGTTAAAAATCCTAAAGAGCCCAAGTTCACACCCAAGATCGGAATTTTTTTGCCATCCAGCATGCGTACGGCTTTGAGGTATGTGCCATCGCCACCTAAGACTACAACTAAACGCATTTTTGCAATGTCAGCACTTTTGCGAATCAATGTTGTGCCGGGAATTGTTTTTTGTTCTGGCGCAGTAAAGACCTGATAGCCGCGGTCTTTCAGCCAACTGGCCAAGGCTTTTCCAAGAGACAAAGCTTGAACCGTTTCAGGGCGGTAGACCAAAGCAATTTTTTTAGATTGTGCGGATTTTTTCATGTCAACAATCCCTCGCGACGTAACAAAGCATTTGGATCTGGTTCGCGCCCGCGAAATTTTTTATACAATTCCATCGGATGCTCGGTGCCGCCACGACTGAGAATATGTTTTTTAAATAGCGTCGCCACGGTTTTATCAAATAAACCTTTTTCTTTGAAATACTCGAAAGCATCGGCATCTAAAACTTCTGCCCATTTGTAGCTATAATATCCCGCTGAATATCCACCCGGAAAAATATGTGAAAAAGCACAGCTGGAATTTGTTCCAGCAGGTTTAGGTAATAAACGAGTTTTTTCAGTCAGGGTATTTTCAAAGCTTTCAACATCTTTGATTTGAGCTGGATCTGTTTGATGCCAACCCATGTCCAATAAACTAAATTGAATTTGTCGTAACGAGTGATAACCCGCCAAAAACTTTGAAGAGTTTTTTATTTTTTGTACCAGCTCCAGCGGTATCAATTCTTTTGTTTGATAATGTCGTGCAAATAAATCCAGGCTTTCTTTTTCTTTCACCCAGTTTTCCATAATTTGTGATGGCAATTCAACAAAGTCCCAATAAACACTGGTTCCAGCCAATGAGCGATAGGTGACGCTTGAAAGCAAGCCATGCAAAG
This sequence comes from uncultured Bdellovibrio sp., assembly GCA_964569545.1. GTDB lineage: Bacteria > Bdellovibrionota > Bdellovibrionia > Bdellovibrionales > Bdellovibrionaceae > CAZMVK01. Next base: position 26,744 of record CAZMVK010000006.1, read on the forward strand.
CATGACCAAATTCATGAAACAAAGTTTCGACTTCGTCGTAATTTAAGAGCGAAGGTTTGGACTCTGTCGGTTTTGTAAAATTACAAACGATGCTGATGTGAGGTCTGCGGACCTGCCCACGAAAATAACCTTGTTCGCGGTAAACAGTCATCCAAGCGCCACCTTTTTTGGTTTCACGTGGGAAAAAATCTGTGTAAAACAAACCAATATATTCTTTGGTGTTTTGATCGCGAACTTCAAAGGTACGGACATCTACGTGATATTTAGCAATGTCATGAATTTCGTGAAATTCAAGATCATACAATTTGCGTGCATGTTCAAAGACTCCGTCGACCACTTTTTCTAATTGAAAATAGGGGCGCAGCTCTTCATCGTTAAAGTTATACTTACTCTCTTTTAATTTTTCAGAATAATAAGAAAAATCCCAGGGCATTACCTGAATGTTTTCCAAGACTGTGTCTTTTTCCATTTGTTTTTGGAAAGCAACCAGTTCGGCCATTTCGTTTTCAGCAGCTTTTTTCGATGGGGTTAATAATTTTTCTAAAAAATGAGTGACCTGAGTTGGCGATTGCGCCATTCGCTCTTCAAGTACAAACGCTGCATGGCTTGCATAGCCCAATGTCTGCGCGCGACGATGGCGCAACTCAATCAATTTTAAAATTACATTCTGATTGTCAAAAGCATCGCCAAAAGCTCGCGAGTTGTATGCAGTCCATAATTTTTGTCTGAGCTCGCGTTTTTCGCTGTACTGTAAAAGCGGGATCAGGCTTGGTGCATGCAAGGTGAATAACCATTTGCCTTCATGTTTTTTTTCTTTGGCAGTCATGGCAGCGGCTTCAATGGCGCCATCTGGGAGGCCAGCAAGGTCGTCACGATTGTCGATCAATAATTCAAAAGCATTGGTTGCTTTTAAAACATTTTCTGAAAATTGTGGTCCCAGGACGGCAATCTGTTGATCGATCTCGCGAACTTTTTCTTTTTCACTGGCAGAAAGCAAGGCGCCGTTGCGACAAAAATCTTTATAAATCTTGTCTATCAGGCGCAATTGTTCTGAGTTTAAATTCAAGTTTTCACGTCTGTCATAGATAGATTTGATTTTTTGAAATAAAACTGGATCTAAAGTGATTTCACTGACAAAAGACGCCGCCAATGGCGAGATGTCTTTGGCTAAGGCTTGTAATGCCTCTGAGGCCTCGGCGCTAAATAAATTAAAATAAACTGTTTGTACAATTTCAACCGCTTCACTGGCGCACTCTAATGCTAAAATTGTATTTTCAAAATTAGGTTCAGCCGTTTGGGTTTTGACTGCTTCGATATTCTTTCTTGCCAGCTCAATTCCATGGATCAATGCCGGTAAAAAATGTTCTGTTTTGATTTGTTCAAATGGAATCGATTCGTCGTAAGTTGAAAAAAGTTGACGAAAAAAAGGATTGCCACTGCTGTCTTGATTTTGTGAGTTTTGCGATTGTGTAGTCATGCTTAGAGGCTAGCACAATCGCTTTGCGGCAAACAATGGCTTGAACGGATATTTTCAATTAAGCAAACAATTAGCGCGCAGTTCCGCCGCCATAATACTCAACACCAGTTCCGTAAGTGCAAATTCCTAGATAAGAACCTCCTGATGTTGCGCGACAAACGCTACCACCTGGGCAGTTGTTAGATCTAATGTCACAAACAGAGGCTGCAGTTGCGTAACAATTTGAATTGGCACCGTAAACTGCTGGATTGTAAGCAACCTGAGGGATGCTGCTCCATTGACCATTCTGAGCATAATATTGTCCATAATAAACATTGCGATAGCTGTAGCCATAATAGCCATAGCCATTATTCATGTTCGGAAAAAATCCTGCAGGAGCACAGCTAATACCCCAGCTTGAATTCATGACTGGGCGATAGCCAGCAGCGCAACCGCAGAAACCATTGCTGTTGGACCATTGATAAGATTGAAAATTGACTTGTGAATTGTTGTATTGCCAGTACGTTGAAGGCGTACAGTTTGGATTGCCTGGCATATTGCAAGATTGCTGAGGCGTTTGTGCGTATGTAGTTTGTTGTGTAGTGGCTGTACCATTATTGTTTGCTGAGCTCCCACCATCGTCTTTTTTCTGACAACTTACGCTTATTAACGTAAGACTCAGAGCTAGAACCATGAACCCACCTGCGAAATTCGCTTCCCATATTTTTTTCATAACTTTTAGACTCCTTAAATTTACAATTCTAAAAATGTGTCCCGTTATCTCATATACGAAATTCATTCCATAGCAGAATGACGTTCAAATGAGATTGAGTCTGTTAAAGCTGAATTATTTTCGTGACTGTCTGAAAGTTTGACAGCTATTTTTGAAAAATAGTCTTTAAAAGTTTGATGAATCTATTTATCAATACTTGCAGTCAGATTTGATAACAGGGGCCTCTCCCCAGCGTGTTTCAAATGATTGGTTAGGGTCTGAACTTAAATTTCCTTTAGCTGCACGTCTGGCAATTTCAACAAAATCAACGTTGTGTCCAGGGCTGATTTCTAATGAGCCACAGGCTTCAAGATATGGGCGCAGGCTTTCAAAGATATTTTTTGATTTAAAACCGAAAGCATATTTTAACGAGTTTAAAAACGCTCCACCATTAACTAATTTATCCAAAGATTTTTTGATAGCAGAATCGCGGGTCGGTGTTGAGTAATCATCGGCCTGTCTTTCATTCATGCATTTATTGTTTAATGTTAAACGAAGTTCTTCGCCCTTCATAACAATAGGAACTCGCGCTTGGACATAATTGCAAAAATTCTTTGTCATGCGACTGAGGTATGCGTCTTTATCTTCTGTTTCGCTGCCAAGTCTGCGATAGACTTCGCGACTCCATTTGGCGATATTGCTGGAACCGTTCTGAATCTGTTGTTTACCACTGACGATCTCGGATCTTGCAAACAGTGGAGAATATTGTTCGCTGTTGTAATCTGGAATGTCTTTTTCTGGCATTTGATAGTGTTCTGGCCATTTCCAGTTGCGAAGACCCGAGCCAACCTCTGAGGTCGGAAGAATTGTAAATTCAGCCGAAGTTGTCAGTCGTTTAACTTCACGAGGAGAGGACGCGCCAATTAAGTTGAGCACGCCATATTGGGTGATTTCTTTGACGTTGACCGCATGGCTTGGCCCCAATGGTGTTTTATTTGGATCTGTATTTTTTTTCCAGCTCTTAACATGATCTGGAGAGGCAAAGGACCAAATGGTGCCGGGTCTGATGTTGTCTTTATTGATCTCAACAGGATAAGTATCCGTTGCAATGTGACTGGCGCCGACATTGTTGCCAATGTAAATTGCAAAGGCTCTCAATCGATCGATTTCATCAGTCATTGAATCATATTTGTCAGTTCGGTTGGTGTAAAATAAATTTTCTGCATGAAGGTCTGAAATGACAAACGGTAACTTATTTAAATACGAAAAATACAATCGTGGCAGGTAGACGGCATCAGCGCAATCTATAGGGATATTTTTAAGGTGACCACGTAGAAAAAAGTCATCCGAGTATTCATTCTCAATCCACTGCGAATATTTGTTTTCCCAATCTTTATTCCAGATTTCAGTATCTTCCCAAACAGCGGCATGAGCTAACTTGGGCAAGCAAGCTAACAATAAAATTAAAAGTATATTTTGTGAAAAAAAATTAAATTTCATATTCACTTTTCTGTGAGAAGTTACTTATTCTGATGCGCGATAAATTTGCGTTTGCAGAAACTGTTCCATATGTTTGAAGTGGATAAATTGCAGTAGACAGGGATTCTGATGCATAACAAGTTTACAGCAGAGCTTAAAATGAGCCTTGATTTAAATTCTTTCGTCAAGTTTTTCGTTGCAGAGGTTTTTGAGATGAGTTCTAAAAATCCTTCGGATCTGTTTAAAGTAATTTTTTACTGATTTTAAATTGCAGTTAGCTTTTGGTTTTTACGTTTTCTATATATTTGAGCAAATCTGTGATTTTAAATGGTTTGGCTAAAAAGCCTAGAATATTTGTTTTATTTTGCATATTAAGTTCATCTCCACCAATGTAGCCTGAGATAAATAATATAGGAATAATTGGTGGTGGTAATGTTTTCAGTTTTTCATGTAATTGAAAGCCATTGCAGATAGGCATTTGGACGTCGCTGACTATCAAATCAGGCTGCCATTTTTTTGCAATTTCAAAAGCTTCTTGGCCATTGTTTGCAGTTTTGATGTTGTGGCCTTCTGATTCCAAAAATTGAGCAACCAATTCAACTAACGAGAGTTCATCATCTACGACAAGAATTTTATAACTCATGCTGGCTCCGTCGCTGACAGCGGAATTTCAATAACAAACTTTGTATTTTCAGTGCTTGTGTCGACGTACAGTTTGCCTTGGTGATTTTCAACAATCGAGTGTGAGATGCAAAGACCTAAGCCTGTACCCTTGCCAATGGGTTTGGTTGTAAAAAATGGGTCCATAATCTGAGAAATGATGGTTGAGTCTATTTTACCACTGTCAGAAATTTCAATTTTTACCATTATGTTGTCTGTTGTAACAGAGAGTTGAATTTCTTTCTTTTCCAATGTCTCTACAGCATCAATGGCATTGTTGAGAATATTTATAATGACTTGAGAAATTTCAATTGCGTTGCAATCGATATAAATCGGCTTTGGATGCATATGGAGTGAGAATTGTATATGTGCGTTTTTGAGGGCATCGCTACAAAGAGACATTGTGTCTTGAATAATTGATGACAGTTCTGTTCTTTGTTTTTCCGCTTGTTTGCTGTCTCTAGCTACTTTTCTTAAGCTGCTGGTGATGCGAGAAATGCGATCGATAACTTTTTCAATGCTGTTTGTTTGTTGTGTGATTTTAATCGCATCCATTTTTCCAGCCTTCGCTTGAATTTGTATGCTTTCGTTGTTCAAGGCTATAATCGACAAAGGATTATTGATTTCATGGGCGATGCTGCCGGCCATGCGACCCAAGCTTGCAAATTTATTTGCCTCCCATAATTGTTGCTGTGCTTTGGTTAGCTGCAGAGCTCTTGTTTTTACTTCGTTTTCGAGCTGATCATTTCTCGTTTGTAAACTGAATTCATTGGCCATCATGGGTGTTAAAATTGAAAGAATGTGAAACAGGGCAAATGATATGGATAGGCCATAAATAAAAAGCTCAGGTCGTGGACGAGTGAAGCTCCACGTTAGCATGTGAAGACTTGTGCTGACTGTAGTAACAATAAATATTTTCTGCATGACGCTCAGTGGTTTCATTTTATTTTTGAAACCATAATAACAACACCAAAGTGTTGGGTACAGCGCGCCGACAGTTGTCCAAAATGCACTGATGGTAAATGTAAGATTTAATAAAAATAAAAACCAACTCAGTGAGCAAAATGCAAAGTAAACAATTATAAACTGTTTAATTTTGATTGGAACGTTTCGTATTTGCGCAAAAAAACTGCCTAAGAATATCTGAGAAATAAACGTGCCAAATGAGGCGGTGAGAGCCAATTTAAAATCCAACTCTTTAAAGATGTCATGTAGAAAGGCAGTTGATAATATTCCTAGCCAATACATAAGGATGGTTATATTGACTCGGTTTTTTTGGTTCAAGAGTTGGAAGAAAGAAATAAAAATATTGATCACTAGCGTGCCAATATAAAATCCAAGTAAAATAAATATAACCTTATTGTCTTCCAAATTCTCAATCCTATTTACAAATTAGAGCCCAGCTTAACACCAACTAAAAATTCATGTAGTTAAAAAACAGTTAACTGGATTGGAATCTGGCCAGGATTTGGTTAATTCTTCGAAATAAGCACAAAAAACTGTTAGTGTTTGGCTGCGTTTAGTGCGGACGCAATGAATGAGATGTTGGTGGCGTCCTCGCCTCGGCATTGATCGCCCTTGCAAACTCGACTGATTTTGCAGCTGAGTGTGCTATCGTTTGCAATCGGTTGGTCAATATAATCGTCTTCGCCGCGCACAAGAATGCCGACGACTTGGTTGTGCTGATTAAAAAGTGGCGAACCAGAGCTTCCGCCATAGCTGTCTGTATTTGTTTTCAGGTAATTTGTTTTTACTTCTAAAACAGTGGCGCCGGCCGAAATTTTTTTCGGCAATCCTGAAGGGTGACCAATGGTAAATAATGCATCGCCAACGTTTGGTGATGTTGTTGCTAAGCTTAGTGGAGAAATGTTTATTACGGCACGATCCAATCTTACCAAGGCATAATCCTGTTCTTCGCTGACCTCACGACGAAGAACTTCTTTGCAGTAAAAAATATTTTCATTTTTAGTGGTGTAGGGAGCTTCGTTATTTTCATTTATTTGGTAATTCAAAATAATGGCTTTGGCAGGACATCCACCAGCGTTGATGCAGTGTCCAGCCGTGGCGATCAAATCAGGTGCAACTAGAAAACCAGTGCAGGTTGGTGCAGATGGTTGGTAATAAAAACGTTCGCTTTCGCATAAGCCCATCGATCGACCATAATAGCGTGACAAAATTCCAACGGTTGAATTGTCTGAATGGCGAACGAGCAGGGAGCGGTGAATGATGCCAACAGTGGCTTGGGCTAATTGTTGAATTGTATTGTCTTTAATTTCTCGGATTTCTGTGCGGTTGTCTTCGTCATAAATTACAAAAGGCTTGAGCGATGTGTTGAGCGTATTTTTTGATTGTGCAAAGATCAAAGATGGAATGAACAAGAGACATGATATAGAAATATTTTTATAATTCACAATTCCCCCGTGCAAAATCTAGCTCAAATTGAGGTAGGACACGAGAGAATTTTTATTTGCTGCGGGATTTCTTATTTTAAATCATCTCTGCAAAATGGATCAATCAAAAAGACTGATTTAAAACAAAGAGAGACCTGCGAACTTTATTTATATTTGGTGTGTCCTTCTTTTTTTGTATCATTCATTTGAGTCATGATTAGCGCCGCCCCCGTATTGTCGTTTGCAGTGAAAGCTGCGGACAGTTTTTCTGCTAGATCAATTTGGTTTTGTGAAAGTTTTTTGTAATCTGTGTTTTCATAAATACCTCCGTATTTGTAGAGCATAGATAGCTTGTGAATTTTATATTTCATAGTGTTTTTTTAACATAGCCGATATTTTGAAATCGCATAGCTATTAGTCATTCTTATTGTTCGCATTACTTGACGAAATGCGCAGAGTGAAAGTGGAGTGAAATTATGGATAATGGACCAGGAAAAGATCTTTCTTGTTAGGTAAAGGTCAATTTTTTGCCTTTCCTAAGCATTTTTTAGCACATTTCTAGACCTGGCCGAGACAACTTATTGGCTCACGAGTTTACTAAAAAATAGGTGAGAATAACTACAAGGGGAAAGGAGTCTAAAGTGCCTGCAATACGTTTTTCAGGAATGGCAAGTGGTTTACCACCAAATATCGTTGAACAACTCATCGAAGCCGAGCGCATTCCTGTGAAAACTATGGAAGGACAAAAAACCAAAGAAGATGACAAACTCAAATTAGTTACTGAGCTTGAAACAAAGATCAATGATATTACAAAAAATTTGACTGAGCTTGTGGGTATTCGTGGTTTTAATAATACCAAACTGACTTCTGCGGACCCTAATGTCGTTGATGGAAAAATTGATCCAGATAAATCAGTCACTGGCCAGTGGCAACTTGAGGTTGTGCAGTTGGCGCAGAAGCCGGGTGCTGTGACCAACGGTTTTCCTGATAAAAATGAAACTCAAATTGGTGTGGGTTATTTACGTTTTAATACTCCAGAAGGGCGCAAAGATGTTTATATTAATGCCGAAAATAATACTCTTGAAGGTGTTGCCAACAGCATCAATCAATCCAGTCTTGGTTTGCGCGCAACAGTTGTTGATGATCGATCAGACAAAGACAATCCCTATCGTTTGTTAGTCACCGGTCTTGATAATGGAACAGACAATCAGGTGAGCTTTCCAACGGTGTATATGTTGGATGGTGATCAGGATTTATATTTTGATCAATCACGACCTTCGCAAAATGCCAAAGTAAAATTGGATGGTTTTGAATTTGAAGTTCCAGATAATACCGTCAGTGATATCATTCCTGGTGTGACCTTGGATTTAAAACAAGCGGCTCCGGGACGTCCAATACGAATTGGAGTGAAAGAAGATTCTGAAACAATTAGCGGCAAAATGAAAAGCTTTGTAGATGCATATAACGCTGTCTTAGGTTTTATTCAAGCACAGCATAAAATGCAAAAAGGTCCTGACGGTAAAGAGCGCTTAGGTCCATTGGGTGGCGATAATCTTGTGCGTTCGATAGAATCCAGATTGCGTGGTTTGATTATGAATCCTCAATATGATGTGGATTCAAATATCAAACGAGTGAATGAACTGGGAATTCAGTTCAATCGAAATGGTACGTTAGAATTCAATCAAGATAAATTTAATAAAATGTTATCGGCTTCGCCGCGAGATGTGGCTGTTTTTTTTCGTGGAGATGGTGTCAGCAATGGTTTGATTCCGTCGGTGCGTAAACAAGTCGGTGAATTTTTAAATAATGCTTATGGTCCGATTGCCAATCGTAAACGTGGTGTTCAGCAAAAAATTGATAATATTAATAAACGTATTGAAAATAAAGAACGTCAGTTGGAGCGTCGAGAAGAGTCTTTGCGTCGACAGTTTTCTGATCTTGAATCAAAAATGTCGAAATTGCAGAGCCAAGGAGCAGCGGTAGGCAGTATGGCGCAATCCATTGGCGGCGGAGGACAAGGTGGGCAAGGTGGAGCTAAAACTTGAGATTTGTAGATTGGTTAAGGTCTAGTCTGTAGGTAAGAAATTGTTTAAAAATTGTAAATTAGGACTTTAAGAATTTTAAGAATTTGTCGAAAGAGTAACGAGATCAGTTGTAACAAAAATGAAAAGGCGGAAATTGTTGCATGAGTCATCCATATCAAAAGTATAAGAACACCTCGATACAAAGTGCGAGCAAAGAAAAACTGCTCTTAATGATGTATGAAGGCGCGATCAAATACACCAAGCTTGCTATCAGGGCGTCTGAAGAAAAAAAGATTGCAGAGCGATGTGTAAACATCGGGCGTGCTTTTGATATTGTTTTGGAGCTCAACAATACCTTGGATCACAAAGTCGGCGGAGAGATCTCCATGCGCTTGGAGCAATTGTATATGTATATTACAGAGCAATACACCAAAGCCAATATGACTGGTGATCCCGAACCATTAAAATCATCATTAAAAATTCTCGAGAACCTCTACGAAGGATGGAAGCTGGCAATCGAGAAAATCAAAAAAGACGAAGATAAGGTTAGCAAACCTGCCTAGGAGGGGCTATGTTGCGCATTTTGGATTTAATAGAACATCGGAATCATCATTTAGAGCAGTTTTACTCTTTAAATGAAAGCGAACTAACAAATATTGCGCGAGTGGATTATTCAAATATAGAAATATTCTATAATTCACGCGAGAAAATATTAGAAAACATTCGTTATATCGATTCAGAATTAAATATTGAGCAAAAAAAAGATATTCAACTGACAGCTGATCAGAAGCGAGAAATTGCTAATGGTTTGGCTGTAAAAGAAGAATATGTAACGCGAATTCTGGCACAAGATTTAGAAATTCTATCTTGTATTGAATCAGCGAAATCTAATATTATTCGTGAATTGCAAGAAATGAAACGAACGCGTAAGGCGGTTGGTTCTTACAAGTCACGTAGTTTCTCGAATCGAATTGACGAGGAGGCTTAGGCCTCTCATTCTCCTTGCCAAATTGCGGTGAATACGATCGAATCAAGCATAAGCAAAAATTCGATAGTCGCTAGCAATATTCGCTGGCAATTAGCAGGGAGAGCCGTATGTTATCTGTTAACAAAAAAACTGTAAATACCTTGAGCAAAAACTTGATGGGAGCCATGATTTTCATTGGCATCTTCACCACCTCTTGCCAGAGCTCATCGAATAAAAATGACTCAACTGCTAATTTGCCAGAATCTTCGCCAGCAAACGTCACTACGGCGGCTCAGAATCAAGATTTTGCTGCGCAGATGCAAGGGCTTAAGAAGTCTTTGGTTGAGGTTTTGCCACTGGTTTTAGATCCGAATCAGTTCAATCAAGAAAAAAACCAAAAAGTCATTCTTGAAAAAGTTCATAAAATGCGCGAGCTTTCGAAAAATGTAAAACACATCGCAGTCAAAGATCAAAAAGATCCCAGTATAGATTTTATCGCACAAGCTTTTACAGATGATTTAGCTCGAGTAGAGGAAGGCTTGAGTATGGGTAAAAAAGAGTTTGCTCGGTATAATTTATTAAATGTAACAGCCTACTGCATCGAATGTCATACTCGCACCTCGACTGGACCTTCGTTTAGTTCAAATGATTTTGAGCAAACATTAAAGCGTTTGAATGGTTTAGAGCGCGGAGAGTTTTTGCTTGCTACCAGACAGTTTGATTCTGCTTTAAAAGAGTTTTCGCAAATTATCGATGAGCGTTTAGAGCAAAAATCTGATTTCTTTATTTTGGATAAGGCCGTTCGTCAGTCCCTGGCGATCACGGTGAAATACTTAAAGGATCCAAAAAAATCATTGCTGATCACTGATAAATTGAAAAACTCAGTCAACACACCCTACTATTTGAAACAAAATGCGTTGGGTTGGGAGATTGCTATCAAGGATTGGATGAAAGAAAAGCCAGCCAAAGACAACTCGGTCAAAGCTATTTTAAAACGTTGTCAACAATGGGAACAATCGGCACAGCAAGATCAAATGACCAATTTAGATCACACTGGTCAAATTTATTATTTGCGAGCTTTGTCTGATTTGCATTTGATTTTGCCAACCAAGTTGACTGGGGATGAATTGGGTCAAGCATTGTACCTAGCTGGTGTTGGTTACGATTCTATGCGTGATTTTTCTTTGTGGAATCTTCACGAAGACTATTATGAGTCTTGTATTCGTAAGGTGCCACACAGTACGTGGTCAGAAAAATGTTATAAACGTTTTGAAGAGTCTGCGTATTTTGGATTCACAGGTAGCAGTGGGATTCGAATCCCTGATGATGTTGCTAATCGTTTAGCTGAACTTAAAACTCTGGCTCTTCGTCCAGAGTCTCATTGATTCCTTTTTTAACGACGGTTCTTTGACACTTTGTCATGGGGCCAGTCAAAGACTTGATTTCATTTTTCGCTCAAAAAAAACATAAACGATTTGAGCGTCAGAATTGTTTGGCATTGTCGTTGCTCTAATATTTTTCAGTATATTGGTCGTAATCTTTTCTACATAGACAAAGATATGGCCAATAAAAACTGAAGGAGCAGTTGCGCAATGTCTGAATTAATATTTGAACACACAGTAGAACGTACCATTGAGGGTTTTTTTGAAATCAGAACTGGTTCGCTGATCCGATCGCCAGTTATAGAAACGGCATCTCCGGCTCTTGTTACAAACGGAAAATCATCTGATATTGCAGTTTTTCTAACCAACGCACATGTTTTGATTAAGCATAATGAATTAGAGTTGGCGCAACATCTGATTCGCAAAAGCTTATATCTGGATTCACACCATCCTGAATCCTTGAAAATGTTGGCTCAAACTTTTCAAGGTAGTGATCGACTTCTCGAAAAAATTAAAATTTATGAAGCCTTGATACGTTCAGAAATGAATTTTACTAATTTGGCAAAATTAGCCCATTATTATTATCAAAATAACGAGGATCAACGCGCCTTTGTCGTTTATCAAGAAGCTCTTTCTGTACAAGATGACAAATCATCAGAGCTTTTTGAAGTTTTTAAAAACATGGGAAATCTGTTGATAAAAGAGAGTGATTTTGAGGGAGCAGAAGAGTTTTACAATAAAGCTTTTAACCTGAACAATCGTTCGGTTAATTTGTTGGTAAATTTTGGAACATTGGCTCTGCAAAAATCAAATTATGAAGAGGCAAAAGAAAGATTTCGTGCTGCTTTAGAGATTGATGCAAAATTTGATAAAGCCTGGGTTGGTTTAGCTGTTGTACACCAGTCTATGGGTGATTTTGTTTTGGCTAAAGCAAATATTGAAAATGCATTAGATGTCAACCCGAGCAACCGTACGGCAGTGTTGTTGTCATCAAGCTGGGGCATTCGTGAAAATGATTATTCTGTTTGTACCGAACATTTACAAAAATATTTAGAAACAGTCGAGTTTGATGAAGAGGCGTCATTGTTATTAGCACATTTATTCTGTTTGCAAGGGCAACGTATGCAAGCCCAATTAGAAGTTGAAAGGTTGTTGCTGTGGCATCCTGAAAATGAAAAATTCCAACAGCTAGAAATTGAATTGAGAAATCAAACCGAGCAATTTCAAAAAAAGGACGCATAAGTCGATATGATTCTCCAGTCGAATTTGCAAATCACAAATCAAGAGCCATTGCAGATCACTCGCAATGGTTATGCGCTTTGTTCGCAAAGAAATCCAGAGCGCGAAGCAAAGATTTGGCTGCAGCAGTGGGAAAATTATCTTGTTGATGAATTAGAGATTGTCGTTGTCGGTCTGGGAGCAACTCATCATATACATTTATTAGCTCAAAAATTTTCGGATATTTTGATTCACGTTATTGAACCAGATGTTAAATTGATAGAGTTTTATAAGCAGAATTCCTATACACTCAATTCTCAGTCTGAAACTGGTGTTTCTTTTTCTCGTGTTCATATGTTAAACGAAGTTTCGGTTACAGACTTGGAACGTTTTCAATTATTGCCAGTTTTAGATTTTCGCCCGGCGTGGCAGGGGTTTGAATCTCATTACCAAGATATTTTAATTCATTTGCGCGGTGATAATAATAATATCAAAGAAATCTGTCATCATTTAGCTGAGGAAGATCAGTCACAAGAGGCTAAAATTTGGCGTGCATTACGAGAGTTGGTCATATGAAAATTCTTGTCATGTCGTTACTTCGTCTTGGCGATATTTTTATGCACAATGCTTTGGCCCGCTCTTTAAAACAACAACATCCAGGTTGTGAAATTACATTTTTAGTGAATGAATCTTTTTCCAGTTCTCTTGATGTATTGGATTCAGTTGATCATTTTATTTTATTTCCTCGTGAGTATTTGCAGAAGATCCTTGTCGAACAAAAACAAAATATTTCTGTGGCTTTTCTTGAAATGCAAGAAGTCGTGACGACCGTCAATCAACAAAACTTTAATCTGATATTAAATGCAACTCATAATTTTTTAAGTGTACGTTTGATGGATTTATTTGAGGCTAATGAAAAACGTGGAGTTCAATATCAAGCTGGAAAGCCAGCGATATATTCTAATAGTTGGTTGAAATATTTTGACGAACATTTTTCTGCAGGTACTCGTTCTGATTTTCATTATTTAGATGTTTTGCACAAAGCTTTGGATGTTTCATTCCAAGGTATAACTAAAACAGCAAGAGCGTCAGGTCATGATGGAGCTGTGTATTTGCAGGTGCTAACCTCGGATATTAAAAAAAATTGGGGTTTGGAAAAGTTTCGAGAATTGAAAACAAAAATTGAAAATAAATTTAACCAACAAAAAGTTTATGTTTTATGTAGCAGTAAAGAATATGCACAAGTGTCCTCTGTTTTTTCTATTGCTGAAATTATAAGTCCGGATTTAGCAGAATTAAAAAATATATTAGCAGAAGCAAAATTATTAATTACAGGTGACACCAGTGTTGGTCATTTAGCTGCAATGGTGGGTTGTCCACAGGTCAATTTGTTTTTAGGCAGCGCAGATGCTGTAAAAACATCTCCCTACAGTGATGAGGCCCTTATTATCGAAGCTCAAAGTGATTGTTATCCTTGCTCTCACAGTCAGGATTGCACTCAATCGACACATTTATGTTCTGAAAGCATCAGTATCGACAAAGTGTTAAAGGCTGTGAATGAAAAAATGGAGGCCTACGGGAAAAATGATGGAACAACAAACAGAAAATCCATTCAAAATGGTTTTGCTAAGACTTGAAAAGGTCAGCGAAGAGGTCAGTCGTGTTCATGGTTATACCTCTGAAGTAGAGCAGTTAAAAATAATTGTCGAATTGATTAGAGAGCAGGTGCAAGATGAAAATACTAGCCATTCAGATCGCTAGATTGGGTGATATTTTCCAAACTTGGCCGGCATTAAGAGCTCTGAAAAGAGCTTACCCACAAGCTGAAATTCATGTTCTAACTCGTGGGCGTTATCAAGCCGCTTTTGATGGTCTTGAGGTCGTTGTACAAAGAAAGATTTTGCCATCACAAGATATCGTAGCTCCATTGCTTGAGCCCACTATGGACGTAAAGACTGCACATCAGATCACGGCTCAGTTTTGTGATTCATTAAAAAATGAAAACTATGATTGGATTTTAAATTTTTCATTTTCACCATTATCCAGTTTCATTACTCATGCTGTTTCTCATGAAAATACAAAAGTTAGTGGTTACACCAGAACATCGGATGGATTTTTAGCTATCCCAGATGATATGAGTGCATATTTTTATGCACAAGTAGGTATTGACCGGCCGAACCGATTTCATTTGGCAGAAATTTTTTCGACAATGGTTGGTTCAGATTTAATCGCTCAAGATTGGTCGCAGCCAGCAGCTTTGCCATCGTATACTGAAATTGTTCCGGAAATTTTATTACACGTTGGTGCCAGTGAAATAAAAAAACAAATTTCACCAATGAAATGGATGACGATTCTACGTCAATTTATACGTTTAATGCCTGATGCAAAAGTAGGTTTGATCGGGGCAGCTCAAGAATCTGATTTAGCAGAGAAAATTATGTCATCTACATCGAGCGAGAATGTGGTCAATATGGTTGGAAAGACCAGCTTGCAACAGTTGTTTGCTGTTATACAAAAAGCAAAAGTAGTTATGGGTGGAGACAGTGCTCCGATGCACATGGCAAGTTTGGTAGGTGTTCCTTGTTTAAATCTTAGTTTGTCGAGTGTTAATTTTTGGGAAACGGGCCCCCGTGCCGCAGGCTCATGTATTTTACGCGGAATAGATGAAACTGATTTTGCCTCTGATCAGGTTGCAAGTGTATTAGCAAAAATGTTACAGGGAGCTAAGCAAGATTTGTCTGTTATTCAGGTTCAAGCCAACCAGTCGACGCAAAATGGTGGACCGGCATATCGCGCTTTAATGCCAAAAACTGCCGAGTTCGAGTGGAATTTATTAAAAGCATTGTATCAGTCTGAAGATTTTCCAGAAACAGAAGACGCCAATTTTCGTGAAGCCATTTTTAAATTGGCAGATGTGAATTTGTTAATGATTGAACAGATGCAGACTATGCAAAAAGGAACGCAATCACCACAGCTTGCAGAAATTATTGATCGTGGTGAAGAGGTTATTCAAACCATTGGTCAGCTGGTGCCCTTGGTCAGTCCCATCGTGCGTTGGTATCAGACTGAAAAAATTCGTATCGGACCAGATACTCATGAAAATCTTTTAACTCGCAGTTTGGAAATTCAAAATTTATTCCAACGCTTGTTGAATCTTTATGTGGATCACTATGCAACAAAAGAACAAATAAATCAAAAAAATGAAACGACTACATCTTAGGGAGTAATATGAATCATATATCATTTTTAGGAACAGATTTACGAAATCAATTTGGCGACACAGGTCACATCAGTCAGGTATTTACATTCATCGAAGATGAATTGCGAAAAAAAGATCAAGTGGTTTGTCGATTTCAAATCAACGGCGTTGATTTGGATGAACCAGCTGAAAAAAGATTGTCAAATTGTCATCTCAATGAAATTGAAAAAATTGATGTTTATTATCAGGGACCAACGCAGGTTCTCAATGAGATAATACAAAATTGGCAGGTGCAAATTCCAAAGATGATCGCGGTTAATGATGATTTAGCGAATAAATTTCGTTTTCAAGGAATTGATGGACATCTCAAGTCTTTGGTCGAGTTGATTGATAATTGTCAATTGTTGGTAGAAAGTATTATTTCTATTGATTCGGTACTAGCAAAAAATAAATTTGTTAAATCTGAAAATTGGCAACAAGCAAAGCTTGCTATGGCGTCAACAATTGGCGAAGTCCTTGCTGCATTTCAAAAAAAGGATTTCACTTGGTTGGCTGATATACTAGAATATGACCTAGGCCACAATTTGCAAATTTGGTCAGAAAATTTTTCCAAGCTAGGTCAGAGTGAATTTAACATCGATTTACGTTCAGAAAATAAGCGTTAGTCATTCTTCTTGGCCTACTAGTACCTTGAGTCGTATGGCTGTGGTGAAATTGCTCTCTGATCTTTTCCCACAGCAGGCCAAGGTTTTTGATATCGACGATCTACAGACGATAAACTCTCAGTCTGATATTGATGTTCTTGTATTTTTTGTCGATAAATTGAATTCCTGGCAGTCTCATTTGGCAAGCATGGAAAAAATTAAATATGATTTACCTCATGCCAGTCGTCTTTTAATAGTCGACAGCCCAGACCTAGATTTGATTTGTGAATTTGTTAATAAGGCTGGCGTGAATGGTGTTTACGAACAATCGCATTTTTTCAGTCATGCTGTAGAAATTTTGCAGAATGCAATGGATTACAGTCGAGAGCAGAAGCAAAAAAAACAATTACGTAAACAGTCGACAAAACAAATGCGTGAGCTCGAGTCTTTGAATGTTGGACTTGAAAATATCGTACATGAACGCACGCTGCATATTGAAAATTCAAAAATAGAAGAAGATCAAAAATTGAATCAAGTACGGAATCTCATTCGTTTAATTAAAGATTTGGCTTTGATCAATTCGTTTGATGATCTGTTACCTATTATTCGTAAAGAACTTCGCAAATTTAACAAGCTTGGTGAGCCATTTCTTTTGTTGCAGTCAGAGAATGATAATTTAGAAATTTTAAATTTCAAATCCGGTCAGGTTCATTTTTCTCAATTTCATCAAAAATTTGATTTCGCACAAGAAATCAAATTGATAGATACAGAGATGTCCCAAGTTCTAGCCAATCATTTGGGCCGGCCATTGATTCGGACTTTGTATGTTCCATTGGCGGTTTCGTCGCTCACCAATAAACGTTCTCCTTATCAGTGTGCTTTTGTTGTTGAGCTCAGTATGAGTGAAAATGAAATGACGAGCTTGATTGATTTTTTGCGTGAACGTCTGCAGCCGTTGTCTTTAACATCAGAGAGATTGTTGTTAGAGCGTGAGTTGTTGCATTCATCGTATCTTTGGGAAAAAACTTTTGATGGATTTCGTGATGCGATTGCTATTTTAGATCAAGATTATATGGTGCTCAGGGCAAATAAAAAGTTTTCTCTAAAATCAAAACGCAAATGCTATCAAGAATTTGCCGATAGAGATTCGATTTGTGAAGGCTGTCCTGCAGAAAAAGCATTTGAAAATTCTGAGGCACAAACGGCAACGGTGCGTTTAGGTGAGAAAACTTATCAAGTCAATTCATACCCGATTGCAATGGGATCAGGACGGGCGACCAATGTCGTCAATCAGTACATCGATATCACACAAAAAAGAGATCTGTATTTGCGTATGTTACAGAGCGAAAAGCTTGAGGCGATGGGATTGCTTGCTGGAAATATTGCGCATGAGTTGAACAACCCATTAACTGGTTTAAGATCTTTGGCGCAAGTTTTGAGATTAGAAGCTCAGGGTTCAGAAAATGAACAATTGGCATCAGATTTATTTGAAATTGAAAAAGCAGCAGCTAGATCACAATTGATTATTCGCAATTTGCTAGAGTTCTCGCAGGGCGGGACGGTTGCTCGTAAGAAAATCACATTTGATGAAATTGTAGAGCGTACATTGCCGTTGTTAAAATCAGTGATGCGCAATCATCGACAGAATATTCATTTGGATACAGCAAGCTGTTTGATAGAGGTCGAGCCACATTTATTACAACAGGTTGTTTTTAATCTCATCAACAATGCCTGTCAGGCTATGAAGACTGCCGGTACGATAACTGTTGAAACCGAAGTCGTCGTAGATGCTTTGCAAAAGGCTCAAGCAGTGCGATTGATTGTTCAAGACAATGGCCCTGGCATTCCAGAAAATTTGCGTGAAAAAATATTCGAGCCATTTTTTACAACTAAAAAAGAAGGTTTGGGAACTGGTTTGGGATTGAGCCTTGCAAAAAAAATTATCGAAGCACACTCTGGTCAAATCAGTTTAAGAATAGATGAAAATTCAGGTGCATGTTTTGTAGTTGAATTGCCGGTTGTGGAGATGGTGCGTGTCTGAGTCTAAAATAAAATGTTTAATTGTTGATGATGAGCCGTTGGTGCGTAGATCTTTGAAGAGAGCTTTGGAGCTTTCAAATTTTCAGGTTTTCGAAGCACAAGATGGAGAAAAAGGTTTGCAGATGTGGCAAGAGATTCACCCGCAGATTGTGTTTTTGGATATTTTAATGCCAGGGCTTACTGGACCTCAGGTATTAGCTAAAATAGATCCAGACATCAAAAAAAAATCTCGAGTTATTTTAATATCAGCATTTACTGGTGAGTACGATTTGCAGTCAGCCAAAAGTCTAGGCGCTGATTCATTTATAAAGAAGCCATTTGAAGATATTTTTGCCGTTGTGAATACGGTCAAAGAAATGTTAATATCTTCTTGATATGGCAGCTTATCCAATTTCATGTACAGTTTATCATGCAGGTGGTCCTCCGCATAAAGCCTCAATTGCTAAGTTGGTGGATGTTGGCTTTATTATGCGCTCAGAGACCAAATATTTATACCGAGTCAAAGATATCTATGATTTTGAATTTACGGTAACGACAGCACTTGGTGATAAAAAAGATATTCGCTGCCAAGGT
>CAZMVK010000007.1:0-43423 GCA_964569545.1 uncultured Bdellovibrio sp.
TTGGCGCGGGTGTTAGGTTGCACAAACACACGTTGCTTTTAGACTGTGGGTGCCCCGCCAAACCAACACCTTCACCTGTTGCAATATCTGCAACTGGCGACATAGCGGGAGTCGCTGCGTGAACCACACCTGATGCTAAAAAGAAAACAGTGGTTAAAATCATTTTTTTAAAACTGATATTTGTTAACATTTACTGCCTCACTTTTTAGTTACTAAATACTTCTGCTGTTGCTGGAGAAATCACATCTAATAAATTATTGAAAGCGCCTGCGATTTGCATCGCAACTGATGGGCTTTCATCACTCTTCACTCCATCGATTTCACCATTGCTTTTATAAGTGATACGAATCGTTCCCAATCCTGGCCGAGCAACAACCGCTGGTTTTCCGAATCTTTCTTCATAATCGATTTTCACTAGTTTTTTAGCCTGGTCCACAATCGAAGCAATACGACCTTTGCCATCATAGGTCATCGTGATTTTTAAGCCCTCAGAATTTTGCGCGTAATTTAAATTTCCTTTAGCATCATACCTGAAATCTGTCTTTTTATTAGCAATGACCTTGCCCTTTTCATTTTTACTGATCGTAGTCACTTTAATGACCTTGCTAGTTTTGCTGTCATATACATAAATCAAATTAACGTTATCACTGTTTTTTTCCTTTACCTGACCATTGCTGTAATATGTATAGGTGTAACGTACGTTGTTTCTTCGAATAGCGATCGGTTTACCGAAAACTTCATGATAAGTGATATCCGTCTCGTCTTTATTTACCTTTGAATTCACTCGCGCTAAGAAAACTTGTCCATCTTTTCTTTCGCTAAACCAAAACTCATGTTTGGATTCATTGACAACTTCTTTGCCACAAGTTTTTTTCACCGTAGACCAGTAATGCATTTTAGGATTCTTGCTGTCGAATTCATATTTGTAATTCTCAGAACATTTTTCGCGATCTGTAAAGCTAGTCACCCAGTCATTTTTTTTATCATAAGTTAAAGCTACAAATTTTCCATCCGGGTATACTGCCTTAGTCATGTTGTGAGTATCATCATATTCATACGAGTGGGTTTCACCGTTTGATTTCACGACATTTTTTAAATCATTTTGATTTTCAAATTTATATTCAGCGGAAAGACTGTTTGGCGCAGAAATCGATTTTACTTTTTTATTTGTGAAATATTTGAAAGTTAATTTACGCCCATTGTTATCAACAATTTCTTTGATCATGCTACCGTCATAATCGAACTTTAAATAATTACTGTTTTTATCAAACAACTGAGCTAAGTTCCCCTCTTTATCAAAACGCATATAGGAACCATCAGGTAAATAGCGTGTGTATATACCCTTGCTGTAAGTAATGCTCTCGACCTCTTGTCCATTGGCAAAAAATCTTGTTCCCTCTTTAACCGGCACTGCCACCTTATAAGCAACTGCGAATTTAGAACGAAGATCATGATCGGAAACCATATCTTCTGCCATTTTTTTTAAAGTTTTTTCATCACCTTTTTTTGCTTCACGTACCTTGGTGATAATTTGGCTGATTGTTTTGTCTATTTCTTTGCGACCAAATTCTCTGGGGGTGTAAAACTGCTCTTGACCAGCTCCACATTCGGTCAGTTTGATATTTCCTTCTGCTGTGATTTTAAGATTGGTTTCAAAATCTGAACACCAACCGAAACCGAACATACCATCAAACAAAGATTTACTGTTGTATGTTCTTGTTACCTTGAGATCGTAACCTGTTCCTGGAATTTCTAGATCCGTCCATGAATTTGCAAAATTTGCGTTCTTCATGTCGACAATTGAAAATGCTGTTGTTGTAAAAAATAATATTACCGAAATGGCTAAACGTTTCATCCCTGAACCCCTATACAAAACCAGCTTGGCTTTGTTTATTGAGCTGTTAAATAATTTTAACAGAGTTGAATCTACAGTTTGTCTCAAACGTGTTTGTTTTCTACACGATTCTCTACACTGACTCTCTACACTTTGATTTTAACAATCTTTCGGATGGTTATTCCACCTAAAACTTGCAATGCAAACATTGCACATAAAAAAATCAAGCCTAAAGTAGTGTTGAACATCGGACCAATGTAGCCCGGATTGATAAAACTAAATAAAATCATCAATGCAAACGGGACCATGGTAATAATCATCCCTTGCATCAAACCCTGGGCCGTCATTGCCTGAATTTTCTTTTCTATTTTTTGCCGTTCGCGAATGGTTAAACAAATTGTCGAAAAAGTTTCAGCTAAATTGCCACCCGTTTCTTTCAAAATATTAATCGCAGTTACAAACATCTGAACATCTGGCCGTGGCACCCGTTCACCAAGCTCAATCAAACCTTCTTCAACACTGCGACCTAAACGAATTTGTGATAACACGAGATTGAACTCTTGGCTGATTGGGTTTCCAAGGTTTTCCACAACTCTTTCCATAGCCTGGGTCACGGTCAAACCACTTTTAATTCCATTGGACATAATCGTTAAACCATCTACCATTTGTTCTACAAATTTATTGCATCTGTTTTCGTATAAGTTTCGCACCACCAATACGGGCACGGACCAACCGGCAATGACAACAACTAAGGCTAAAACAAAACCAGCAACCACGTTGGGTAATAATAATAAAAAAACCACCAAGCCCAAACCAAAACTGATCAAATACATCAACGTTGTTATTTTTTTTTCTTCAGTTTCAACAAACATTAAATCTAAAAGTTTTAAAACTTCTGATTTATTATTCAAAGTTTTCTTTGAGAAATAATCTAAGACTTTGTCAGACCAAACATAACTGACAATAAAAGCACAAACAGAAACAATCACAATCATTAGCAAATCATTGCTCAACCAGTAACTTAACGAGCTCATGGTTTACCACCTGTTCCCGTTTTCTTTAACATATTCATCGGCGATATCATGCCACCTGGCGAGCCTGGCATTCCTGGTTTTCCAGAACCAGACGTTGCTTGAGCTGCAGGCTTTTGTTCGTTCGAAAAAATTTCTCGTGGGATGACCACACCTTTTTGTTCAAGCTTTTCAATAAACGTAGGAATCATACCCATTGCTTGAAACTGACCAATGATTTTTCTATTTTTATCAAATCCAGTTTCTTTAAAACGAAATATTTCTTGCAAGGTGACTGTTTCGCCCTGCATACCGCAGACCTCGGTGATACTTAAAATTTTACGGCTGCCATCAGACAATCGCGAAATTTGCACGATGAGATTCACCGCACTTGAAATTTGCTCGCGAATCGAACGTACTGGCAAATCCATACCAGACATCATACACAAAGTTTCTAAACGTGCGATACATTCTCGTGGTGAATTGGCATGAGTGGTCGTCATTGAACCATCATGACCTGTATTCATCGCTTGTAACATATCCAACGCCGCCCCATCACGGGTCTCGCCGACAACGATACGATCTGGTCGCATACGTAAAGCATTTTTAACTAGATCTCGAATGGTGACTGCCCCAGTGCCTTCCATATTTGATGGTCGAGTTTCCAATCGCACCACATGCTCTTGTTGCATTTGTAACTCTGCCGCATCCTCGACCGTTACGATTCGTTCATTTGATGGAATAAAACTGGAAATCATATTCAACAAACTGGTTTTACCTGAACCGGTACCACCAGAAATAACAACATTTAAACCATTCTCGACACAAATTCTTAGAAAATCTAACATTGGTTTTGTGATAGAGCCAAATTCGACATATTTTTCAGGCTGAATTCCACCCTTTTTAAACTTACGAATGGTCAACGCCGGTCCGTCAATTGATAACGGCTCAATAACAGCATTCACTCGACTGCCATCTTTTAAACGCGCATCGACGTAAGGAGTTTTTTCGTCAATACGACGCCCCAATGGCGTCACAATTCTTTCAATAACATTTCGTAAATGTAAATTGGAGGTAAACGTCACCGGGCTTAATTGCACCTTACCACTTTTTTCAACAAATATTTTTTTATAACCATTCACCATAATCTCGGTCACTGCATTATCAGCCAATAAATCTTCTAAAGGACCAAGACCCAATGCTTCTTCTAAAACTTCTTTGATGATTTTTGATCTCTCGTCACGTGGCTGCCCAGGATATTCTCGGTCCACAATCTGCGTGATTGATTGTAATGTTTTCTGCCTCAAAGCGGCTTCTTTTGCTGGATCATTATTGGTTTCTGTCACGCCTTTTTTCAAATCCATAGCTTTGATCAATTCATTATGAATTTTAATTTTTACTACATTGCGGGCTTCGCTGACATTGTTACTGGCCAATTCAGCTGCCTGCACAACACCTGGTGTTTGCGCAACAGCAGGTGTCGGAGCCGGAGCGCGATTTAAACTTTTCAATTTCTGTAAGGTGCCACCAGTCAGCTTGCGTACGATATCGTGATACGCCAGTGCAATGGGTGCTTTATTTTGATTTAAAATAAATGGAGCTCCTCTTTGTAACGAACCCATGGTGGTCACATCATCTTGTGGAATTTGACCAACGATTGGCAAACGTAAGGCTTGAGAAATAGATTGTGGATTGAGACCTTGACCACTGACTTTGTTAACGACCAGTTGAAACATATCCATCGGAAAAGTTGCAGTGAGCAACTCATGAATCATTCTCTGTGTCTGATTCACAACCAGAACCTCGGGTGCGGTGACAATCGTGATAGCTGTAGCTTCTTGCAAAAGTGCCATTTGAAATTCTTTAAGTTCATTACCTAAATCAACAACAATGAATTTAAAATTCTTAGAAAAAAACTCGAGTTGTTTTAAAAACAACTCAGTATTAACACTTAAAATTTCTTCTGGTCCGCGTACTGCGGGAAGATATGCCAAACCAGACGGGTGCATGGTCGCCATTTGCGGAATGCTTTGCGCGTTTAATGACCCTTGAAATTGCGCGATCTCGCTTAATGTTTTTAATGGTTTTAATCCAAGAATCACATTTTGATCACCGCAGCTTTTAGCATCTGCATCGATCAATAAAACAGAAGCCCTAAGCTCAAGCATCAAAGCTAAAGAAAAATTCGCTGCAAAAACGGATTTACCAACCCCGCCTTTACCGCCCACGACTGCTATGAGATTACATTGAGGACTTATCGCCATGACTTAATATCGGCAGAATGAAACAAAAAGTTTCCAGGACCTAGCGCCGATTATGATTTTTATAGATCAAAGTCCTGCCTAGGGAACACAATGGAAAGCCCAGTTGAGTTTAGCTACTAAGGAGCAACGAAGAGTAAAATCAATTTAGCAATTTGCAGTAAGAAGTATTTTTGAGATTATTTCCAATTAAATTTCAATCATTTCATCACAGATTTGTTAATCTCTGATACGGAATTTCTTTTTGATTTTTTCTGATCCCGCAGATGCAGAGGATTTAATAATCGGCGTAACAAAAACCACAAACTGGCTTTGATTGCGTTGAAATTCTTTCGAAGCATACAAACTGATAATTGGGTTGCTTGGTGTGTCCGATGGATTGTTGTAGGCCGTGTTCGAGCGGCTTTTAATCAAACCACCAATCGCTGCACTCTGACCACTGCGCACGATAATCGATGTATCCACCGAATTGGTGCTGATCAATGGACCTGAAGAAGTAATATTCAACAGTGCATCGATCTTAAATGAAATATCTAAGCTGATGCTATCAGATCTTTCGCCTAAAATTGTTGGTGTGATTTTAGAGGCAATACCAGCTTGTTTAAAACCCGTGACCGGACCTTTTTCAGTCGCTGTTTGATAAGGAATATCAGAGTAAGCATTGATGTTTCCGGTCTTACCATCTTGCACAATCATAGTTGCGCTCTCAAGCACTCGCGCATGACCATGATTTTTTGCCCAATTTAGTTTTGGAATAAAATTATTAATTGTTGCCATGATAGATGTGCCAATACCACCGCCGCTATCACCGCTCTGTAATGTTACCTGTGATTTGTCATCGGCAAGACTTGGCGTGAATTGAAAACGAAAATTTTTAGCATAATCTTTTTTCAATTCGACATAATGTATAACCAACTGAATGATTTTTCCTGGCGGAGGCGGCGCTGCTGGTTTGATCGTAATTAAATTGATCACACCATCATTGGCTAATTTTCTTTTTTTAACCACGCCATCAATTTCAGATTTTTCTGGAACCGCATCTGGCACATAGGTTTTAGCAATAATTTCGGCCCGAGATTTTTCATCTTCGCTGCTGGCAACACCCTGTAAAATGAATTTGTCGTTTACGGCACGAACTTCGATTTCTGGATTGTTGATATCACGTGAAATAAATTCTGCAATTTTCTTTTGCGCCAGTGGTGACAACGTCACCAAAGACGAAGCTTGATCGCCGAACTGACTGACAACATTATAAATTCGACTCATATCACGAGCCAAAAGAATCTGACCATCAACGACAACTTTGTTATTTACGATGCGAATATTGATGCCTTCGATATCACCCAACAGTGATTGCATTTCACGGACAACGGCATCCAGTTTGGATTTGCGGACTTCGATGTGATATTCGGCAACAATCTTACCGGTTTTTAATTCTTTCAAGGTAAAGGTACACAAACCTTCACGACGTGGAGTAAAACGTAAAGAATTGATTTCTTCAGAGTATGAAACCTCAGCAATATTATGCGTCTTACAATCACCACCAGATTTAAATGGTTTTGGAATGGGCGGAAGCTTTTGATCTTGCTCTAGACCTAGAGTTAAGCTCAACGTGCGGTTGGGACGATTTGGACGACCGGTCACCTTGGGCGAATCTTCGTCGTCTTCCTCTAATGCAAAACCATGTAGACCCAATGCTAGGATAAAAACAACAAGACTGAATTTTATTTTGTTGCCAACCATCGGATCCCCCTTGTCTTGCTTTACAATTTATTAATATTCATCACAAATTCATTACAAAATTCAAATTATAAATTTTTAAAATTGTCTCGTTTCACTGGTGTAGCTTGCGGTCGTGGCACCATCACTGGCTGCGCCGGCGGCATGATAACTGTTGGTGGCGCCACAGAAGCCGGACCAACTGCTGGCGTTGATTCAACACTGACTCTTCCCATAATTGTATCAGATGAACTGCTGCCAATTCGTGGTGGCACGGTTCGATCGTTTGGATTTCGCAGAGTAAAGAAAATATTTGAAGGCGAAGAAGAGACTATATAAATTAAATCTTGCGCTTCTTTTGGTGTTGCTTCGATGGTGATCGAATTGTATTTGGTGTCCCCGGATAAATTAGTTAACACCATATTTTTTCCGTTACTATCAGATTCAATCGTGCGTGGTAAATTATTAACCACGTTAATACCTGTTGCCAACACAACCACATCTTGCATGATCATGCTGACCTCACGCTTGGTCTGCATTCCGCGTCCAGAATCAATTGCAGCATAAATATCAATACGATCTCCAGGGCGAATCAATCTTGCAACGCCGCGAATTTCATCCACAGGCAAGGTCACCGCGCGTTTGCTGGGAGCAACTTGTAATGAAATTCCAGTGTCTGCACCTGGCAATAATAATTTACTGTCCAAAACCTGTTCGTTCTTTTTAATTGGTTTACCTGCTACTTGACCAACTGCAATTTCGGGATCTTGAATGGCGCCTGGCTCGATAAAATCAGCAGGTCTTTGCACGACCTCAAGCATGGTACCATCGATGGTGCGCATCTGTTCAATATCAACCTTGGCGACAACTACGTTTTTCATAGTGCCGTATGTTTTATCGTACTCGGCCTTTTTTTCTTGCGAGTATGAATACAATAAAAAAGCTGCCAGGATACCAGCAACCAAAGATATGACTAGAGATCGAGATTCGTTATTCATATTCTACTGCCCACACTTTGCTGTTAAACACATGCCATACATTGTTCGCACCCACGCAGGGCTTACACCCTGCTCTGCTCCAGTTTCTGAAGCTCTTGCACCTTCTGCAATTTTTTTCAAACTGGTGTGCTCTGCCGGATTCGCCAATTCATCTTTAACTTGTTGAACATCAGTAAACTGAATGGGTCTTCTGGTTGCATAAAAATTATTACCTGAACCACCCGTTGGTACTGATTCATTTATCACCGAATGAAATCGCAATTGTGATTTTGCATAAGTAAACACAGTCTCACTGCCAGTTGTATCTCGAAGATATTGCAAGCTGCTACGATTACGAAATGTTTCAAAAGCATAATTTCTGGCGCCAATCGAGTTTAAAATTCCCGAATGAATCAGGCCGAAAAAACCCAAAGAAAAATTCACTATCAAAATAAAAATAGTCAGAATTGGAATGATTTCAATCATGGCATTTCCACGATCATTGCCAGTTATTTTTTTAGATTTTTTAATGAGAGGATATTTTAACATCCGTTGTCCTCCCATGGAATATTGGCATTTGCCGAAGTTTTAAATTTACCAAAACCACTGTTGGTATTCCACACCGCGGCTGCACGCTGGCCCATGTAATCCTGGCATTCTTTCAATGACGGTTCGCGAATCATAACGGCTGACAAATTTGCTTTGAAACCATCATCATCCGGCGTGATATCACCAATCATAGGCAAACGCATTTGTAATATTTTGGCAGTGATAAAACCGCGCACACCTTGCATGTTGTGTCTGCTGTCGCCAGTTGATGTTGAATATTCTCTCTCGAAATTCACACCATCTCCGGAACGAATTTCGATCTGTTCAGGTTTGGCAATTTCAAACCAACCATTGTTAAACAAGGGACTTAAAACTTTGGATGTTACCAGGCTTGTGTATTTCAATCGCGCTTGTTTTTGTTGTGATTCTTTATCGTAATTAGCAGCTGAATGCGCTCGTGCCGCTGAAAATAAAACGTATTGAGTGACCTCAACAGTGGACAAAGTAAAGGTGAATGCAAAAGTCAAAATCGTCATGCCGAATGCGATAACCACCGCAAACATAAATTCAGCTGTGACAAAACCACTTTGACTTTTGATCATCAAGGCACCGGTTTGTAGGAAAGGTTTCTATTCATGGTGCTTGGATGTTTTCCTGAGCCACATCCAGTCCATACTCCACATTCGATCATTCCAGACAATGTCGTCCACGGTTTAGCTACAAGCTTTTGCGCAAACTGACTGTCTTTTAAATATTTGGTGACCATCAAAGACACAGATACGGTCAAAGCCATCAACAAAATTGCTTCCACCAACAATTGTCCTTGTTGGTTTTTCAAACGATTTGTTACTGATGTTTGCTTAGCTGTATCTGTTCTCATCATTCCCACTTGAGCGGCGAGACGCCTGAACCTGAACTGTCACCAAAGCCATCACCAGTGATCAAATGTTTTTCAACACGCGCGCCAAGCTTGGGCCCCATCTCCTTGAACGAAGTATGTGGACCAGTGATCAACGCACTCATCACCATGGTTGCAAACAATGATAACAACAGGATGTATTCGACAGTCATCGCTCCCCCAAAATACTATCCGCCACCAATTTCGTTCATTTGTGCTTCTACGCCACCCATTTTGTTTTCAATGGCTTTTTTAATTCTTGGTCCAAAAGCCAATAACATTCCGGCGACAATCGCCAATAACAAAACGTACTCGGCAGTGCCTTGGCCTTTTTGATTTTTCATCATGTGATGAAACGCCTGTGATTTATGAGAAATAGCTTTTTTTAGAGCAAAGAATTTTTTGCGCATGAATCCCCCTTTGGATATAAAATGAAGAACCTAATCCTTCATATTCCATATCGGTCCAGTTCGAGATTTTCCTGAGGTATTTTTGCAATTCGCTTGTTTTTACGAATGACCCAGAAATAAATGTTACTGAAGTGACTCAAAATGAGAAAACAATTGTAGGCCTCAGGTTCATTGCCCAAGTCTTAAGTCCTTACAATCACAAAGGGGTGATCAAGTGAGGGGCAAGCAAGTGGGTCTTATTGACCTAACCCATTTTTGTGTTGGTATCACGAACCAGAATTTGCAGATAACTATCATAGGCATATCTTCTGTTTCGTTGTTTACCGCTAATCTCTCTAATGATTCCAAGTTTTACTAAATGCTGTAATGCTCGACCTACCT
The DNA here is from genome assembly GCA_964569545.1 of uncultured Bdellovibrio sp. Taxonomy (GTDB): domain Bacteria; phylum Bdellovibrionota; class Bdellovibrionia; order Bdellovibrionales; family Bdellovibrionaceae; genus CAZMVK01. The sequence continues at coordinate 10,040 of CAZMVK010000007.1, forward strand.
TTGGCATTGTCGACTTATGTCTTTCAATAAGTACATGTGAATTTAAAATTGGATCTCGACAAAATTCATTAAAGACTTGAATAGTGTAAGTTGTTGGCTTGCTTTCTTGTAATCGATCTTTATCTTTTTGATGAAGACGGTGTATTTCAATAGCCGCCAAGTTGGCCATATCTGCTGATTCCGACACAGCCTTAAGAAAGAACTTCACCCAGCTTTCCCAATCACCTTTAAATCTAACATCCATTAATCTGGCATAGTATTCAGATCGATAAGCTTTAAAATAATAGCTGAGGTACAAAAGTGGCCGGTCCAGGATCTTCCAAAAGCAAAGAAGGTATGTAATCAATAATCTTCCCAAACGGCCATTGCCATCTAAGAAAGGATGTATTGTTTCAAATTGTGCGTGGATCAATGCTGCTTTAACTAATGGTGGAATTTGATCATCAGTATGGATGAACTTTTCTAAATCTGACATCTGCTTATCCACCTCTTCAAACGGTGGTGGTACAAACTCAGCGGTATTTAAATTAGCATCAGGTCTACCAATCCAATTTTGCGACTTTCTAAATTCTCCAGGAGTTTTATTAGATCCTCGAACACCAGCCATCAACGTTGCGTGAATTTCTTTAATCAATCTTGTACAGACAGGCAACTCGTTAAGCTTTGCAAGTCCCTCATTCATTGCGCGTACGTAATTAGAAACCTCTTCAATATCATCGTGCTTATAATTTTCATCTTCAGCACCAGGAGATAAAACATCCTCAAGAGAGCATTGTGTCCCTTCAATTTGTGAGCTTAATAGAGCTTCTTTTCTAACGTAAAGATAAACAAACAAATCAGGATCAGAAATGACCGAGGCAAGACCGGATAGCTTTCCTAAAGAAAGACTGGCTCTAGACAATAAAAAGTTAAGCTCATCATCTGACTTTAAAGGTGGCTCGGGAGGCAGTGGTGTTGGAATAAATGCCTTATAACCCTTCAATTGCTGAATGTATTGCCCTGCTCTTCCCATTACTTAACCTCTATTTAAGTTACATTATATGCTTATTTCGTTACTAATGTATATAATAAATAACATTTTCTATAAATTTCGTTAGTTATGACAGATGTTAGTAACACCATAGAATCTCAAATCAATACATATTTGCGCTGAATTCGCCTAGCTTAGGTTGAAAAACAAGTCGAACACAGATGTGTCTTCGCACTAATTGCAAATATCTAGTTTTTACATTTTCCTACTACTACTAGGATATTTCATTGAAATTTCCTAGTAGTAGTAGGAAAATGTAAATATGAAATATTCTCGAGTTTATACAAAACCACAGCAATCCATTCTACTGATAGGACCTAGGGGTACTGGCAAAAGTACTTTTATAAAAGAAATCGCCAAACCGGATCTAACAATAGATCTTTTAAAAAGTTCTGACTTAAAATTGTTACAAAAAGACCCCTCTGAGATCGAATCCATGGTTGCTCACCTCAAGCCTGGGCAATTTGTATTTATTGATGAAATTCAAAAAATCCCAGATCTATTGAATGAAACCCATCGTTTGATCGAAAATAAAAAATTGAATTTTATTTTGTCTGGCTCCAGTGCTCGTAAATTAAAAAAAGAAGGCGTAAATTTGTTAGCTGGACGAGCTCGCTTACGCCACATGTATCCCCTAACTTTAAAAGAGTTGAATAACCATCATGATATACAGAAAGTAATAAACTTCGGAACTCTTCCAGAGGCAATCAACTGCGCCGATTTATCATCAGCCAATGATTATCTTTTTTCTTATGTCGATACCTATCTTAAAGAAGAAATCTTTCAAGAGGGACTGACCAGAAATTTGAATATTTTCAGTAAGTTTATTGAGGTGGCGGGACAATATCACGGACAGAAATTAAATTATGAAAACATCTCACGTCAGGTTGAGAAATCTGGAGACAGCATCAAAGCTTGGTTCCAAATTTTGCAAGACACTCTTGTTGGTTTTTTTCTTGAACCTTATCCCCTGCATTTAAAACCAAGGGAATCAAAACATCCTAAATTTTATTTTTTTGATCCTGGCATCGCCCGCGCAGCGGAAGGCATTCAAAATCTAAAAGAATTTCCAGAAAAAGTTGGATTTTACCTTGAATCCATAATTATCAATGAACTTAAAACTTATTTCGAAGTCCGCGGCCTTAAACATAAAATTTATTATTATAATGTTCCCTCGTTTGGCGATATTGATTTGATCGTAGAGATCAAGAAGAAATCAATTTCATCACCTTCCCAGTTGATAACTATCGAAATCAAAAACAGTAAAAAATGGGAAACTGGTTTTGAAAAGCTAAGCCTATTTGTAAAAGAAGAGATGAAAAAGCAAATCATCAAACAACTAGCTATTTACAATGGAAATCACCGTTTAAATAAGAATGGAATCGATGTTTTTCCAATTCAAGTTTTCATCGAAAGCCTGTGGCAAGATGAGATTTTTTAGAACTGTCTGAAAATTTATTTATTTATTTTCAATGAAAAAATAATGATCTTATTAAGGAGGCTATAATTGCGTCCTCAAGAGCAAAATCTAGCTAACAAAAACGTTAACTAGAAAAAAGATAACAACTGAACAGACAAACAAGACAACCAATTGACGAGGTATCATTTAAATCTCCCTAGTTTTTCATGACATAAATGTCAGGGAAATTTCGACCGAATTCTTCGCTGTCCATTCCGTAACCAACGACATAACGATCCTCAATAGTACGTCCAATATAATCAGCACGAATCGGCAATTCACGACGTGCTGGTTTATCTAATAAGGTCACAATTTTCAAAGACGCTGGCGAAGACGCCAACAAACGATTGCGCAAAAAACTAAGTGTGCGACCGGTGTCGATAATCTCTTCGACGATCAACACATGTTTTCCTGCGATATTGACACTGATGTCCTTGATGATTTTGATTGCTCCACCTTTTTCAACGGCTTGCAATTGTACAAAATCTACCTGAACCGGCATATGCAATTCACGGCCAAGATCTGCAGTCATATGCACAGATCCACGCAATGGACAGATTAAAATGATCTCACGGTTGTCGTAATCAGCCTCAATTTGTCTCGCCAAAGATTGAACCATCTTTGTGATTTCTTCCTTGGTAATGAATGGCTGCATGTCATCTTGGACTCTCATAAAAACCCACCTAGTAATTCAAAGTTGTAATACCCGCAACATTGGCCATTTTTAAATATTTCAATGCCTCAGAATGTTTCGGGTCTCTTAGCAAAACATTCTCCCACTGCTCAGTCGCTTCCGCCAAATTGTTTTGATTGTAATATATAATCCCCAACTTTAATCGAGCTGGAACCAATTGAGGAAATTCACGTAATAAATTCTTAAGCTCACGAATCGCACGATCCGAATCACCTGACTGCACATGACATTCTGAAATTCTTAAAACAATTTCTGCTTTACGAGTCGATAATTTCAAAGCCTTGTACAATTGTTCAAGCGCTTCATTGAATCTTTTGTATTGAAAATAAATGTCAGCGATTTCTTCATGTTTTGAAGCCAGCTTCTCTTCGACATAAGAATCCATTTTGCCGGATTTACGATCCAACAATCTCTGCGCCTCTTCGAATACAGTTTTACCCTCGTCATAACGACCAAGATCATTCAATATAATCGACAAACCAACACTGGCATCAGTGTAGGTTGGATCAATTTCAAGAGCTCTTTTAAAAGTCCGGATCGCCTTGTTAAACTGACCCTTGTCATAAAAGATGGTCGCTAACATTTGGAAAACTTCGGGATTGCGACTGTTTTGCAAAATGATTTGATTCAAAATAGGCTCAGCCACCTTATAGTTTCCAGATATAAAGTGTTCTTTAGCTTCTGATAACATTTCATCAAACAAAACATCTGCCACTTACTGCACCCCTTGTTTTGCATTGTCTTTTGCGTATTTGTATTCTTCAGAGTTCGGGAATTTTTCGCGCAATTCATTAAAATAATTTTTAGCTTTGTCTAATTCACCAGTTTTTGCAGCAGCCACACTTGCTCGCGAAAGAGCTTTGGCATCAAAACCCAATCCAGGATATTTTTTTAACAAACCTTCATAACGAGTCAGCGCACTGTCGTATTTTTCGCGAATGAAATAGAATTCGGCAACGTAATCTTCTTTGCCAGCTAACATTTTAAGAATGTCTTGTTTTTTCTGTTTAGCTTCTTTGGCATAATCAGAATTCGGATACTGAGCAACAGTCTCATCAAAATACAAAATGGCGTTCGAAGACAGGGTCAAATCACGATCAATAGTATCTGGCAATTGTTTGAAAAAACTCATCGCCAATCGATAGGTCACATAATCAATTTGCGCGTGTTTTGGATGTAGATCTTTAAACGACTGATAAGCCACTTGCGCTTCAGCAAAGGATTCTTGTTTGAAATAACAGTCTGCAATTGCAAGTTCTGACATCGCTGCAAATTTAGAGTACGGGTATTTATTTTTAACTTCTTGATAACGACGAATGGCCTCTTCGTAACGTTCGTCTTTGTCATATTCTTGCGCGACCTTATAACCTGCGTCGGCAGTATCTGTTTTTTTATCGTTGGAAGAACAACCCACGATAAAAGAAAAAGCAGACGCCAACATCATTGACGACAAAAAATTGAGAATAATATTTTGAAACGTATTTCTATTTTTAACTCGACGCATCTTCCACCCAAGCCGATGTTAGAACGCTCACCAGCTTGAGTCAACCACAGAAGCCACAGGATTAGCTGTTGCCCGTAGCATGATCGTAAACAGCAGATAATGAAACCTTCATAATGCTAACAAATGGAATTGAAATCATCATACCGATCACTCCCATAAATTGTGCGCCAAGAATAATCGCCAACACCACAGTCACTGGATGCAAATTAACAACCTTGGCAACCACAAACGGCACAATCAAAACCATATCTAAGATTTGCGAGAGTGCGTAAATAATAACCAAAGCCAACCAAGGAGCCTGCGGACCACCTGCTGCGGGCGACATTTGCACAAACGCAATCATAAATGCCGGAGCTGCGCCAATCAATGGGCCCAAATATGGAACGACATTCAACAAACCACCAAAAATCGCCAACAACAATGCATAGGGAAATTGTATGATCGACAAACCAATCCAAATCACCAAACCAACCAAAATGGTTTCAATCGATCGGGCGCGGATAAAACCACCGACCTGATTGCTAATTTGATAATGCAAATGCAATGACAACTCGAACAAATTATTTGGCACTAACGAAAACAACATGCGTGAGAAATCTCGGCCATCTTGCAACATAAAATAAGCTAAAAAAGGTGTGAGCAAAAAAACCGTCAAAGATTGCGACAGCAAATCAGGCAAAGCCTTTAAAAAATTTTCTGTCATCGCTGCTATTTGCGGCGTCACTGTTTCACGAATGTCCATGGGATAAACCCGTGCCAGCCAAGCACTGACCTGAATCTCTAATTTATGGCTGAAGGTCGACACCGAAGTCGCATACTGCGGAAAAGAATGTTTCAATGACTGCGCCTGATCAGCCATCATCGGAATAATCAATTGCAAACCGACAACGACAAAAATCGCTAGGCCAACAAAGGGCACAGCTGTTGCCAACGAACGGGAAAAACCTTTTCTTTCCAACCAATCAACAATCGGCGCTAACAAATAATAAGTCACTGAAGCGAAAATAAAGGACAAGAATAAATTGCGATTTAATAACACAACCATAAACAACATCAGTAGAGTCGCAATAAAGAAAAATAATTTAATCCGGCGCTGTCTGCCGAGTTCTTTTTCTAAAACATTCATATTATGACTCTATTTCGCTAAATTTTTCTTTTTTCAGCTCGCTAATTTTGGCTGTTGTTTGATGTAAACGAGTTCCTAAAACTTCTGCCAAACGCATTAAAATTTTGACACCTGCAGTTGGATTGCGATCTATTATTTCAATTAAATCTGGTTTGAAAAAACCAATTAACACGGCGTTCTCATGAGCAATTGCCGTCGCCGACCTGAGGCCTTCACGCTCAACCAATGCCAATTCACCAAAAAAATCTTTGGCTTTTAACAAAGTCACCGGATTAAAGTGCGATTTCCCTGTGGTAGCCTCAATTTCTTGCGTGATAATATCAACAGAGCCAGACAAAATAATATACATACCAACACCGGCTTCGCCCTGTTTAAAAATAGGCTCACCAGCGCGATAGCTTCTGACGTTGACAATTCTTTGCAACAAACGCAGCTCTAATGGATTTAAATCTTGAAAAAGAATGTTTTGACGTAAGCTTTCACGTAAACCCTTGCGCTCACCCGCATCGCGAAACAAGTTGTCCCAAATGAAATTCATTCGAAAATCCTTCCTGACGTTTGCAAAATATTATCTTGCTGAATCCAGCCCGTCGCAGCCCCCGGATAGGTGATTTGCAACCAAACTTTATCTTGTTCTTTTTTATAATTTTCCATTTGCACTTCGGAACCACCAGATAACTCATACAACTGCACGCTATCAACTGCCGGTGCCGAATAAACCACAGCTTTTTCCACAGTCACCGTGCCACGCGCAGTACTCTGGTCCAACCATTTGCAAATCAATAAACATGTTGAGGCTAAAAACAAAACAGCAAACAAAACATTCATCGCATTCACTGCGGGAAAGTCTCCGTCACCAGCTTTTGCGCGTTTTCTTTTGCCCAAATAAACAAGAAAAAACCAAGCAAAACCCACCAACGTTAAGATATGAATAAAGATAAATCGCGATAGCGTAAATTGACTGAAAACATTGTCATGCATATTCTGCCATAACGAAATTCGATGAGGAATCTCACGCACCTCGATATGTTTTGTCAGATATTGCAAACCTTGATCGGCAGCAGAAAAATATGGATCCAGCGAGTAGGCCTTGCGCATCAAAGCCAGCGCTTCGAATTTGTTGCCAATTTGAAACTGGACCAATGACAAGTTCACTAACGCCTGAACATTGGTCGAGTCTTGCTGCACAGCAAACCGAAATGCAGGCAACGCGATATCATATTTTTTTTCCTGATAAGCCAAAACACCCTCTTGAAATGCTTTTTCAAAATTGGGCCAGACTTTGGTCGCGGTTGGCGTCGTCGAATTTGACTCGTTGTGCTCTTGCGCATGAGCCAAGTTAGAGTCATTGAAAAATAACACGGATAATAAAATAAATGTTTTTATCAAATTCATGGTTTGAAAATTCTAATCTTCTTCATTCTCAGTGTCTACGGTGTTAAAATGTTATTCTCAACTTTAACGCGAAGGATGATTTTATGTCAGATGCCAATTCTCTTATCGGCCATCAAATTGATGATTCAAAACAGGTCAACCAACTGATCAATGATCTGGTCAATGAAGTAAGCAAAATAAACTCTCAAATTTCCGGCACCGGCCCTGCGAAATCAACTCATGCTGAAACTGGGAAAATGGTTATCGATAAAGCCGGCAAAGTTCGCGGCCGACCATTGCATTACAACTATGTTGGTACAGGCGCTGGACGCGGCGTTTATGTCGAGTTGGAAGATGGCAGTATAAAAATGGATTTAATCAATGGTATTGGAATTCACTTGATGGGTCATGCCAATCCACGCGTGATGAAAGCAACTGTTCGCGGTGCACTTTCTGATATTGTGAATCAGGGAAATCTTCAACCCAACCGAGAGTACATTCGTTTTCTAGATAAAATCACAACCTTGGCTGCAAAAAACAGCCGTTTGAAATATGGCTGGCTTGCAACCTGCGGCACTATGGCCAATGAAAACGCCTTGAAACTGACTCGACAAAAACTTTCTCCAGCTCGCATGACTCTCAGTTTTAAAAATGCTTTTGCGGGCCGCTCAACAATGATGGCAGAGTTGACTGACAACCCGGCTTATAAAGTTGGATTGCCTGAATACAATGAAATGTTGCGCATTCCATTTTATGATAAAAAAGACCCACAATCGATCGATAAAACTTTGCGAGCAATGAAAGAACACATTGCTCAACATGAAAAAAACATTTCTTGTTTTTCATTTGAACCAATGTTGGGTGAAGGCGGATATCAAGCCGCACCTCGCGAATTTTTTATTCCATTGTTAGAACTTTGCAAACAACACAAAATTGCAATTTGGGCTGACGAAGTTCAAACTTTCTCTCGCACTGGCGAATTGTTTGCTTTTGAAACTTTGGAAATCGGCAATTACATCGACATTTGCACGATCGCGAAAACGGCTCAGGTCGGCTGCACTCTTTACACTGAAGAATTCAATCCTCAACCCGGATTGATCGCTGGTACATTCTCGGGCTCAACGCCTGCGCTGAGTGCTGGTTGTGAAATTTTAGATATGTTGCAAGAAGGTTATTTAGGTCGCGAAGGCCGCATCAATGACATTCACAATCGTTTTATTAAAATGTTGAATGATCTAAACCAAACCACCTGCAGCAATTTATTAAATGATGCTGGCGGCATGGGCTTGATGGTGGCGGTGACCCCTTATGATGGAAAAAAAGAACAAGTCGATCAATTGCTGAAAAGAATGTTTAATAATGGCTTGATTGCTTTTAACTGCGGAAAAGATCCAATGCGTGTGCGTTTTTTAATTCCTGCAACAATTGAAAACAAAGACATCGATCGCGCAAAAGAACTTATCGAAAAAAGTATGCTTGAAGGAGTCTAATTGCAATTCGTAGAACTGTGCCGAAAAATGATTGCTTTCGATAGCTCGCCATCACATGGCACCAAAGATTTGGTGTTGTGGTTGGCAAAGCTTGCTCAAAGTAAAAATTTATCTGTTGAAATTCAAGAGGAAAGTTTGCACGGTTTGCCGCAGGCAAATATTTTGATTCGACCACAGGCCGAAAGAGCCTCTTTAGAATTTTTATTACAAACACATTTAGACACTCCTGATCCTGGACCTTTTGGTTTATGGACCGAAACTGGTCACAATCCTTTTGACGCTCATATTATTGATCAGAAAATTCATGGCGTAGGAACTGCCGATGTAAAATTGGATTTTCTCTGCAAGCTCGAGGCTCTTTCACAAGCGCAGAGCTTACAAAAACCATGGCGTCTGCCGCCTGTATTGGTGGGAACATTTGGTGAAGAGCTTGGCATGATGGGTTCTTTGCGTTTAATTCGAAAAAATAAATTGTCTGCAAAAATGGCCCTGATCGGCGAGCCCAGTAATTTGCAATTAATCACCGCCGGCAAAGGCATGGCCGCTGTTGAAATTCGCATACCCTACAGTGAAGATGAAAAAAAATACCGCATTGAACACAATTTATCTGAAAGCACGTCCAGCCAAAGCCGAATTTTTCATGGTAAAGCAGCGCACTCGTCAACACCTCATCTTGGTGACAGTGCTATAAAAAAAATGTTTGAACATTTACTGCAACTGCCAAGCGGTATCGTTATTATGGAAATTGAGGGCGGCGTGAATTTTAATACAGTCTCAGCCAATGCCTTTTTGGATGTAGACCCAATTTCTCGCTTTACAGACCCGATGGCAAAAAAGTTAACCACTATTTATCAGGCTATCTTGCAGCTTGAGAAAAAATTCTTAGATTACACAGACAATGATTTTACCCCGCCAAATCCGACCCTAAATATTGGTCGAATTGAAACTTTTGAAGATTATATTTTCATTGGTGGAAATTGTCGTATTGGCCCATCCGTTTCTAATGAAGTTTATGAACAATGGATGCGAGATTTAACCGAAGTTTGCCAACAAGTTGGCGCTGATTTCAAAGTCGCCGATTATAAAAGTCCCTTTCGCACCAACGAAAACAGTATGTTGGTTCGAGGTTGTTTGGCAGAAATGGAAAATCTAGGTTTATCCACAAGCTTAACCACACAATCTTCATCCAATGAAGCCAGTTTGTGGTCGCGCATTGGTGTTGAGTGCGTTTCATTTGGTCCCGGCCTTCGTGAAGGTAATATCCATACACCAAATGAAAATGTCGCGACTGAGGATTTAAAAAAAGCGATTTTATTTTATCGTTCTATAATTGAAAGGTTTTGTTTATGAGTTTCCTTGTACGCGCTGTTCGTCATGATGATCTCAGTCAAATGGTTGATCTAGCTAAACAGTTCACACTGCTAAATTTACCAGGTGATCGCCGAGTCATCTCACAAAAAATTGATCGTAGTCTGCAGTCTTTTGAAAAAAAATTACGCAAGCACGAATCTGAATATATGTTTGTTGTCGAAGACACCGAAGAAAACATGGTGGTCGGCAGCTCGATTGTTATGGCAAAACATGGAACCGACGATGTTCCTCATAATTTCTTTAAAATTTTAAAAAAGAATCACTACAGCGATGATTTAGGCATTGGTTTTATTCACCAAGTTTTGCGCTTTCAAATGGATACCGATGGCCCCAGCGAAATCGGCGGATTGTTGGTAGATAAAATGTATCGTCGTCGTCCGGAAAAACTGGGCAAACAAATTTCTCTGTCTCGTTTTTTATACGTTGCCATGCATATGGATGATTTTGAAAATCGTATTTTGTGTGAGTTGACTCCCCCATTGACCGAAGAGGGACGCTCTGAATTTTGGGAAGCTCTTGGTCGCAGATTTACAAGCTTACCTTATCAAGAAGCTGATTTGCTTTCGCAAAGTCATAAAGAATTTATCAGCTCACTTTTTCCAGTAGAAGATATTTATCTGTGTTTGCTTGATGCCAAAGCTCGATCCGTTTTAGGACGTGTTGGCGAGCAAACAAAACCAGCACAACATTTATTGGAAAGCATTGGTTTTGAATATCTTGAAGAAGTCGATCCCTTTGATGGTGGCCCTCATTATGGCTGCGACACAAAAAATATCGGACCAATCAAACATGGCCGTCGCGTTCGAGTGACCGAGTTTTCTGATGCCAGCTACAAAGAACATGGCTTGGTGGCAACGACTCATGATGAATTCAGAGCGGCCTTGGTAAATTATGATTTACGTGATGATGAAATTGATATTGCACCCAAATCACGATCTATTTTAGAACTGAGCTCGGGCGAAGAAGTTTTCTTGTCACCATTTAATTACGGCAAAACGCGAAGGGAGCAGAGATGAGCTACATAGGCGATTACATCAACGGCAAATTCGTAAAGGTTGAAAAAGGCGATGGCTCGATCAAAGACATTTCACCTGCAGACCTAAACGATGTGGTTATGACAGTTCCCTACAGTCACGCCCATGTTGATCAAGCGGTCGAAGCTGCTCGCAAAGCATATTTACCTTGGGCGCGTTTACCATTTTCAGAACGCAAAGCCTATCTCATGCGCTTGAAAGAAGCTTTTGAAACCATGAAAGAACAAATGGCCGAAGCCATCTGTCGCGACACCGGCAAACCAAAATGGGAAGCACTGACCGAGGTCGCAGCCCTTGGCAGCAAGATTGATATTACTTTAAATTTCTCGATGGACCTAGCAAAAGAAGAACGCATCGCCAATGCCTTGCCACAGGTTGAAGGCGTCATCAGGCATAAACCCCGTGGCGTGATGGTGGTGATTGGACCTTTTAACTTTCCAGCACATCTACCAAATGGACATATCATCCCAAGCCTTGCTGCTGGCAACACCGTGATTTTAAAACCCTCAGAGCAAACTCCACTGGTCGCGCAAGTCATGGCTCAATGTTATGAAAAAGCTGGATTTCCACCAGGTGTTTTCAATTTGGTTCAAGGCGATGGCGAGACCGGTCGCAAATTGGTTGTACACGAAGCCATTGACGGAATTTTATTTACTGGTTCTTACGAAGTGGGCTTGCGTATCAAACAAGAAACGCACAATCATTATTGGAAAATTTTAGCTCTTGAAATGGGTGGAAAAAATGCGACTGTCGTTTGGAATGATGCTCAAATGGACAAAGCAATTTACGAAACACTTATTGGCGCCTATCTAACAGCAGGACAACGTTGCTCCTGTACCAGCAGAATCATTGTGCATCCAAAAATCGCTGAAGAGTTCACCGAAAAATTCTACCAAGCAGCTAAAAAACTGACGATTGGCCACTGGTCTGAAAATAATTTTATGGGACCATTGATCAACGCTGCTTCAGTTGAAAAATACATTCGTTTTCAAGAGATCGCCAATCGCGAAAACTGCGAGAGCCTTATGCGCGGAAAAGCGCTGGACATGAAACACAAAGGTTATTACGTCACGCCAAGCATTCACTTGGTGAAAAAATTTGATGAAAATTCAGTTTATCAAAAAAGCGAAATCTTTGGACCGAATGTGGCTATTTATCAATCTGATGATTTTGATGAAACTTTGAAAATCGTCAACTCTACTGGTTTTGGTTTGGTCATGGCCCTGTTTTCTAAAGACAAAGCTTTGTATGAAAAAGCCTTGTTAGAAGCTCGCGTTGGTTTGCTGAATTGGAATCGCACCACCAACGGCGCCAGTTCGAAATTGCCATTTGGTGGCATGGGAAAATCTGGCAACGACAGAGCATCCGCACATTATGCAATTCAGTATTGCACAGTACCTGTGGCAAGCCTTGAGGACTTTACTGATTTTGATATCACCAAAGTTTTACCAGGAATGAATTACGGATGAAAAACATAAGTTTATTTGCAGCGGTGGCTGTATTTTGTTTTGCTATGGGATTTGGTTTTTATACTTATGATCATTTCGTTCACAGACCAGCCAGCGACAAAACGGACGAAGTCATTTACGAAGTTCCAAAAGGAAGAAGCTTTTCTTTTATCGCCAAAGAAATGGAAAACATAGGCCTGGTTAAAAACGCCATGCTGTTTTCTTGGTACGCACGCTTAAAAGGCGATGCCAACAAAGTCAAAGTCGGCGAATACGCATTCAAAAAAAACATGTTCCCCAGCGAAGTTCTCGGCATTCTTAAAAGCGGCAAAAGCATCGGCCACCCCTTTACGGTTAGTGAAGGCCTTAATATTTTTGATATCAGCGAACTGTATGAAAAAAATGGCTTTGGTTCAGGTGATGAATTTTTAAAGGCCTGCCGTGATCCCAAGATGATCAAATCTTTGCTGGGCGAGCTTGGCATTACCGACAACAATGGAAACCTACCAACCTCGCTTGAGGGGTATTTGTATCCAGAAACCTATCAAATCACCAAATTCACAACTCTCAAAGAGCTGTTAACTGAAATGGTCAGAAATTTTAATTTGAATTATGAAAAAATCGGTGCCGCCGAAGCTCTTCCACAAATGAGCAAACATCAGATCATGACCTTAGCGAGTATTATTGAAAAAGAAACTGGAGCCCCAGAAGACCGCAACAAAATCTCGTCTGTTTTTCACAATCGTTTGAGCAAAGGCATGATGTTGCAAACAGATCCAACAATTCTGTATGGTCTCAGCGACTTAGCAGGCAAGAATATTATTTCGATTCGCAAAGAAGATATTTTACGCCCTACAAAATACAATACCTACGTCATCAAAGGTTTACCACCAGGACCCATTTCAAACCCTGGCAAAGAAGCTATGCATGCAACTCTCCATCCGGCAGAAACAGATTATTTATATTTCGTTTCGCAGAACGATGGCCATACTGCGTTTTCCAGCACCTATGAAGTCCACAATAAAGCTGTTAAACATTTCCAAGTAAATCCCAAAGCCCGCCAAGGAAAAAGCTGGCGTGACTTGAAAAAGAAAGGTAGATCACGCTAACCCATTTAGCTAATCGATTTAGCTAAATATTAGCGGAGGTCACCTTGAAATCTAGATGCTCAATAAAAACCATTACAAAATATTTATTTTTATTCTTTTGCCTATACACAATACCCTCATTTTCCGTGGTCCTTGACCGTGACGAAATGATTTTAACTGACCCCGATCAAAGAACCACAATCCAAGCCGTGGCAAGAATTCAAGCAGCTCTTGGGTTTCAATTAACAGTGCCTGTAATCATTCAAAATTCTCGACGTGACGTTAGCCCCCGCATTCGCGAAACAATAGCAGCTCTGCCTGCTAATCATTACGCGATGACGATTCCTGCATTTGTTCATGATGCTGGCTACTGGGATAAAAACGAAGATCTTGTAATGCAAAAATGTCTTATTACCTTGGCTCCTCAGGGCTTGATCAGCACGGGCATTATGCGCCTGTCAGTTCTGACTCACGAAACTTTCCATTGCTATCAATATGAAATGGCAGGCAGCCTCAGCAGTGCGTTCAATCGCACCCCTTGGGTCTTTGAGGGTTCTGCAATGTTTGTTGGTGAAGATTTAATTCCAGAGACCAGCACCGTTGGTGTTTCTTATTTTAATAAGTACACTCGAGATGTTCAAAATATCTTTAACAGATCGTACGACGCCTACCCATTTTTTTTACATCTTAAGATTGCAGGCGCCGATGTTTATCAAATTTTTCGAAAATTTTTTACTGGCGGCAATGACAATGCAAAATTATGGCAAGACATCGTTTCTACCGCCCCGCCAGAAGCTTTAATCACTTGGGCAACAAGCTTAGCATACAAACCTGAATGGGGTTTCGAATGGGATCTACAATTCAGAGATTATCGACCAATTCAATCCAGCCCATTTCCAGTGGACCCGTCAGAACCAGTTTTAACACCATTCCCACAAACAAATGTCTTCACAGCCACCCTGCCGTTGAGTGCCCCAGGATTCATGGGCATACCAAGACATGATAAAGTTCTTTTAGAGCCAAACAAATATGTTAAACTTTCCGTAGAACATGGAATGGCTGGAATTTTTTATCGCACAGAAGATGCTCCCGAAGGTCGAACATTTTATTTACTTGAAAACAAACAAATTCAATTTTGTTATGGCGAATATTGCGATTGCATCGACACCCAAGGATCCGTTGAAACAATCAAGGTCAGCGACCCAATTGTTTTTATGGCCTCGGTTAGCACAACTCAAAATCACACAGTCCATTTTGAAGAAGGTCACAAAAGTTGCTGCAACAACGAAGGTGATTTCGACCCCCGTTTGGTTGGAACATGGAACAGCAATATAAATAGATTCCTAGAAATATGGGGAAATTATCCTTATGATGGCGGGATAAAAGAAAACAGTGGCACAGGAAATATCAAATTCGTTATCGGACGAAGGGGCGAATTCATAAAAAAATATCAAGGGGTTAATTTTCACTCTACGGTGACAAAAGGACGCAACGTCAGCACCACAGATTTTTCAATCAAAAGCGAATTCGCTGGCTGTTTAAAAACGCGACCAACTGGAGAGGCAAAAGGTTGGTTGTTTTTATCCGAGGTGATCGACCAAGTTTCTTGGACAGAACATACTCAACACCAACCGAACACACCACGATCCACTGCGCGCGGACACCAAGAATATATTCTATCAAGCGTTTGTAACGGCGATGGCACATCAGCAAAGCCCTGCCGAGGCACCTATCACTTTGATGGAAATAAATTAACTTTTGACGGCATTGGCAACGGCGTATATCCAGATATGGAAAAAGAACAGTAATATTTTTCTAGATTTCGTTACCTAGCTCCCTGACCATTCCATAGGATACTTTAAAATAGTCTTGACCATTCTAAAGCATGCTTTGGAATGGTCAAAGCCGCAATTGAAGAATACATGAGCCATGCCTACAGCGAGTGTCCTTCACTGCGAACAAAATCGTCTAATGATTTATCGTAAACAAAAACCAGCAAACGCGGCACAAGGTTTTCATCCAATATCGGAACGACGATATCTGCAAAACCATCGGCGCTAACATCAGTCACAACTAAATTGGTAGCTTGTCCTCGAAAATTCACAAAGACATCTTTGCCTTCTGCTAGATTTAATCTAGTCACCTGTTTTTCAATTGTATTTTCAATTGTCGGCACAACACCTTGAGCAGATTTCACAACAGACGCATTCATATTTTGATTACGATAAATCTCAATATGAATTTCTCTGCGAACTTGCAATTTGACGACTTGCCACACTGGATGTCCCGGAACTATCACAGCATCTGCCCGAGCCAACACCTTACGCTCTGGAAAAAAACTGTCAGTCCATTCTAAAATAGCAGGCCTTGTTTGCGGATGAAAACTGACTACAACTAAAGAAACCGCCACTAGAAATAAAAAACCAATCATCGGCCAATACAAAACAAAATCATCAATGCGTTTAGAAAGACTTTCAGAATTTGATTGCGCGATACTGTTTGCCATACATTTATTGTACTGAGCAAAAAGAAACTTGAAAAGAAATCCAAGCAAAGCCTAGACTGGACAGCTACGGAGGCACCATGAATCGCGAAGATTTTTATCAATTATTAGAAGCTCGTCGATCTATTCGTAAATTTAAGCCCGACCTTCCAGATAAAGAAACTCTCGAGCGTGTTTTGGCCGCCGGCATGCAAGCACCCAGCGGTAAGAACCTACAAAACTGGAGATTTTTCGTCGTAACTGGCGAAAAACGTAATCAATACCTTAAATACTCACAAAAATCTTGGCTAGGCATTAAAGACATTTTACATAAAAAATTAAAACCCTCTCTTTATGATTTCACAGAAAGATTTTTTTTCACCTTGGGCGAAGCCCCTGTGATCATTTTTTGTTACTCACACAACAATCCTGAAGAAAAACATATGACCAACATTGGCAGTGTCTATATGGCTGTTGAAAATATAAATCTAGCGGCGGTGGTTGAGGGACTTGGCTGTTGCACGATGGGCGCCCCACTTGAAATCAAAAAAGAAATTGATGAGTTTTTAGGTCTTACAAACCGGCCCGATTATCTTGCCGGAGAGCTAGAATTGCTGTGTGCAGTTGTCATGGGATACCCAGATCACCAACCACCGAAGGCCCCTCGCCAAACTGAAGGCAGAATCACCTGGTTATCATCTTAAAAACACCCGGACTGACTCTCAAAAATGTATTCTAAAATTTAAAAATTCGTATTCTGTAAACTCACAGCAATATCACTTTGAATGAGCCGTTTAATGTCAGTCATTTTAAAAAAACTGCTAAAATGAATTGGTGAACTTAAGTCTTGAGGCCCTTATAGAACTTCAGGTTCTAATTAACTCTTAAAAATCATTCTCATAGACGAGCTGTTCCGCTCTATGATAGACAACTGGGCTTTGCATGAATGACAAATTAACCAACGCCCTTAAACAAAATCCCTTCGTCTTGGCTCCTATGGCCGGGATCACCGATCATGCCTTTCGCAGCTTTATGAAAGCTCGCGGTGCAAGCGTTGTTGTTACTGAGTTGGTCTCTGCAGTTGGAATTAAATATTCATCTGACCGCACCTTAAGCTTGATGAGCTTTGATGACACTCAACACCCGATTGGTATTCAGCTTTTTGGCGAAGAACCAGAAATCATGGCCGAGGCCGCCAAGGTTGCCGAAGCCCGTGGCGCTGATTTTGTTGATTTAAACTTTGGCTGCCCAGTTCCCAAGGTTACCAAAAAAGGTGCCGGCTCAGCGATTTTAAAAGATCTTCCGCATATGATCGATATGATTTCGACGATCAAAAAAGCTATCAACATCCCACTGACTATTAAAATTAGAACAGGTTGGGACCAACAAACTCGAAATGCAGACGAAGTTGTGAAAATTGCTTACAACGAAGGTGTCGCCTGGGTAGCAATTCATGGTAGAACTCGCGCCGAAGCTTATACCGGATTGGCTGATTGGGATTACATAGCCCAGGTCAAAAGTCGGGCTCAATTACCAATTTTAGGTAACGGCGATATTTTGACTGCTCAACAGGCCGTTCACCGAGTGAAATCTTCTGGCTGCGATGGTGTTTTGATTGGTCGCGGGTGCCTCAAAAATCCTCATATTTTTGCAGATGCATTGGCTTTGTGGAATGAACAGAAACTCGACTCGACTGTGGACAGAGATTATGTCACTTTGTATAGGCAGTTGTATGATGTTTTAAAACTTTATGGCATCAAGAATGGTGACGATCGAATTCTACAAATTCAGCTGAAAAAGTTTGCTTCTTGGTTTGCGACAGGATTTCCTGGTGCCTCCCAATTTCGCAAAAATATTTTTCAACTGAAAGCCACCAATGATGTTTTAGAAGAGGCTCTAGCGTTTTTTAGTTCGATTCAAAAAATCGAACAAGAAGACACTTCACAAGATGGTTTCTTAATGGGTGGACACGGCTAATTTGCGAGTAAGCCGTAAAATCTGACAGAAATCTAACGATCCATTAACGATTGATGAAGATGTGCCGCAAAAATTAGATTTTAGAAATAAACTTGTAACAATAAATTGAAATAACGATTAAGAAAGTATCTAGAAATTTACGAAAGGGACCCCCATGCTGATAGTGAATCCAGAAAAGATTCGAAATATTGCGATTATTGCTCACGTCGATCACGGCAAAACAACTTTGGTCGATCATTTGATCAAACAAGCCGGTACGTTTCGCGAAAACGAACAGGTCAATGAGCGCTTAATGGATTCAATGGATCTTGAAAGAGAACGTGGAATCACCATTGCGGCAAAAAATGCCTCTTTTGTGTACCAAGATTATAAAATCAATATCGTCGACACCCCGGGACACAGTGACTTTGGTGGCGAGGTTGAGCGCGTATTGAACATGGTTGATGGCGCACTTTTATTGGTGGATGCATCTGAAGGTCCATTGCCACAAACTCGTTTCGTTTTGAAAAAAGCTTTAGAACAAAACATCAAGGTCATGGTTTGTATTAATAAAATCGACCGTCCTGATGCTCGTATCCAAGAAGTACATAACGAGATTTTCGATTTATTTATCGATTTGGATGCAACCGAAGAACAAATGAATTTTGAAACTGTTTATGCAATTGCTCGTGAAGGCATGGCAACTTTGGATCCAAATGTTAAAACTGAAAACTTGGATGTTCTATACAAAAAAATTATTGAACTAGTACCTCCGCCAACAGTTGAAAAAGATGCCCCTTTGCAAATCCTGGTTTCCAACTTGTCATACAACAGCTTTGTTGGCCGTTTAGCTATTGGACGCGTTCGCGCTGGTAAAATCAAAGTCGGCGACGACGTTTTATGTACAATGGAAAAAGGAAATAAAAAATTAAAGGTCAGTGCTCTGTTTCAATATCACGTCAATCAACCCGTGCAAGTTCAAGAAATTGCAGCCGGAGATATCGCGATTGTTGCGGGCATGGAAGATTTCCAGATTGGTGATACCATCACTTCTGCTGTAGATCCTCGCCCATTGCCTCGTATCCGCGTTGAAGAGCCAACAGTTGGTGTGATTTTCTCTGTTAACAATGGTCCATTTGCAGGTCGCGAAGGCAAGAAAGTTACCAGCCGTCAAATCTTGGAAAGACTTGAAAAAGAATTACTACACAACGTTGCTATCCGCATGGAGCGAACAGACAGCAATGAAGCATTCAAAGTTGTAGGCCGTGGTGAATTGCAATTGGGTGTTTTGGTTGAACAAATGCGCCGCGAAGGTTTCGAATTGTGCGTCAGTAAACCACAAGTTATCTTCAAAAAAGAAGATGGCAAATTATTAGAACCATTTGAGCACGCGATCATTGATATCGAAGATACCTATACAGGTGTTGTGTCTGAAAAAATCGGTATTCGTAAAGGTGTAATGACCAATATGACAACCAAAGGTACTGGTCGTACTCGTTTAGAATTTCGTATTCCTGCTCGTGGTTTGATCGGTTACCGTTCTGAATTCTTGACGGACACTCGTGGAACCGGATTGTTGAATACTCAATATGATGGTTATGATGATTATCGTGGTGAGATTGAAGCGCGCAAAAATGGTTCAATGATTTCAGATCGCCAAGGTGTTGCTGTTGCTTATGCTATTTGGAATTTGCAAGAACGTGGTCGTATGCTTGTTATTCCTCAAACCGAAGTTTACACAGGTATGATCGTAGGTGAGCACGCAAAAGAAAACGATTTAGAGGTTAATATCACTCGTGAGAAAAAACTGACTAACGTTCGTGCCTCTGGCACCGATGAAGCCATTCGCTTGGTTCCGGTAAAACCATTAACGCTTGAACAAGCGATGGAATGGATCACCGAAGACGATCTAATCGAAGTAACACCTTCTCACATACGTTTGCGTTGTCGTGAATTAGATCCACACAAACGTAAACGTAAAGCGTCTTCTTCAAAAGACTAGTTTTTTTGTTACAATGAATTAAAACGCGGCCAATGATTGGCCGCGTGTTTTTAGAAAATCTAATTACAGGAGCGGGTCACATGGAAAGTCGACTTGTTATTGAGGCTAAAGCCCTACACAAAAGATTCTCAGATAAAACCGTAATCTCTAACTTAAATTTCGATGTTCGTTTAGGCGAATGTTTTGGAATTTTAGCCCCACAAGGCTCTGGAAAATCCACTCTCATGAGACTGCTCAGCGGTCTTTTACAGCCCGATGATGGTGACCTTTTTATTCTCGGCTTACAGTCTCGAACCAGTCGCGCTGAGATCAATTCGCAAATTGGATTTATAACTCAAGATAATATTATTGATCCCTATTTTTCTACTCGTGAAAATTTAGAATTATTTGCTTCCTATCATGGCTTAGATCGTTACACGATCAATCGCCAGGTCGATGCTTTACTTAAAATCTTTCGTCTTGAAGATTATTCCGACGCCACTGTCGCAGCATTAAATACCGACATACAACGTCGAATGATTTTTGCCCGAGCATTTGTGCACAAGCCAGAATTAATTATTATGGATCAACCATTTAATTCATTTAAAAGCGAAACAAAACGGTGGATCGCCGATTTTATAAAAAAAAATAAAAGCGAAGAAAAAACTCAGTTATTGATGAGTGATCGCTGGCAAGAGCTGGGGGATCTGTGTGATCGCGTAGCGATTATGGATAATGGGCGGATCTTGGCAGTCGGCGAACCAAAGGCTTTGATCTTAGAACATATTGGTGCAAAGATTTTAGATATCACCATGGCCCCAACTGAAATTGATTATTACGCCTCTCGCCTGCGCTCACAAAACGATCGTTATGGTGTGTTGAAAAACCAAATTCATGTTCATCTGGATCCGCAAAAAGATCCTCGCTTGATAATGAACATGGTACCCAACGATAAAATCACCCTAAGACCACCTACATTGTCTGATGTATTTTTAAAAATTACAGGTCATGATTTGCTCGAGGAATTGATATGAGAATCATTCATAGACATTATAATATCTGGAACATTTGGCGCCGCAGTTTTCAACAAAATAAAAGAGCATGGCTTTCGAATGTTTTTCTTTTGTTTTTTGAACCTCTTGTGATTTTGTGGGCGATTGGCTATGGCTTGGGAGCTTTTATTACCACTATTGACGGCGTAACTTATCCTGATTTCTTTTTTCCCGCCCTGCTTTGCACCAGCGCAATGATGGTTACATTTTATGAATCAACTTACGAGTTTTATAGCAAGCTTTACCATCAAAAAATATATTCCAACATGCTAATGACCTCCATTAGTTCTTCAGACATTGTGATTGGCGAGGCCCTTTGGGCTGCCAGCAAAGGCACTCTGTGTGCTGCCTTGCTAGCAATTGGAGCCAGCCTCATTGGACACATGGGGAATATATTAATTGTCCCGTCTTTGATTGTTATTTTTATTTCATGTTTTTTATTTGCCGTGATTGGTTTTGTTTTCGTCACCATGATTCGCAATAGTTTGCAGTTGATATATTTACTATCTGGACTGGCATTACCAATGTCGCTGCTTTGCGGAACCTATTTCCCACTGCGCGAGCTACCTTGGATTGGACCTTATCTCATTTATATTTTGCCACTCTCGCATGTTGTGGCGCTGGTTCGCGGATTTCTTTTGGGCGGTTTGATTTGGTGGAAAATATTATTGCACCTTTTTTATCTTTCACTGCTGTCAGTAGCTATTTATCACTGGGCCTGCAAAAGATTAGAGAAAAAAATCACCGATAGATAACATATATAAATTCGATTTACATTTTTTTTGCTCATGGCAATATAAAACCATTCAAAGGAGACTCGACATGTCTACAACAACGCCCGAACAAAACACTCCTTCTAACCAAATTTTGAGAGCAAAAATAATTTGGGGCGCCTTGCTCTTTTCTCAAGTGATCTATGGATTTTTGGCATTTACTACTGCTCAGGGCTATACCCCCTCCGAAGGTGAGACGCTAACTCCCTTTCACCAGAATATTTTATTCAAACCTTTAGCCTTTTTTGCACTTGTCACATTTGTGCTGTCATTTGTAATTCCAAAATTTATTTTCAAAACGACAAATCCACAGTCGAAAAATGAAAATACAAATTTCTCGATAACACCTTACTTTACGCCGTTTATTTTGCGACTAGCCCTGCTCGAGTCCGTCGCACTTTGTGGATTTGTAATTAGTTTTATGACTCATGACTTTCAAGCCTATCCTTCCTTTGCTGTTTTTTCAGTCATTGGATTTTTAGCTAGCTTTCCCAACCAGGAAAATTTGCTAAAAATCGCTGGGGACTTCTCTACAAGCTTGGGCAGCTCGACGAAGGTGATTCAGTAAATATATTGAAGAATCTTATTCAAACAAATCTAGCTCTGTATCTGAATCCTCTTCGTCGATTAGATCCAATGCGGGATCGATTGTTGGTGGCTGTTGTCCAGATAAAAAATATGGCAATTGATTTTTCGCCACCAAATATTCAGACTGCGTGATCCTATCAAAATGATAAAGACGGCTGATAATTTGCTCCAGTCTTTTGCTGGCAAATGCAGTTAATTTTTTCTTGTAAAAAGATTTTGAATAAACTTCCGGATTCGGCAAAAGAAACACTAAAAATGCAGATTCAATAACATCAAGATCCGATGGATTTTTTTTGAAATAAAAATGCGCAGCTTGCTGAATACCAAAAATATCTTTGCCAAATTGTACCACATTAAAATAGCGCTCTAAAATCTCACGCTTAGTTAGTACCTCTTCTAAACGAACAGTGATGATGGCTTCTAAAGCCTTGCGTGACAAAGTTTTATCTTTAGTTAAAAACATATTTTTGGCTAACTGTTGCGTGATGGTTGAACCACCACGTGCAAAACGACCTTTTTCTAAATTTTTCTTAAAACTGTTTTGCATTTCCTGAAAATCAAATCCATGGTGTTGCCAAAATGCAGAATCTTCAGTAACAACCACTGCTTTTTGCACATAGTTTGAAACGCTCCCCAGTCTCACATATTGTTTCGATCCCGGGCACAAATGCACTTGATACATTTTCGTGACCAAACAGCCTTTGATTTCTTTATTAGAAGGAATTTTGATATAAAACCACAAAAGCAAAATGCTTGTGAACAAAACAAATAACGTAAATAATTTTGCGCTGAGCTTTAATGTTCTCATACTGATTTTTAAAATAAAATTTCCCATTATAATTTATTTTCTTTTATCCAACGAACACTGTTGGCAATGGCTTCACGCGCTGGACGAGGTTGAAAATTTAAATCACGTTTTGCTTTGCTGGCATCAAACCAGTGATACATCGTTGCCGAGTAAGCATTTTCTCGACTAAAAGTTGCAGGGCCACCACATTTTTCAATGAAATCCCCGATAAAACCCAGCACATGTAACAGCCAGCTGGGCAATTGCAAAAATGGCGGTTTGATACCGGCCTCTTCGGCAATGATTCGAAACAAATCTTTAATCAATAAATTTTCCCCAGCCAAAATATAACGTTCTCCATTGCGTCCCATTTTCCAGGCCGAAATCATTCCCGCCACGACATCTTCAACTGCCACAACGTTGACACCACCTTTTGGGAAAAACTTGAGTTTACCTTGGGCTACCTTGAGCTGCATTCCGCGACTGCCCTTGCGAGCATCACCCGCCCCATAAATAGTACTTGGATTTAAAATCACGGCATTCAATTGTCGCTCTCGACAAGCTTTGACAACCAACTCTTCTGCTTTTCGTTTGGTTTCAAAATATCCCATATTTAAATGTGAAATATTATATATAGAATTCTCATTTAACACTTCTAAATCAGTAAAACCAGCTCCCACCGCAACGACAGAACTGAGATGAACCAAACGTGGAATTTTTAACTGCAAACAAACTTCGATAACATTGGCGGTACCTTGTACGTTTACTTTTTCCATCATAGCGCGCGCCGATGATTTATATGCAATGACTCCTGCTAAATGAAAAATAGCATCCATGCCTGAAAATGCTTTTTGTAAACTTGAAATATCAGTTACATCACCATAAACAAAATGCGTATTTAATCCCTGCAACTCTGACAAATCACTGGCAGCACGAACTAATGAGTACACCTGATGACCCTGCTGTAATAGCATTTTAACCACCCAGCTACCTAAAAAACCATTAGCTCCGGTTACCAAAATTTTAGTCATCAAGCCCTCGTTCAAATTTTCTTTTTGCCCATATATTATTTATTTTTTTCATCAACCACGCCGTACTGCCGCCAATGCTCAGACCAAGAATAGCTCCAACGATTATATCAATCGGATAATGAACACCATTGTAAACACGACTGTATGAAACTAAAAAAGCAAAAGTAAAAAAGAACCAACGTCCTTTCGGAAAAAATATACCAAAGAACATCGCTGCACAAAAAATATTAGACGCATGATTCGAAGGAAAACTAAAACCACCTGCTTCTGAGCGCTGAATCACCTCCTGAAATGTTTCAAAAGGGCGTGGGCGAGTAAAAAAATGTTTAAACTGTGAGCCAAGCCAATCATTGAGACTTAGACTTATTATCAAACCTGAAAAGAAAATCAGTATTTTCATACCCCATTTGTATAAAAAAACAGTAAACAATAAAGGTAAAAAACCGAATTTGAAGATATTTGTTTTATGAAGATCTGTGATCGCCGGAAAAAACCAATCAAAGAATGAATTGCTGGTTGTTTGATTTATCAAAAATAATAGACTTTGATCTAGGGACAACAAGCTACTTTGAACTCGTTGAAACATTGAAACATGTGTATCTAAGTCTGTAATTACCATGTTTTCAAGTTACAGGGACTCGACAAAAGGACAAGTAAAAATTCTTATTTTTCGTCTTATGAAGCTTTATGGCAAAATAAAACAATGATTGAACTCACTACTTTGTCCGGAAAAATTTTCTTTTTAAATCCAGATTTAATCCGCTCGATTGAACAAGCTCCCGATACCATTATCTGTATGACAGATGGCTCAAGATTTCCGGTCAAAAATACGGCAGCTAATATTCAAGAAAAAATTATTCAATTTAAAAGATCAATCTATTCCTCAGCAAGCGAAAGGGAATTGTAGATATGGAAATGACCACAATATTAGGACTTGTAATTGGTCTTGGCGGAATTATTCTTGGCAACATAATCGAGGGCGGCCATCTTGGCTCCTTAGTACAAGGCGCAGCTGCGATGATCGTGCTTTCAGGAACATTGGGCGCCGTAATGGTTTCATCTCGCAAACAAGATATCAAACTGGCTTGGAAAATTGCAAAACACGCCTTTTACAAAAACAACAATAACGAGATTAAAAATGTTGCCAATGAACTGCTCGAATGTTCGCGACTGGCAAGACGTGAATCTATTCTTGCTATTGAAAATCGTTTGGTAAATATGAAAGATCAATACATGCAAAATGTAATGAAGGGCGTGATTGACGGCATTGACCCGTTGATATTGCGTCAGCTGTTTGAAAAACAAATCGAGTTTGACGAAGAAAACCTACACAGTGCTGCCAAGGTATGGACAGATGCCGGAGGTTATTCACCAACAATCGGTATTATCGGTGCCGTCTTGGGATTGATTCATGTGATGGGAAATTTAACTGACACCAGCAAATTGGGTGGCGGTATCGCGGTGGCTTTCGTTGCAACGATTTATGGTGTTGCTCTTGCCAATCTTATTTTACTGCCCTTGGGTTCTAAATTAAAAAAATGGGCTGCTACACAAACTCTTGAAAAAGAAATGATTCTTGAAGGCGCTCTTTGTATTCAATCAGGCTTAGCCCCGGCTTTAACAGAACAAAGATTGAAACCATATCTTGATAAGGCGGCAGAGTGAGCCGCAGCTTGAGAAAGAAAAAACACGAAGAGCACGAGAATCACGAGCGTTGGCTTGTATCTTACGCGGATTTTATCACCTTACTTTTCGCTTTTTTCGTCGTTTTGTATGCAACCTCTAGTCAAAATCAAGAAAAAGAAAAAAAATTCGAAGATTCCATTCGTGCTAATTTTAATATCGCAAGCTCTGACTCCAAACCCAACATGGGCCCCGTTGTCGGACAAGTTTTTGACCCCTTTGATATGATTCAAAAACGTAATGTTCGCAATGAAGATTTAGAAGAATCAATCACTCGGATCTTGAAAAAAAATATGACCGACGAAGAACGTCTCAGCGCCATTGAAAGCGTTGATCGTGATCAACAAGGTGTACGCATAACCTTGGCAGCAAATAATTTTTTCCCATCAGGATCTACCAAATTACGAATGCAGGCTTTGCAGTCATTAGACAAGATCGCAAAAATTTTAAAATTATCAAAACGTAGCATTGTCATCGAAGGACACACTGACGACCAAGGTGTTAATGGCAATGCTGATTCCAATTGGGAATTAGCCAGCCTGCGCGCAACCAGCGTTGTCAGATATTTAATTAAATACCAGCAATTAGATGGCAGAAAATTATCCGCAGCTTCTTACGCGGATCAAAGACCGATTGTCCCCAATGACAGCGAAGCCAACCGCACAAAAAACCGTCGTATAGAAATTTTGATTTTGAATAACGAGGAAGAGCCTTAGAATTTATCGTTGTTAAAAACACCAATAATTTTAAAATTCGTCTAACATTTTGACAGCAACAACCAATTTTTGTCTTTCCCATAAAGCAGTCCTGTATCGTGTCTCAATTTGAGATTTTAAACCATTGTATTGCACTCTAAACACAATCTGCAGACCTGGGTCAGGCACCTTGCTTGCTCTTCTATTCTGTGAAGATGTTCTATCTATTACAAGTGATAGCAAAAGAGGTTCAAAATGAGACAGTTTAAAAGATATTTTACATCAGCTTTAGCTGCCTTAATTACGGTAAGTTGCTTTCAACTACATCATGATACTGCAGTGGCGGCCCCGTCTCCACGAGCTGTCGAAGAGGTTTTAGATCAAGTTCTTTCAGCACGCTACCTAGGTAATGGAATCATCGAAATTTTTGAAAAACAAAGCGGACGAGTTGTTAAAACAATTCAAACCAACGCTGGTTCTCGCGTTTCTCTAGTTACAACTGCCGGAAAAACTGTTTTAAAAAATAAAGCAACAGACGAAGTGATCGAGGAAATTATCACCGCCCAACAGGCAGCTCCTTCAAAATTAAAATCCATTTTAACCGCTACCAAAGATAAAACAAAAAGGACCGGCAAACGAGTTGGCAGCATCGCTTATGACAAATTAGTTCATTTTCCGATAGAATCTGTGGGTTTTTACATTGCACTGATGGCAATCAGTTGGGTTCATATGACAGCAGATTACAGCAGCAATCCAACGGCCATTTCACAATTAAACAACTCACAAATGACACTGGGTTCACAGGCAGGATTTTATTTCTTTATGCTTGGCAATGGTCTAGCCACAGCGCCATTGGTGGACATGATTAAGGATGGCAAAATCAATCCGAAGAGAATGCCATTTATCAATATGTTCGGCATGAGTGTTGGTTCCGTTTTTTCTTCGATATTTAATGAGCTACACAGCTGGCCAGGTGGCGGTTTTACAAATCTAGTAGCCTGCGCAAAAAATAATTTTGTAGGTGAAGAACCAAAATCTGGCGACACCTGTGATCAGGCTTATCAAGCTTGGATCGAGAAAGAAAAATTACCAGGAATGGCAAATCAGATGGCTCCAAGCTTGATGGCTCTTGTAGCAACGATTGCAATCAACGGTACTTTGCAAACGTTGGCCACCAAGGCTGTAGAGCCGACAACACAGCTTTTTTCAAAAGCAGCATCTAAAATTGGTCAGGGAGCTTTGGATATTGGTGATAAAGCAGTTGGCTCTTTTACCAGAAAAATTGCCAACCCATTTAAAATTCGACAAATCTGGACAGCTGGACGATTGAGCTTAGAAATTCGAATGAGCAAATCTGCTGCACTTGCCTTGGCAGAACAACCGATTCGCTATCTTGGCATTGCATTGCCCATTGCCGCCATTCCTGGCGGAGCGCTTGTTACACGTGTAGGAACTATTGCATTGAATGCGGTATTTTTCTTAGGTACCCAGGAAACCATTGAGCCAATCATTACCAGTGCATATACAAATTTTGATATTAGTGGAGACTTTAATGATTTAGAAACATTTTTAATTAATGATCTTCAACAATCTAGGATTGGCAACTGGCGCGACGCAAATAAAAATACACAACTAGAAGAAAGACTAAAATTATTTAGCAAACGCATGATGCAATGGCGTACAAATGAATTATCAAAAACACTGACCACGCAATCTGCATGGACAGAAAAAATTGGAAAGTTTTCTAAGACCTACAGCGAAGCAAAATCTTTTTATTCTAATTATATTAATAAAATGCATGAACGATATTACAGCTCTTACTCAAATGCATATAATTCAGGAATTGCAACACATGTTATACAGGAATCTATGCCTCTTGACGGCATCAATCCTTCACCAAAAAAAATAAAGCTGCAAGGTAACGAAGAAGAAGTCTTATACAATCAACAATTTCAATTAGCACAGGCGCAGATTTTTACCCTCAGAGAATCGGCATTACAATTATTGATGTTAACTGACAGTCTTGGGTTGTCTAAGATCATTCCAGAAAAACAAAACAAAGATCTGCAAAATATTTTAAATACATTTTTAACCAGTCGGAATATGGCAGAAATTAAATCTAGCCTAAAAAACTTTGTTGAATTGCTTTCATATTCTATTCAGCACAATCAGAAAATTAAAACAAACATAGTCATGAGCTATCAATATGAAAACTATCTGAACGAAATATACAAACAACTTTTTAGCGTTATTATTAATTCACAAGAAAGCTATTTAAATCAGTTAGAAACATATCTAAATAAAAATATTAAAGAAGAAAATCAAAAAATCACTCTATACCAAACTATTGTTTCTGATCGTCAAACACAAAATCAGATAAAATCAAATTTATCTAAGAATATTATTAAAGACGCCCAACTATCATTCGCTGATTTTTTCAAAACACACGAGTCTCTTTACAAAATTTTAAGTGTCGAAGAGCAAGCCAATGTTCTGAAAATCTTATCGTTAATTTCGACACCTAATGCAGAGAATTTCTCAAATGCCTTATTGTCTACAGTCAGCAATCTAGGGTTAAAAGGAGATGATCAGCATCTTAGCGCCTTAACTCAGACCTTATTACTAGTTTTACAAGCAAAAGTTGGCACCCCGACTGGGGGCTCATTGCCTGGCATGAATTATTTAAATTATTATGAGTCTCTGACCCAGTCTTTAGAAAAAACTCCTGAATTGTTAGAGTATAAAAGAAGGTGGAACTCTGATAGCACGGCCTCAATCCATACTGACAGCTTTACTGAGTCCATGATTGCTGCAATGATATTTGGCCCGAATGCAGAAAAGAAACAATCCTCTATTGCGTTTGATTCTGTAGTATTAGACCCCATTGGTTTTCCAGCACGCTTTATTGCTCCACAAGTATTAGACAACTCTGTTCAATTTCAATTGCCTCCGCAAACAGCCGCATTGATTCCAACAATTTTTAATACTCCGGTACTTTTACAATCACCACAAATTGCTGCGGATAAAAAATCTTATAGCCAATTCAACAATCTCTATGACTTTTTAACCGCTGGCCTTGTAAAGAAAAATATTTTTCCACAAAATGAAAATAATTTTGAAAATTGGTGGCAAGAAAATATTGAATCTCAGTATATAAAATCATGGACTCAATATGAAAGTTTATATCAACAAAATATCGCCCGTGTTGTTGAAACTTTCAACGCGGCTGATTCGAAATTTAATCGAAGTGATATGCCAAACGCCTATTTACCATCAATTTTAATTGACGCAAAAATCAATCTAATGTTCGCCGGCGAAATAGTCAGAGATATTGTACAACAACCTGGATATGAAGTTTTATATAAAGGTCAATCTACAAATTATAATGCTATAGACGTACGAAATCTTGAAACACAGTTGCCAAGCAATCGTAGCCCAAGACGTAAAAAATTGATTCGTTATATCAGACAAAATAATTTGATGAATATCACAGCATTTAAGGATCAATATTTTCATGGCAAAGATGCTACGCCGGAAAAATATCGACATCCAGAGTTCGCCAATCTTGAATTTCAAGAAAAAATATTTCGCAAATTTGAAGCATTAACAAAAATGCTTACAGAGAAAATCAAAGTTCGTAGCATGAAAGCATTGAACGACAATGCGAAATATGAATCATCTCAGTGTGAAAAATTAAGGACTGATAAAAACAATCCTGACACTGAAAAGGTTTGTGTATTGGCTCCAGTCACAACGTTGGAAAATGACGCCATCACAAAGGCTGCTGATGATATTCGAAATGAAATCAAAGCATTTACAGAATTAGCATTAGGTGCCGCTGCGACAATTCAAACAGCAGATTCTTCGCAAAACAAACAGTCTGGCAAAGAAGTTGCGACCGATACTAAATCCAAAAATGCAAAATTATCTGATTATCTAAATCCTGGACAAGCAAAAATTATTTCAACAGCAATGAACAACTTATCAAACATTGTAAATGATCTTGAAGGCATAGCTAAATCCATCAACCTTGTAAGTTACCGTGAAAATCACAATCAAAAAGGCACATTCGAAAACTCAAGATGTAATGAGTCTATGGACGCATTAAAAAATCAAATATCTGGTTCAATGGCTGTCCGCTCTCAACTTAATGCAGCTTTAGAAAAAGGCTGCGAAATGAAAGAAGCCAGCAAATAACCCCAAATAAAAGGTGCCAGGCCCTGTTTCTTGTCAGCACGCGACAAGAAACAGGGCCTGGCACTTTCTGCTGTCAAACTTGTCGACAGTGGGCAACGTAAATAAGCTCTAGACTATATTGATGTTTCAAAATGAGACAGAAAATATTTAAAAACGAATAGATTGGATTTGATCGGTGAATTTTGGCAGATGTTTTGCTCTTAAGTAAATTGTCAGTTTTAAATTAATAATTTTGAATCTAAATATAAAGGAGATTTCAATGAAAAAAAGTTTTGTAATCGGTATGTCAGTTTTAGCAGCTACGGCAATTACCACAGTTTCAATCACCCCTGCATTTGCAGTAGGCGGCAAAGCTGTTGAAGCTCAATCAGCAAAGGATTTTCGTGGTCGTTTAGGCGAAACATCTGAAAAAGCACACTTGGAAAGCCTAGAGCTAGCTAAAGGAAAAAGCGGAAAGCAGTTGCAAGAAGCACTTTTAGTCGAAATCGTTCGTATCACAGGCGGCAAAGCAAACAAATCTGCTTTATCAACAGCAATGGGAAAAAGTTTTGATATTAAAAATTCTGACGGCACAGTAACTTCACATTCTGTAATGGATATTGCTATTAAAATTGCAGCTGCAGATGAGTTTTTACGTAAAGCAGATTTAAGTAAACTAACTGAAGATGATAAAAAATTCGTAGATGCAGTTAAAAACATGAACAGCGTGAGCGCAGAATTTTTAACATTATTTGCTAAATCAGGCGATGCTCAGCTTGGTGTTTCTGCTGAACTCAGCAGTGCTTTGCAAGTTATGAAATTACAATCTTTGGTTGTCACTAAAATTGCAACTTCTGTAGGTACTGCTGATATTCAAAGTCATATTGACGTAATGAGCAAAATCATTGCAAAAGCAAGTTCAGATCCACACAAAACTGGTGCACAAGCAACTCTTGAAACGTTGACTGAATTGGCCGCTAATGCAAAACAAGATGTTCGTTCATATAGCGATGAATTGATTCGCAAATTGATCGAGTGCCTAAAGCTTTTAGGTCTTAAAAAATAATCTAAAAAGAACCACCAAACCCCGTCTTGCAAAAGACGGGGTTTTTTTGCGTTTAAATGAATAAAAAATCATGTCGAAAATTTTGTTAACAACATTCAATTTGATTGTTTTTTTAAGCGGTGCGATTGCACACGCTGATGAGTTTCTATTGAGCGAACAAAATATCTATCATGCCACCAAAGAAATCTGTCATTGGAATACTCTCGATGTGATTTCGTTGTTATCCGAACAAGAAAAATTAGATATTATTCGCGGTCAAACGTTGGTCGGCGCTGAACAATTTGAAAAAATGCTGGATCTCATTCGACATGACAGTTTTGAAAAATCATTTAGAAATTTTCAATACACGTCAAAATCAAAAATCACGCAGTATATTTTAAACAGTCCAGCTTTTTCAAAGGCTTTAAATGACTGTTATGGCGATAACAAAGAAGCTCACAGCCTGATCATTGCCAAAATTTATTCTGCCGAATATATGCCAAAATTTTATTCCGCTTTTTTACATGTAGCCCTTAGTATTGGCAGCAGAAAATTACTGACCTCTGCATTTGCAAAAAACAAGGCCGCATTTTTCGCAGGCCTCAGCGGTTTATTGTCTTATTACGGTTGGACAGTTTATGATAATCGCAAAACATTGGGTGATTTAATAAACAATTCAAACAGCTCTGATCTATCTGATAGCTTGAAATCATCTGAATTATTAAAAGTTTCTCAACCCTTATATAAACCTCTAATAGCTTTCGAACAATCGAAATCACAAACAATAGAGTCAGAAGCGGTCAGCGATCTGAACAAACGCTATCAAAAGCTTGTCGCTTTCAATCAAAGCCAAATTAAAATTCTAGAAATACAAGCCAATTTATTTCACGACCCACGCTCTCAAACTAAAATTAATTTACTAAAAAAAATTACCGCCCTACAAAATATCAACCGCAATATACTAACAAAATCTACAGAAAAAATTATTTCACTCAAAACGAAAGACGGACCCAATGAAAATTTTCAGTAAAAACAACACGCATCTACGATCTACTGCTAACAGTTTTATTTTAATGGGTTGTTTAATTTATTCTAATCACTCTCAGGCATTAATGAAAAAATCCGAAAGTTTTTACCAGAACGTAAGAACTCAGATTTTAGATGAAACATCGGTGCGCAATAACAACGACAACTCATCTATTCTAGCCGTGATTCGTTTGGATTACGCCTCTCTTGATGTGGTTCCTCCTGAAATTAAAAATAAAACCGCTTTAAATAAATCGCTTTTACCTAATAAAGGTATCTCCGTTTATGTATCGCTAACAAATGATTATAATTTCTTGCGCATCGTTGGTCTAAAAAATACTCCAGATGATTATGGCGACACACACGGAACCAAGGCTGCCATTGGTGGATATTTACCAAATGGAATGTATATGACTCTTGAAGCTTCCACTCACCTTTATACAGATCCTATCGGTGGAACAATTAAAAAAATTAGCGCTGAGGAATACAGC
>CAZMVK010000008.1:0-26439 GCA_964569545.1 uncultured Bdellovibrio sp.
TCACCGCGAGACTGCGCTGATATTGTTGATCCAAACGTAAATCCACCGTGTAAACCTGACCCATCGTACTCATTATCAAGGCTTTCCAAGTTAATTTCGGCCATAAAAAATGCAAACCAGGCTCGCTCAAGGTCAGTTCGACTTTACCAAACAAAGTAAAAACTTGGGCAAATCTCTCTTCGACGACAACATAACAACCTAAAACTTTAAGAAGACCTAAAACCAGTGGCACCAGTCCCAGACAAACCACAAAGGTTGCCATCGCCGTTGTCATCCAATTCATTTCCATCAATGTTGAAATTAGATCGATCATTTTTCCACCTCAATAATAGCTTTCTTGGTGTGTTTTAATAAATTCAGTTTCACATTGCGCAAATACAGATCTAAAGAACCACCACTGTTTTTCTTTAGCTCTAACAAACCAGCGGCCAACAAACGCAATGGCTCTGCTTCGGCTTGCGCTTTTAATGTTTCAATCTCAACAGCACGACGAGATTGCACCATGGTTTGATCGGCTTTGGCTTGCGCCAAACTGATATCCGAAGAAACCTGATTGTGAGCGGTATTAATCGCCGCCAGTGCGGACTCAACATCATCTGGTGGTTCAATTCCTGTAATCAGCGATGCATCCATGACGATGCCGTATCTTGCCTCTGAGGACTGACAAGAAACCAACATATGATCATTCAAGGAACGTAGATTTTTGCGCAAATCATTGATTGAAATTCCGATGGAATCAGCGGTTACCATTTCCCCCTCTGCAAGTGTTGTCTTAGGAGCAGAGAAATTGGCTACACGATCACGCAACGAAGAAACAAAATATCCCATTACATGCGATATTGGATCTCTTAAACCAAAAAGATATGCATAAATATTTTTTTCTGAAACACCAAAACGAATTTGACCAATAAGCCCTGTGTTGAGCTGATCTTTGGTGACAGCTTCTAATTTTTTTCCATTTAAATTTGCAGCATTGGACTGTGGATCATAGGCCATATTCACAGTTTGAGTTGCAATTGAAATTTTATATATTTTTTCCCAAGGCATTTTAAAATAAGGACCACCTGGCATGATCACTCGAACTTTGGGATATTTATAGCGATCCATTTCATCTGGACGCAATTCTTGCGACAAACTGACATCCGACGATGTCCACAGCTCTTCGCCTGCTGCATTTTTGACTCGCTCTGCACGTCCAAAAATAGTTTTCACAGCACGTTCGTTTTGATCAACGGTGTACAGGCCACCTATGCCATAACGAATAATCAAAAATAATATTAAACCTAAAATCACACCGAACATACTTTCACCTCATTTTAATGATTATAAAAGTATGCTCATAGACATAATTGAATGTAAATGAAATACGCGGAATGCACCATGACTGATGCATTCGCACTTGATCTACTTACTTGGCAGGAACAGAACCAGCATCTTCAGCAAGAACTTTACGCATTTCTTCTAGACTCATATCATCAACAGAAAAAGCTGTTAATTTCGTGATATTAACAATACCAGCTGCTTTTTCAGTGATTACCAAATGTTCTTTTGCATCACGTTGGTAGGTACCATCAAAGTTTTTAACACGTTGGTAATATTTCATGTTGTACGGATACGGGTGAACTTGTCGAATGATTCCTTCTTTCGAATCCGCCGCAGAATTCGTACCAAGATCAGCATATTGCGCAGAATTCTTCATAAACAGAGTTACATTCACAGGAATAGATGGTTTTGATCCATTAAATAAAATATTCGCCATTTCAGACAAATCTTTTTGGCGCAAACGCAAACAACCATGCGAATCATAACCACGAACTAGATAATTCGGACCCGCATGTTTCCAATCTGAATCAGATAAGATTGTAATATGAAATGCAATCGAAGTTCTAGAACCTGCTCTGTTGGTAATGGGCATAAATGGCTGTCCGCGATAATAAGCTGGTGCTTTACGACTTGAATAAGCATATTTTTTTTCGATTTTACCATTAGAAAACAATGGTGTTAAACTTTCATATTTACCCTTGGCAATTAAACCTGGATCAATACCACCAACACCAACTGGATAAATCATACGAATATCATTTTTTATATCTTCCAACACAACTTGCTGTTCAGCAATAGCGACATTGATAGAAAATTCCGAATCTGCTAAATCAACCTCGCGTGTTGTTTCTACTGATACAACAGAACGAACACCTGCTGCGTTATCAACAACAACATTAAATACTCGAAATACAAATGAGCCATCAGCTCTTTTAATAAACACAGACATGTTTTTATAATTGATTGCGCTTGAACCCATTTTTTCAGGACGTTCTTGCAAAGCAATCGTTCCATAAACTTGCTCACCTTGAGCTCCGAATTTAGACCACTGTTTATTGACTGAATCCACAATCACTTGTGCATCTTTCATTCTTGATGGATTGTAACGGCCTACATCACGCAAATCCACCCACATTGGTGCACGCACTTGATTTGACATGACATCATCATACTGATCAGCAAACGCGGAAACACTGACTGATAAGCTCAACGCTAAAACAGCCATTTTTAAAATGGAACGATACATAGAATCTCCTGTGTGTACGACTGAAAATCGGGGGTAAACAAGACGGCTCAGTCATAGGGTTGTAAATGAACCCGGATTCTAATGTATTTACAGAAAAGCGATAGTGTCAGAGTTTTAGACAGAATATTTTTTATACAGCATATGCAGGTTTTTTATTTATAGCTATGGTTATAGCATCGGAGCTCACTCAGAAGACCATCTAAACCTTAGTTATTGATTATTAAACAGGGCCCGGTGGGTGTCGAAGCTCACTTTGAGCCTGAATCCTTTGTACCTTTGTAATCTAACCTTGGGCTCGAGGCAGCTTCTGTCTAGAAGAAAAAACAGAAACCTTAGCTTGCCAAAGAGTACTCTTGAAAAATCAGGAGGTGTTTTGTGCAAAGTGCAAACGCTAAGAAATTTAGATCTGAACTTAA
This sequence comes from uncultured Bdellovibrio sp., assembly GCA_964569545.1. GTDB lineage: Bacteria > Bdellovibrionota > Bdellovibrionia > Bdellovibrionales > Bdellovibrionaceae > CAZMVK01. Next base: position 2,986 of record CAZMVK010000008.1, read on the forward strand.
AGATTATATGGATGCAGCCGTTAGCGAACCTGTAAGAATAAACCGCCGCGACGGCCAAAGTTTTATTATTATGTCTGAAGAAATTTACGCTGGCTTTAAAAGTGAAATTGAATCATTACAAAGAAGACTTTTAGGCATGAATGAAATCATCGACGGCAAAACAAAACCTTTAGTTCGTAATGAAGATCGAACTTCACGCTTTAAGAAAAAATAATGGCCGTTCATTTTTACCAAACTGTTAAAACAAAGCGTTAGTGGCGAGCTTGAGAATAAGAAGCATTATTGCAAGAATTAAAATGAACTTATAGCTAGACTTTCTATGATTAACTTTAGAAACCTCAGAGTTTTTTTTATATGCAAGAATGCAAGTGGTTATCAAACACATCACGAAAAGGGCGGGAAAGATAAAAACAAAAGCTAATCCACCTGCTTCCCAGTTGTGTGGTCCAACAGATTCTGACCAAAAAAAACAAGTCGAAACGAAACAAAAATACACCTCTACGCCGAGGTTTATAAGAGTTCTATTCTTTTGAATAAATAACGGATAGTATGAAATAAAAAAAACCGCATTAGGTATGAACAATGTTAATAGAACCCCTATTTCTCCTTTCAAAAGCTTTCCCCAGAAAAATCCAAACGCCGCTTGCAATATCCAAAAGATCCAGCCCTTTTGGAGTAAAAAATTAGCAATTTTCATTTCAAACATTGAAATCTTTTTTCTATTGCTCATCAAGGTAAGGAAAATCAATGGAATCAGAAAAGGGACAAAAAACAAGATCGTCATCATTGTTGCCATAGTAACTCCTGAGTTAAAGTTTAGCCAAATGTATGGATTAATCAATTAGATAAACTAACTCCTGGCAAGGTGGTTAATGAATGGGTTTGCATCAGAAAGAAAATAGCATTTATCGTCTCACCTAGACCTTGAATTATCTACTGACGAAAACAATCTGGACCTTTGGGTACTTATGAAAAGTTAAATAAAACATTATTTTATGGGCCGGCTTTTTAACTGCTAAACTGTCGATAATGAAGACTCAAAAAAATATTTTAAGCATTTGGAAGTTATTTATAGTTATTTTTTTCTGCTTCAATAGCCACGCAAAAAATCATGCGTTGATTCTTGGCGGCGGGGAAGAACGAACATCTGAAGATGAAGAAATTATGTTTGGGTCAGAGGTTCAAAATATCAGTCGTGGATTAGGTGCTGATTGGCAGCAGACAATATTGTTTGGCAGCGAACATAATAAAACAGACAGTAATGGTGTTCTCTCAAGAATCAACCTTGAAAAATCGCTGAATAATTTAATAAAAAAAGGTCAGACCGGAGATCAAGTTTTATTGTACATTTCAGATCATGGTTTTTTACCTTATGACAACCTATCTGAAAATGAAAAAAAACAATTTTTAGGTAGAAAAAATGAGGGGAAAAATTTAAATTCCCAAACAATCGGCTTGGCCAGCACATTTGCTGATAATAACGGTTTATCACGCCCTTCTGATCGTTATTATTCTATGGCAAACCTTCAAGAGGTTGTTGCAGAACTTGAGCGAAAAGGGGTCAAGGTTGCTATCGTAAATGCCAGTTGTTATTCGGGCAATGCTATGAAGCAATTCGAACAATTTAAAAATTTATGTCTTATGAATATTGCAGGTGAAAATTCAATGGGATTTACCGGAGGATATTCTGATGTTTTTGCAGCCTCATTAGCGAAACTGAAAACTGGAACATATCGATGGGATTCTACGCATATTCCCATGAATACTGTTGATTATCGAAATTCATCGAAACAAGGTTCTTTGTTGGAATTCGCTTTGAAAGCATTAAAAAATGATAACACTAATATTGAAGTCAGTATGTTGGGTTCTTCATTAAATTCGAATGGACATTTTGACAGCGTATTAAAGCCCGAGGGCATAAATAATTTCACAACTCAATTGCAAAAATGGACGGACAGTATTTGTAAACAAAAAAGTTGTGATATCCAACTTAGAAGTCAGACGGATCATCAAAGGTTAAATTGTGTTTATTGGCGTACTAAGAATCAAAACATGACGGCAATTACATCAAAATACAAAGAGAAAGAACAAAGAAAATTACAAACCGAGAAAGATGAACGTGATGCCGATGATAGATTTCGCAATTTTCTATCAGATAATACGCCTGAAAATAATCTGCTTGAGGGCTATCGAAGGCCTTTCATTTACGCGGCATTGATAAAAAATTTGTAAATTGTGATTTAAAAGTCCCGGTTCAGGAGCTATATAAAAAAGGTATTCATGACAATAAAAAAATAAAAGAATTTAATGAGCTATTATCAAATGTAATTAAGCAGGTGATTGCTAACAAGACAGCCATCAAAGAATTTAAAGATTCTCAGGCCAATTACATTCAAACAGTGAATGAAATCCGCAGTGATTCTATCGAGCTTGAGGCCGAAATAAATCCAAATCTTCGTGCTTGCAAAAATTTTAACCTGATTGAGACAAAGTAAAAATCTAACATTTAAAGCTGAAAGTCTATACGAGACGCGAGCAAGAAAATATGTAATCCAGAAGTTTTAAATAACTTGCAATATATAGCCAAATGGATATAATGAAAAAGATGAAAATTGAATTGTACCAAGTAAAGCGTGGAACTTCACCGATTGAGGATTTTATCTCTGAACTATCTAAAGTAGATCAGGCTCGTTTTGCCGATATTTTTAATGGTATCGAAAAATACGGCTTAGATTGCCCCAGGGTTCAGTTTAAGCCATTGCGTGGAAAACTTGGGAAGTGAAATTCAACGCTCCAAGTGGCGGCTACCGCATTGCTTATGTAGTCGCAGAATCGAATACTATGATTTGGCTGCACGTATTTAAAAAGACTACTCAAAAGACGCCATTAAACGATTTAGAACTGGCTGAAAAAAGAATGAAAGAGGTTTTAGGGTTATGAAAAATACAAAATCAGGAAAAGATTTTTTCAAAAAATTACTTAAAGATCCATCTGTTCGCATGCACTATGAAGAAGAAAGCTCTAAAACAGAAATTGCTCATGCGGTTAGATCGGCGCGTTTAAAAGCTGATCTAACTCAAGCCCAGCTTGCAAAAAAAGTTGGAACTTCGCAAAGCGTGATCGCACGCCTAGAGAGTGGCACGGATAAGCGAACACCATCTATTCCATTTCTGTCCAAAATTGCTTCTGCTTGTGGTGGTCATTTTGAATTTGGGTTCACATTTTCTAAAGCTAGTTAATCGAAAATTGTACAACACCATTTACTTATACTTTTTTTAGAAGCTCTAGAAGATATTTTTAAAGCTATTTTTGTTTATCTTTACCTATGTGGACTGGCTCTCTTAGGACTTATTCTGACCTGTATCCTTACGTTACTCATAACACCGCCAGCTGAGCATTAAGGATTTCTAACTCGCGCAAAATCTCGTATTTTTTCTTTTTGACAGAGAACAATCTCTCTGTGGCTGAAACCAGATCTGGGGAATTTTTAATTCCGCGTTTATACTCTGCCAGAGTGTGCTCAAAATACTGATTAATCGTTACAACTTTTTTCTCATTGATCTGATAAAGATCTAACAACTCTTGCAATTTTGTTTTTAAAATACGGTGAGAAGATTGAATGTCATGAATTTTTTGATTCTTATCATGGTCTGCTGTCGAAAGTTTTTCAGTCAAGCTCTGAGTTTTGTAATAAGAATTAAAACCAGAGAATAATGGAATCGTCAGCAACACTGCGTACTTTGATTCATTCATTTTTAAATGACTATCTTCGGTTGCTGTCAAACGACCATAACTATATGAAAAATCCAAAGAAGGAAGAAAATCCGCTTTCAATTCGTTTTTTTCAAATTGAATTTTTTGGTAAGTCATTATTGAATTTTGAATCTCCAAATTATTTTCGGCAATAAAATCAGCATTTAAAGATTTGGAAAAAGTCTCTATATTGCTGAAATAAATTTTATCTAATTCCTCATCCTTAATTTCTTCACCAAAAATGGCTATGAGTTTATGATGAGCCTCGTTGTGCCGTTGTTGAATTTGTCTTTTCTCAATGGCAATTTCAGTTTCACGCAATTCAAACTCTAGATTGTCCACCGAACCAGTCAGCCCTGCTGTGACTTTTTTGGCAGCCATTTTTTTATGTTCGGCTGTAAGCTGACTTTCCTCATCTAAAATCTTCTCAAACTGATGAAGAAAGGCCATATCACTGATGACCTCAACCAACTGAGAATGCATCTGACGATGTTTCAATTCATAATTTAGACGTGAAATTTTAATATCAATATTGTTTTGATCTAATACCGAAGAATCTTTAAAGCCTTTAAAAAGATTTAATTTGCCTTCAAGATAACCAACGTAACCTTTTTCTGTTTTATTCAATTCATCGGTTGTATTTTGTTGCCATCCACCGACGGCATTCAATGTAGGATAAAATTCTGAATACGCAGCTCGGGCTAACGATTCTTTTTCAGAAACGGCACTTTGCAATGCTAAAAGCTGACTGTTATTTACAATCAGCCGACTTTCTAAATTTTCTAATCCCACCAGTGCCTGCGATTGATTTGCAACAGCCACTGTTAATAAGAATGAATAAACAAAAACAGAAATGAATTTCATTATTTTTCAACCTGAAATTTAAAAGTACTTACTTTGCCTTTATTGTTTGCTGTGACGTTCATTTCAACTCGGTATGCACCTTTAAAATCAACGTTTGCTACATAAGCACCGTTTTTAACTTCAAGTTTACTGTCTACTTTTTTACCTTTGGGAGATTTTTCAGTAGCCGTAATTTTAACGTCATTCGCTGACAAATCCACACCTTCATGTGAAATTGGATATAACGATACTTCACTGCCTGCGACAACATATTCCAAATTTATTTCTTTACCAGCCTTTACCGTTCCTCCATGATTTGCTTTCAAATTTCCAGGTAATAAATCATGACCTTCGTGTGCAAAAACATTTGTAGCTATTAATAAACCTGCAATTGCTAATATATTTTTAAAATTCATTTTACTCTCCTTGAAAAATATTTTTTTCATCTACTAATTTAATACTATCCTCAGCTGACTTTCTACCGAAATGATAAAACACCGCTGGGGTTACAAACATATCTAACAACGTCGAACTGATCAAACCACCAACAATGACCACCGCCACTGGATGCAAAATTTCTTTGCCTGGCGAATCACCCGAAAAAGCCAAAGGCAATAGCCCTAAGATGGCTGTCAATGCCGTCATTAAAACTGGAACCAATCTTTCCAGCGAGCCACGTATAACCATTTGTTCAGAGAAAATCTCACCCTCATGTTTCATCAAATGTAGATAATGAGAAATCATCATGATGCCGTTTCGTGAAGCAATTCCACACAGGGTAACAAAAGCAACAAGACTTGCGACTGAAATAGTTTTACTGGTTAGATAAATGGCAACAACACCACCAATAAATGCCATAGGAATATTGAGCATAACCTGGATAGCAATAAACACAGATTTAAAATGCATGTACAAAACGATGAAAACAGACAATATCGCAAGAATCGCCAAAAACGTCATCAGTTTTGCTGCCTGTTGTTGACTCTCAAACTGTCCTCCGTAAGTTACAAAATACCCTTCAGACAAATGAACTTTGTCACTGATCTTGCTCTGAATTTCTTTAACCAGACTATCCAAATCACGACCTGAAGAATTTGCCATCACGACAATTCTTCTTTGTGCATTTTCGCGATTCACAATGTTAGGTCCAGTCGATTCGAAAACATCAGCAATTTTCTCAACTGTAATCCGACTGCCATCAGGCATAATTTTAACCGGAGTTTTTTTAATCAGCTCTAAATCAGATCTTGATTTTTCATCAAAACGCATCAGAACATCAATATTTTTTTGCCCTTCTAAAATCTGACCAACAACATCACCCTGCAAAGCTTTTTCCAACAGTTGTGCCAAATCACCCACGACAATTCCGTACTTGGCAGCCTCATCACGCATCAATTGGATTTTCACCTGAGGAATCAACACCTGTTGTTCAATTTGCAAATCAACAAGACCCTCTGTTCCTTCAATAGCCTTTTTTATATCGGCAGCACGAGCACGCAAAATCGCCAAATCAGTTCCGAATAACTTGATCGCGATTTGAGCTCTCACTCCTGACAATAAATGATCCAAACGATGTGAAATAGGCTGACCAATATTAATGAATACACCCTCGAGACTTGATAAATTCTTTCTCATCTCACTCAACACCAATTCGCGAGGTCGACCACCCTCATTAAAATCCACATCAATTTCTGAGGAATGCACCCCTTCGGCATGTTCATCCAATTCGGCCCGCCCAGTTCTTCGCGAAACTGATTTGACTTCTTTAGAACTTAAAATCAATTCTTCTGCTTTTTTTCCTATTTTATTGGATTCATTTAAAGAAATTCCAGGTTGCGCCATCATTGAAATCGTCGCCGTGCCCTCATTAAATTTAGGTAAAAAATCACGTCCCAAGGTAAAGGACAAACCAAGTGCTGCAATAAACAAAAACATTGTCACAGAGATCACAAGGTACGGACGCTGCAATGATTTGTTTAAAATTTTTCTATCAATTTTCTTTAAAAACAAAACCAGCGCGCCATCTTTATGCTGTAAAAGTTTTCCTTTGGTCAATAAATACGAACACAATACCGGAGTCACCGTTAACGAGACCACCATCGAGGCCAGCAATGAAATAACATAAGAGATCCCTAATGGTACAAAAAGTTTACCTTCGATTCCGCCCATACTAAATAGTGGAACGAAAACCAAACAAACAATAACCGTCGCAATAACAATTGAATTGCGAACCTCGCTAGATGCTTCATAAATAACTAAAAGAGAATTTTTGGGTTTCGCACTGTCATTATTCTCTCTCAACCTGCGGAATACATTTTCCACATCAACAATTGCATCATCAACCAACTCACCGATGGCAATCGCAAAACCACCCAACGTCATTGTATTGACTGACAATCCGAAAATTTTAAAAACAATCGCAGTCAAAACAAAAGACAACGGAATGGCCGTAATAGTAATTAAGGTGGTTCTAAAATTTAATAAAAATAAAAACAAAACAATCAATACCAAAACCACACCATCACGCAATGCCTCTTTGACATTGTCGATAGAACTTTTAATAAAATTTGATTGTAGAAACAAATCCGGATTCAACTCAACATACTCTGGCAATGTCTTTTTTAATTCACCCAGGGCGTTTTCAATTTCCAAAGTCAAATCAATGGTGCTCGCTCCAGGTTGTTTCTGGATACTCATGATCACACCAGGCTTGGCATTCACACTGGCATCACCACGCATGGCTTGTACGGCCTCTTGCGCCACAGCAACATCCTTGACCAAAATTGGCTTTCCTAAGTGCATACCAACAACAGAATTCAATATTTCATCTCTATCGCGAATGGCACCAAGAACACGAATTAAAGATTCATTTTTTTCGATATTAATAAAGCCGCCAGTCGAATTCAAACTGATCTCAGAAAGGTTGTGTTCAATATCAGCAATCGGCAACTGAAGTTTTTGAATTTTTTCTGCTGATAATAAAATTTGATATTGACGAACGCCACCGCCAATCGAAATAACTTGAGAAACACCGGGAATGCTCAACAACCTTGGACGAATCGTCCAGTCAGCAACTGTTCTTAGATCCATTGGATTTATTTTTGGATCGCGAGAGGTCAAACCCACCAACTGAATCTCACCCATGATCGAAGCAATCGGACCCATCACAGGCGATAAACCCTTAGGTAATTTTTCACGAGCCAGCGTTAATTTTTCTTGCACCAACTGTCGATTGCGAAAAACATCCGTGCCCCACGAAAACTCAACATAAATCACACTCAAGCCAACACCTGAGCTTGATCGAACTCTCTCAACCCCTGGCAACCCGTTCAAAGTAGTTTCCAAAGGAAACGTCACCAAAGCTTCGACTTCTTCAGGAGCAAGTCCTGGAGCTTCGGTCATAATATTCACGGTCGGACGGTTTAGATCGGGAAATACATCAATAGGCAAATGCATTGCCACATATCCACCATATGAAAACAATAAAGCAGCAAGCGAAACCACAATCAAACGGTTGGAAAGAGCAATTTTAATGATTCGATCTAACATTTACCTAATATCTCCTACATATCCTGAGCAGCTTCCAACCCAAACGGCAATCGATACACTGCTGCATTTCCTTTTTGACCCTCGCGAATCGGCATAACTTTCAACTCACCTTTTTTGCCCAAATCAACCGACTCAGCAAAAGTACATGAAAAGTAATCTTGCATTACTTCGCATTTAGATTCTAGATTTTTATTTTTCTTGCCTTTCAAAAAAGCCTTTACAGAAGAATCTTTTATCGAAGGGTTTTTCCAATCAATATCAAGCAAATATACTTTGATTTTATTTTTCCCATCCTGAACTAACTCCGTATGAAACGCGCCGGGCATTCGAACATAGCCACCATGAGGACCTTTTTGATCTTCACCGTGAGCAAATACCAATTGTGAAAAAACAGCTACAAGCAAACAACAAATTAAATTTTTCCTCATACAAGCCTCCATCTGATGCGCCATCTAATAATTTTTATTACCTAAACTTACATACCCATACAGGGTATGTTCTGTCTCAATTCAAAACAAGCTATTTTTATCAATTTAAATTAAACTTATGCGACCTTATTCATGATAAAAAGTTAACTTTCTCAAGTTAATCAAAAAAACAAACAGAGTGATTTCTTTATTTTACTCAACAACAATTAACATTTAATATTTATATTTGACTGATACCCTACCTGGGTATACAAACAAGATCAGGAGATCGGCCGTGAAAAAGACAACAAAAGCAAAAAAACTTAGCGCTCAGCTCTCAGCTCCACACGATCACACTGGCGAACTGAAACGCCTAAGTAGAATCAAAGGTCAGGTTTCAGGCATCGAACGCATGATCAATGACCAACGCTATTGTCCTGACATCGTCCATCAAATCAAAGCAGTCAGATCCGCGCTCAAAGCACTCGAAACTTCAATCATCGAAGGCCACATGAAATCCTGCATGAAAACCGCGATAGCCAGTCGAAAAAAAGAAGTTATTCAAGAAAAAATGGATGAGATTCTAATTTTACTCAAAGAACAGAACTAACTACGCCGCAGCCGAAGCTAACATAAGAAAAAATTGAAAAAGCGACCAGCACCAAAGGACCCCAAATCGCAAAATTGGCCAACAGCCAGAGGTTTAACTGAGAAAGTTTGGCTTCCTATGGAGAACGACAGCCCTCACTTGGCCTTGATCGTCTTTACTGTGCGGACCATAGTATTCTTCTCTATTGACGTTTAAATTTACAGAAATCAACTCTGGCGGCGAAGGATCCGAAAGGCCATCCTCGTAACCGTCTACAAGTACAAGCGCATCTATTGGCATTTGCGATAACATTTTTATTAATTCTTCAACCTTCACGGATCATCCTTATTTTATTATTACAACGAACCAAAAGAAGAAAATAGCTTCAGTTAGTTACGCCGTCAGTTGCTGTTAATCATTTTTTCCTAAGAGGGAAGATCTTTCCCGACGATCCCTTTCACCCAGGTGACATGGGCGAATTGGTCTGGCTCATAGCCAGTCGCGAGATATAGATTGTGGTAACCCAAATCAAAGAGTTCTTTAGCCAGGTCTTCCCCTTTTTCATCTTTGCCCAGGTTCGAATCGATAAAAAACCTACTCTCCGAAGAAATATCTTTGATTACTGATTTAATAGCCTCACCAGAACTAAAGCACACCAGGGCCTTTCCTTGATCCTTTGCTGCCATTTCCCAGGTCATACGAACCAGTGGATCATCATCAACCAATACAAAATCAAATTTACTCTTGGGCAATCCAACTTCAAATGGAACAAAGCCTGCCAATGATTTCGGAAGTAGCTTGAGACCGATTCTAGCTGCCCTTGTTTGAATGTCTTTTTCTTCATATCGGCTTGTAACCAGGATGGCATATTTTTCAAGTCCTAAGCCCTCAATTAGATCAAGCCCGGTCCGTGTCTGATTGAGCAGCTCAAAATCCACCAGAAACAGTGTTGAGCGCAGTAAATTGATGTTTTCCGAAACGTATTTATGAAACACGTCACCAGATTGGATTTTCAAGTGGTTTATCTGTAGAGCACCAAGACTGCTTAGTCGGCCAGCCCAAATTTGGTGGATTGAAATATCGTCATCGAGCGACACAAGCATTGACTTCCCGGTAAGGTCAATCTTATCTGCAAACCATGCTGGGGTATCGGCCATCGGTAAAATCATCCGCATGGTTGTTCCTTGACCAACTTCAGAGTCAATCTTAAATTTTCCCCCGAATGATTCGATGGTTTTCTTAGCGTGGTATACACCAAGTCCGCTTCCGGAAGACGTACCATCTTTGCCATTTGTAACACCCAATTCACCCAATTTTTTCAATACATGTTCAGGAATTCCTTTTCCATTATCGCGAACAAAGATTTCGACCTTAGAATTGCCCTTCGTTACGCCAACAACAACCCGACCTTTGCTTTCATTGAATGCCTCAACAGCATTGTTAACCAGATTACTTATGACTCGCTTTAGCTCGCCGCTGTCGACATTGGAAAAGGCACCAAAGCTATCGCTAAGATCCACATCAATATCAATTCCAGCGTGCTCACGGAACTGCATTCGCTTTTCCGAAACGAGCATATCAACGATGACAGGAATAAATTCTAAGGATAATTTATTTACATTCACGGCCTGTTTCTTTTCGAAATTTCCAGAATTTGTCGCAACTTTATCGGGCGTTCCTTTTTGCAAAAGATCATTGGCAATGTCGTTAATTCTTTGAACTGAATTGCGAATCAAAAGGCGTTTTTCCTCAGGAAGGTCTTTAAGAGTACTCGTGACCATGGACAATGCAGAAAGCGGTGATCGGATGTCGTGGGCAACTTGTTTGGAGGTCTCCGCAAGGGTTCTCGATGCAGTGGATTCTTTTTCAAACATAATCCTATCACGCAAGGAATCTTTCAGATTTAACGATAACTTTAGCAGCGCCAAGTTAATTTGGTCGAACTCTTCAATTTTAGATTCCACCTTTTCAAAAGGCGAGCTTCCATCACTGCTGCCGATAAACCCATCAATTAACATAACTCTGCCGAGCAATGATCTTAACGGCACGAGCATAAGCCTTCGCAACAGATACCTAAGAAAAAGTAGCATGCCCGCCATCACTGCGATAATCACGACAAAGACCCACACCAAAGATTCTTCTAAAAAAATTGATGAAAGAGAGCTACGACTGGCGCTTAAAATTAAATATCCGAGCAAATCTTCTCCGACCGTAATCTCCCGTTTTAAAAATATTTTTCCTTCGCTTTCAAAGATATTTAGCACGGTCAGATTTTGCAGGTTTTTCTCTGATATGGTTGAACTAAGAAGGGGCTTGCCCTTTTGATCAAAAAGATAAAGTTCGAGATCTTGCGTTCGATAGGTGGCCTTTAGAATTTCACTGCGAGACTGCAAAACTTGAAGGTTGTGATCATTCATTTCAGTAGTAAAATAGGGCAATTGTCCTTCGGAAATTGACGTTAGGAAGTGAATTGTTTTTTCCTTATCAAAGGATCTCTGCATGTACATGAGATACGAAAAGTAGGAAGCTATTAGAACAAGCAACATTAGAAATGATACGGTGACACAGGTTTCGATGGTTTTTCTGACTGTCCATTTCATTTGAACCACCTAGTTTTGCACCGACGAAAAAACCAAACTGTCAAATTCTTTAAGAGTGACGCCAAAATATTTTTTATAAATGGAATTTATTTTCGATCCTGGATTCGCTCGTTGCTCGCTAATAAACTTTTGAAACATCTCAGGCGTTTTTTTATCGGCTTTGGCAAAACCCCAGCCAATTCTTTCATTTGGGCCTGTCGGAAACGCCATGGCTACCTGATCGCGATAGTGGTTCATAAAATACAGTGCTTGGATGGTGTCCAGCTGGATGAAATCTACCTTTTTAGACAAGAGATATTCGACCGTGTGTCCAGTTTCTAGCTCCAACACATTCAGATTGAGATTCTTGCGCTGTTGGGAAATTGTTTTAAGCCATTGCGCATAAGTAGTGTTTTTTATTACTACGGTTGAAGCACCCTTGAGTGATTCAATACCTGAAAATTTCTTTCGATCTTCACTTCGCACCACAACCATGGTTCTTCCCGCATAGAATGGAATAATATTCAAAATTCTACTTCTGTCCTCAGTAGCGGTCATACTAACTGCATAAAATGAACAAACTTTGTCCAATAAGTAGGGAGTGTACGACTTGCTTAGATCGGTAAAACCTGGAAGTTCCGCAAAAAGTTCTTTCCATTTGACGAGTGTTTCGCTCATATTTTTTTTGATAAATTTATTGAACTCAATGGCAATTTCATTGTCCGGCCCAATCTCGGTGCCAGATCCTGCGCTAAAGGTCCACTCTATGGTGCAATACTTAGCGTTCTTCACGGGCTGAGCCGTCGATGCATGTCCTGATTGTAAATAAAATGCTCCCAATAGGGTTGCGAAGAAATATCGCTTCATGAGGGAATATCCGTAATTATGAGATAACCACGATTTTCTACTACATCAAAAGTTTTCATCGCTTCAATTATCGAGCTGAGCTTGACCCAGGTCCACGGCCTCTGCCCTGGATTCACGTCCAACAAAAGAACGCTGTCTGTTTCGGCATCGTATGCGACCAGCGGTGAAATGTGCCCACAGGCGCCCTGACCCAGGACAACCCCGCAAAAATTCGCAATAACATAGACATTGTGTGATTGGAGGGCTGCGATCAATTCATTTTTAACAACCGAGTCCTTGATGGTTTGATCAACAATTGTAAGCTTGGGTTTGGTATCCCAAACTTCCATCATCTTACCAAGCTCCCTTATTTGAATTCCGTTGTTTGGATGACCTTTTTCGCAAATGGTTGAGTGCGATTTTACAAGTTCAGTTTTCTCGTTGAAAAAAGTTTCTTGATTGAGACCAGTTTTTTCGTTCACTGCTCGAAGGTAAAGCGATGGATTGATCATCTTTCTAGTTGAATATTTTTTAAGATGTATGGAATTTATGACGATCACAGCCGAAGCCGGACCACAGTAATAGCCATTCAACTGTGGCTCAAAAACATTTGTCATGAGCAGAAACTTTTCCGGTACGCTGATTCGGCTATTGATCATGCGTCCGTCTGCTGAATGCAGCGAGACGAATTGGGGTGGTCGCGTTTCATCCTGTTCAGTTATCACAATTACCCTCCGGATCGGTTGAGTAAATTTAGCACAATCGTACGATTACTTTCGCTTGCAAAAGAGAAATCGAAAAGTTTTTTCCTCTGAATTGGGAAAAATTTCATGATCTTCGTGGCTTTAAGCAAAAAATTGGCATCGGATTGAATACCAAGAAACCGTAGAACCCTACTTCAAAGGTAAACACTCACCTTTGATATCGAAACAACTGTTCGACCAAGTTCAATCGCAAATGGGTTTTGTTTAAAAAATCCAAACTTACAAAGTAGAACCGTAGAACCATAGTTTTGCATTTAGTGTTATGAAGAAAACTCGATGGGTTGATTGAACAGATTTGTCACATTTATTCGGCCAACATCTTTTTAAGAAAAAAGATGGCGGGGTGGACGGGACTTGAACCCGCGGCCTTCCGCGTGACAGGCGGACGTTATAACCAACTTAACTACCACCCCGCAAATCGAGATCAAATATATAACGATTTAACGGATACGAATCAACCTTATTTTAAAGAAGCAGAGCATCGGTGCCATCAACATCCCGAGGATCTTTCTTAAACTCATCAAAATTCCAAATATTTTTATCGTACATCTGCGAGGGACGCACATTACTCATCGCTTTTAACATCGAAGAACCCAAATATGGAATGTCTGCCTCTAAGTCTTGCAATAATTTTTTAATTTTTTGCCTTTTCATTCCCTCTTGCGAACCACAAAGATTGCACGGAATGATTGGGAATCCCCACTGTGCTGCTAAAGCACGCAAATCTTTTTCTGCAACAAAACTGAGCGGTCTGATTAAAATATTTCGACCGTCATCAGATCGCAATTTCGGCGGCATCGCCGAGATCTTGCCGGTGTAAAACATATTCAACAACAAGGTCTCTGCCGCATCATCGCGATGATGTCCCAATGCCATCTTACTAAAGCCTTGAGCCTCGGCATGATCATACAAAATCCCACGACGTAAACGTGAACACAAAGAACAGAACACACCCGAAGTTATTTTTTCTTTAACGATCGAATGTGTATCTTTATTTACAATAGTTAGCTTCACACCTAAATCTTCAACCCAAGCAGCAAAAGCTTTTGGATCAAAACCTGGATGCCCCTGATCCAACATAACAGCTTCCATATGATAATCATAAGGCGCCCGTTTTTGCACCTCACTGAGCAACGCCAACAAGATAGTTGAGTCCTTGCCTCCAGAACAGCAAACCATCACACGGTCACCGTCTTGGATTAAATTATATTCAGCAATGGCTTCAACCATTTGTTTGCGAATTTTAATTGCCAATGGAAGAGTAAAATCAGGCTTCTGTATCATTATTTAATTTGCTCCAAAGCTTTTTCACTGAATAATTTAACGTAATTCACAAAACCACCACGGAAATCTTCAACCGTGTGAGCATAAGACACATCAGGACTTACACCATTGTTTTCAACATAATCTTTATCTTCTTCTTTCACATCATTTTTGTATGGAAAGAACAGTCCTCGCGTCATCCTCACATGCACACGAGAGTTTTGCAGCTGAACAACTTCTTCAACATTACCACCCAAGCCCATAGTTGTTTGACCAAATAGTGTCGCACGGTGATTTGCCTTCACCAACATTGGGAAGATATCGCCGCAGCTGCCAGCCAATTCATCAATCAATACCAACATTGGTTTAGTCCAATTGAATTTTTTCTTTTCTGCTTTCACACTTCCTGTAAACAACGGAATTGGTGCTGATAAAAAATCACCTTGATCATAAGATTTTTCTACAATCAAACTCCATGCTCTTTCAACAGTAGCACCATAAGGATCATCTACCTGTTCTTCATTAGGCCAATTGATCTGCAAATCATTAATCCATTTACGATCCGAGCGCATGCGCTGCACACCCTGAACATCATCATCTTTGGCAAAGATATTATAAAAGTCAGCGCAATAGCTTCCACCTGGATTGTGCGTTTGATCTATAACCAAAACATCGGCTAGATCATTAAAATCCGAAAGCAACGCTTGATAAGCCTTCATATAAACTGCAGGCTTGAAATCTTCTGGATGATAGGTAGCCGAACGCACCAATAAAATTGTTTTACCTTGAAATTTATAAAGAGACGCATAGATCGCGGGCTTTTCTTTATCTTCCAAACCAAACTTTTTACGAGTTTCATCAGTGGGATAAACCTGAGCAAATTTATATTTTTCCTTAACCTGCTCAGTCAGAAAGATAGGATTGGTCTGACCCATCTCAAAACGACCGTTGTCGACTATAGAATTTAGATCATTTGCAAAAGAAACTCTTAAATCTAATTGACGGCTCAAACCAGGGAATTTGCTAGTTTCTGATTTTACCATATCCTGAATTTTGTCAGAATATTTTTCTGCTGACCAAATCAAATCTACCTCATGTAAAGAGCCATCTGCTTTTACAAAACGCACATGAGCCATTGGTTTTGTTGGAATCAAATCTGTCATGTATGATGGGCGCAAAAACAAATACGCAACATACTGAGCATTCGACAAATCTGTTGCTGCTGATCTGTATTTTACGATCGTCGGCAAATAACTCAGCGGAGCCTCACCGTCGACTTGCAAGATTTCATCACCTCGCTCAATACCAACATCTTTTGAATAATCTTCTTTGATATTTACAACCAAAACTTTGCCTTCAACATTTTGCACTGTCAGCGGAATGCGGTAACGAGCAATTCCTGAAGCTGAATTTTCTAAAGAGACCTGAACGTGGCCATCCCTCATCAAAGCACCGAATTGCATAATATAACCAGCAAATTCTTCATCAGTTTTTGCCGCTATGGCTTTGTCGCGCAATTCAACCCATTTATTTTCAATATTAATACCAAGAGTTCTCTCTTTGTACTGATAGGGTCCATAATTGGTCTTAAACGCAGTCAACAACTGATCAAAATCGGCTGATCTTTCAGCCACAGTCAATGAGCGCAAAGCACTGTCATTATTAGACTCAAAAAGACTGTTGTGTGGTGAAAACTTGTGTTCACAGGCGCTGTTTAAAAACAGCATAAAAACCAAAGCAAAACATCCCATTGATAATATAGAACCCCTCACGAAAACCTCCCAATTTAAAGCTGGAGCTCTCATAACAAAGAAGAACCTTAATGGAAAGGGTTTTCCAGAGCAAAACCCCTCACTTTTAAAGTGTTTTTCACCGACCCGACTGAGTCACTTGATAATTTCAGATAAATCCAGATTAGGCCAGATTAGGCGCGACCTGTTCCATAAACATTTTCATCGAATTTTTGACCTGATCATTGTCATGATTGTTAAAATCAAACCACAACATCAAACGATCCTCTGCATGATACTTTTGCTTGATGAGTTCGGTGACCATAACGGCATCGCCTGCAATCGTATTAGCCACCGCTTGTTCGACCTTGCGCGGATCCAAGGTCCCCTCCATCGCCAACCAATAATTTTCCCAAGCCTTTTTCGCTCTCGATACCGCGGCCTTTGGATCGTTATCTAAAAATAACATCACCGTTCTTGGCATCTTATCTCGTGACCAAGCGCCACCTTTGGAATTGTAAAATTTTTGCATTCTTTGATGAGTTTCCTCGATGACACGCTCGGGGGTGATCGACAAATTAAAAACACCAACTGGGGCAAATTGATTAGCTAAAATTTGTGTTTCAGGATCATGACTGCCAACCGTTAAGCGCAACGAGTCCAATGGAGCCTCGAGAGGAATAATGCCCACTTGCTCAAACTGCCAATGTGGGTTTAACAAAATCTTTTGATCCGTCGTCAGTTCGCAATTCAATTGTTGCAAATTCTGCGTTTGCAACCAAGACCATAAATTCTGCCAAGCATTGTCATCAGCAAAATCAATTCGAGACAGTGATCGACGAGAAAGATTATTTGAAGAAATCTGCTCGCCGGTCAGTAAACGTAGAAAAATCTCAGTGGCTTGTTGAAAATATTTATTTTTAATCACTGGCCAAACTTTTTTCTCAAGCTCTGTCTGTGGATAAAAACCATACGCTGAATTGGTAAATGGAAACCTGCCGGCAGCAAACCCCAAATGCAATTGCCTGTCAGCAGAAGCAAACAATGAATTTAAACTTAAAAAAGTTTTCACAGCCTCGGCATGCGCAATCGGCCCACCATTACAAATTATATTACGAATGGCTGAGCCCACATGAATTTTCTTCGTTTTCGCAAACAACAAATGCGCCATCTGCAAAATATCAGTATTCAATCCAATCTCACCACGAAAATGTGGAATCACCGGATCTGCATTCAGTTTTTGTGTCTGACAAGATAAATGTGTTTCTGCCACCCACGCTGTCTCAAACCCCAATTGATCAGCTAATAAAACTTGATCAAAAAAGCTTTCAAACATTTTTCTTTCTGACGGAATGTAACCATCAACTTCGGTCTGACATATAGACAAAAATATATCTAATTTCATAGTCTCAATAAATCCTTTTAAAAAACACCTTACGTTATATTCAACAACAACTCAACCATACGAATCATGCCATACAAAACCATGCGAGCTTGATTCCATTCAGAAAAAATTGAAATTACTTGTAGGCAGTTGAAAACTATTTCGACTGGGCTTAGAAGTCTTTTAGACTGCAAGCCGGGCACTCGTCATGACTCGATCAATATATTTCAACAATTTTCATAGAGAGACATCTTTGAAATTAAATCCTCATTTTTGATTCCCAAGAACCGCTCGATCAAATGAGAAAACGCACTAATTTGAAGGCTCTTTTCTAATCGCAGAAATCAATAAAAACGGCTTATTCGATAATCACATTTTATTACTCAGACATAGGTCTAGTTTTAGTCCAATAATGCAATCAGTCTTAAGGTTTTTTATTTGAGTTTACGATACAAGAACATCTAGAGTGGATATACTACTCTAATGTTAGATATTTGTTTGTTTTTCGTTGAGACGCTGTTTGTTTAAATTTCTTAAGGACTTTTAAAAAACTTATGAAACAAAACTGGACCTCCGATGAGGGCTAGTCCGAACCGACCAGCAACAAAACATTAATAACATCAGGGTCGTTAGAAAGAGCAAAGATGCGTTTTTTCAATAATAGAAACTCGGAAAAGAATTCTTCACAAAAGCTGTTATGGATCGATTTAGAAATGACAGGCTTGGACGTTGAAAAGGAAGTTGTTATCGAGTGCGCAGTGATCATCACAGATTTAAATTTTCAAGTGCTAGACACTTATGAAACCGTGGTGAATCAGTCACAAGATTATCTTGCACGCATGGACGACTGGAACAAAGAGCACCATGGAAAATCAGGTTTGTTAGCTCGCATTCCTTTCGGCAAAACACCTGAACAAACCGAAGAAGATCTTTTAAATTTATTAAAAAAACATTGGCCCAAAGTAGAAAAAAAAGACGACCGACCGATATTGGCTGGGAACTCTATTTCTCAAGACCGTTTGTTTTTAAATAAATATTTTAAAAAATTTTCTGGAGAATTGCACTATCGCATGTTGGACGTCAGCAGCTGGAAAATTATTTTCAATTACAAGTTTGATTTAAAATATGAAAAGAAAAATGCCCATCGCGCTTTGGATGACATTCGCGAGAGCATCGAAGAACTAAAGTATTATTTGTCTTATTTTGAAACCTAGTCTTCAGATTGAGTTGGTTACCTAAACACGCCTAACGGAGGGGGAAGGCATGTTAAAAAAAGTAGCTGTGATGATTTTTATTTGCGTGGGGCTGCTCACCAGTACAAGCCAAGCATGGGTTCGCTATTTCATTCCTGGAGCAGTTTGTGGCGATGGATTACCGTATTCGGTATTTGTTGATACCTATCGCAAATCCTCTCAGCGTTTAGCAATAGAGTTTATGGGCGGTGGGGCTTGTTGGTCGGCATCGACTTGTTATGGGCCAAACATTAGAACATGGATTCACCCTATTCCAAATCTACCATTTTTCAGCTTGATGACCAGCCCCAGTTCAGACAATCCATACCGTGGCGCAGCTAAGATATACTTCCCATATTGTACTGGCGACGTATACACCGGCAAACATGTTGAATCTTACCTGCCCTTCGTTTCTGTTCACCACATGGGCTACAACAATGTTGTAAAAACATTGGATTACCTAGCTAAAAAGAAAATTGTTAATTTTAAAAAATACCCTGAGGTCTTTGTCTGGGGAGCCTCTGCTGGTGCCATCGGCGCTTTGACTCATTCTAAAAATATTGAAAAACATCTCAACCCAAATGCTACAAAAATTCTTTTAGCAGATTCACCAGGACTTCATTTTGGCAAAACATTTTGGCAAAAATTTACGCCCGATCAACTCAAAGACTATGTCTCTGCCTTTGCTGCCGTAGACCTAAACGTTAACACCAATGATGGCATGGTGGCCCCCCACATGGGTCCTCTTTTTAAAAAACTGAACAACTGGTTTGTTGGCGTGATGCAATCAACCCTGGATCCAATTATGTCTATGGGTTTCGGTGAGGTCACACCTCTTGAACATCAAAAATCTGTTCTTGGCCCCGATGGCGTCGTCGCAATCGCTAAGCCATTTGAAAATGTTCGAGTCTGGATCCCTGAACTCGCTCAACATACATTTTTACTTTTAGATTCAACCTCTAAAAATGAAAATCCAGATGGAGAAACCGCCATCGATTTCACCAAAAAAGTGATCTTCACTGCTCATCAGCTTTTCCCAATTGATCCGCAGCTTTCTATTTTGGCAACTCAAACACCTGAGGACACTCCAGAAGAAGCCGGAGAACCAGCTGCAGTTCCAACAAGCCCGCAAGATTTTGAGTTGGTTGGCATCCAGCCATAAAAACAATAGAACAAAAACTATCGACGACATCTTAGGATGCGTCCTGATCACAAATAAAAAAACCGACATAAAAGTCGGTTTTTTTATTTCAGTGGAGCTTCTGAAGTCACTCCACTTTCATTTAAGCTAAAAATCTATTTAGATTAGTATCTGTAATGATCTGGTTTGAATGGACCAGTTGCACTCATACCCAAATACTTGCTTTGTTTTGTTGTCAATTTAGTCAATTGCACACCCAATTGATCCAAATGCAATGCTGCTACTTTTTCATCAAGATGTTTTGGTAAACGATAAACGTCGATCTCTTGGTATTTGTCTCTGTTAGTGAACAATTCCAATTGAGCAATCACTTGATTTGAAAATGAATTCGACATTACAAAACTTGGGTGACCAGTTGCGCAGCCCAAATTCACTAAACGACCTTTAGCCAAAACAACAACGCTGCGGCCATTTTTCAAAGTATGGATATCAACTTGTGGTTTGATTTCACGCATTTTTGAATTTTTATTTAACCAAGCCATATCGATTTCGATATCAAAGTGACCAATGTTGCAAACAATGGCGTTGTCTTTCATTTTTGAAAAATGCTTTTCATTGATGATATCGCAGCAACCAGTTGCAGTTACAAAGATATCTGCTTCAGCCGCAGCTTGGTCCATTGTTACAACTTGGAAACCTTCCATTGCAGCTTGCAATGCGCAGATTGGATCGATTTCAGTGATCAATACGCGAGCTCCGTATGATTTCATACTGAACGCACAACCTTTACCTACATCGCCGTAACCAGCAACAACAACAATTTTACCAGCAAGCATAACATCAGTTGCGCGTTTGATACCGTCAGCTAAAGATTCACGGCAACCGTAAAGATTATCAAATTTAGATTTAGTAACCGAGTCATTGATATTGATAGCAGGAACTTTCAATTTTCCTTGTTCTTTCATTTTCACTAGATTGTGAACACCAGTGGTTGTCTCTTCAGACAAACCAATAATTTTTTTCAATTCTTTAGCAAAACGAGGCTCATGCATCATATTTGTTAAATCGCCACCGTCATCCAAAATCATATTGTAACCGTCAGCGCCCCAACCAGTGATTGTTTGTTCAATACACCAATTGAATTCTTCTTCAGTTTCACCTTTCCAAGCAAAAACTGGAATCCCCGCTGCCGCAATAGCTACTGCAGCTTGATCTTGCGTTGAAAAAATATTGCAAGAAGACCAACGAATTTTAGCACCCAATTCAACCAATGTCTCAATCAACACAGCTGTTTGGATTGTCATATGTAAACAACCAGAAATTTTAGCACCCTTTAAAGGCTGTTGTTTGCGATATTCTTTTCTCAAAGACATCAAACCTGGCATTTCTTTTTCTGCAATTTTAATTTCTTCGCGACCCCAACGAGCCAATTCAGCGAATACTTTTGGATTTTCCATCGCTTCTTTGCAAACGCGATAATCTGTTTTTTGAACTACAGTTGCTTTTGTGTTTTTAGCAGCTTTTGCCATTTTGTTTTTTCCGTTTCCGTTGCTTTTTGCTGTTTGAATTTGTGACATGAAGTCCCTCTTTTTTTGTTAATAAAACATCTTATTTAAAATCGTAATTTAAGCCAAAGTCAAAATTTCATAACCAGTATCCGTGATTAAAATAGTGTGCTCAAACTGAGCAGATAATTTTTTATCAGCGGTTATATAGTACTTGATGGTCGAATTAGAAATATCAATTTCTTTGATCGCAGCCACGCCCTCATTGACCATCGGCTCAACTGTTAAGCATGTCCAAGGCACCAAGACATCACCACGACCTCTTTTGCCGTAAGATGGAACAAACGGCTCATCGTGGAATTTACGTCCAATTCCATGCCCACCAATCTCTTTAACAGTGGTATAACCCTTTCGAGTCACATATTTATCAATTGCAAAACCAATATCGCCAGTGGTGCCATTGGGACGAATGGCTTCGATACCAATATCACGAGCTTCTCTTGCCGCTTGCACCAAATTTTTTGCCACCTCAGTTACATTGCCTACAAAAAAAGTTGCTGAACAATCGCCAAAAAATCCATCTTTCTCACTGGTGATATCAAGGTTGATAATATCACCGTCTTTAAGCACCGTCGCATCTGGCAAACCATGACAAATAACCTGATTTACTGAAGCACAAATAGTTTTCGGGTAACCGTGATAACCCAAACAAGCAGGGTTGGCGTTATTCTTTAGAGTGTAATCATAAACAATTTGATCGATTTCATTGGTGGTTATGCCAGCTTTTACAAACTTGCCAGCATACGCCAAAGTCTCAGCTGCCAGACGACATACACACTGAATTTTTTTAATTTCGTCTTTATTTAAAGGAACAACAGCCATTTTAAATCCTAAAGTTTATAATCTCAAAAACCGGAAAAATATAACATCAAACCCTATTTATATTCAAAGTAATTTGAATGAATTCACTGTTCAAAGATCAAATGTGTGCACACTCTATCAGCTTTTATTAATAAATCTAAACAAGTTTTTTAGATTGGTTCTGAAAATAAAAAACCCGCCTGTTAGAGCGGGTTTTTTGCAATCTTTTAAGTGTTAAACTTAAAATCTATTTCAAATGTTTAGAAACGATTTTAGTCATTTCGAACATAGAAACAGTTGATTTACCAAACAATGCTTTCAATTTGTCATCAGCAAGGATATTGCGTCTGTTGTTAGCATCTTGCAATTTGTGTTTTTTGATATAATCCCAAAGTTTTTTAACAACTTGAGTGCGTGGCATGTCGCCAGCGCCAATCACAGCTGCCAAAGTAGCACTTGGAGTTAAAGGTTTCATGAAAGCTGGATTTGGCTTTCTTTTAGTAGCAGGAGCTGCTTTTTTAGTAGCGGCTTTTTTAGGAGCTGCTGCTTTTTTTGTAGCTGTAGCTTTTTTAGGAGCTGCTGCTTTTTTTGTAGTTGTAGCTTTTTTAGGAGCTGCTTTTTTTGTCGCTTTTTTCGCTTTAGCCATTCTTCCTCCGGGAATTGGATCGTTTGGAGGTTCCCCCTCCCAAACGGGTTAATTAACTCGATAAGGCTTAGTGTAATCAGTTCTCACTATTTGTCCAAAAAAAAATGCATTGGATTCAATTATTTTTCACTTTTTCTTATTTTCGCCTTCGAAAAACACATTTTTCCCCTAGAAAACAGCGAAATTCTCCTCTGAAAGAACTCGCATAACACTGAATTTTTGAACTTTTCCCCTCTGAAATAACAGATCTAGATCACATCATAAACTCACATTAAGTCTAATAATGAGAAAAAACCAATCCCCATACTCCAGGATTTTTGCGTTCATCCGATAAAATTATCATGGGACAATTTCTACAGTTT
>CAZMVK010000008.1:26449-42346 GCA_964569545.1 uncultured Bdellovibrio sp.
TGAAATTTTAGAAAATAAAATTCGCCATCAACTGAAAGATGAATTGGAAAAACAATGGTCAAACAAGACCTCAAATGAAGAACAAAAAAACGATAACAACAACAAAATCAAACTAAGCACTACTGAACAACTAGACTGGAGTCTCATGCTGGGCTTGAAAAAGCAGTCTCAGCCGATAATGCAAAACCCAAAAAAACCAGCCTACAAAGTGCCGGTTAAAAAACCTAAACCAGCCCATACCTTGAGCGAGACACAACAAAAGTCTTATCAATTTTTTATTAGTTCTCAATGTGAATTACCGACTGGATTTACTGAGAAAGAATTAAGACAGGCCTTTCGTACTCTGGCCCTCAAGCTGCATCCGGACCATGGCGGTACTGCGTTTGCATTTCGCGAACTGCTTGAGCACCGAGACATTTTATCTGCGGTGCTGTCGCTTTAAAAAAACAATTCCTAAATTAAGTCGTTAACGGACGATATCTGATTCGGTGCGGCTGCATCGCATCCACGCCCAAGCGTTTTTTCTTATCTTCTTCGTACTCAGTGTAATTTCCATTGTAGAAATATACTTGAGAATCACCTTCAAATGCCAAGATATGAGTACAAATACGATCCAAGAACCAACGATCATGCGAAATCACAACCGCAGAACCACCGAACTCAAGCAAAGCCTCCTCAAGAGCTCGCATCGTATTCACATCCAAATCATTGGTCGGCTCATCCAGCAAAAGAAGATTCGCACCCTCTTTTAAGATCTTAGCCATATTCACGCGGTTTCTTTCACCACCTGACAATACGCCAACCTTTTTCTGTTGAGTATCACCTGAGAAATTAAACCATGAAACATACTGACGTGAATTCACCTCACGCTGACCTAGCTTGACTGTTTCATTGCCACCAGAGAGCTCTTCCCAAACAGATTTGTTCGGATCCAAAGTTTCTCGCGATTGATCGACGTAAGACATCTTCACCGTTGCACCAACTGTGAATTCTCCAGAATCAGGTTTGTCTTTGCCAGTAATCATTCTACACAGTGTGGTTTTACCCGCACCATTGGGCCCAATCACACCGACTATGGCACCGCGTGGAATACTGAAATTCACGTTGTCAAAAAGCAGTTTGTCGCCAAAGGCTTTTCTTACGTTTTTAGCTTCAATCACCACATCACCCAAACGAGGACCTGGTGGGATATAAATAGACATCTCCTGCATTTTTTCTGCAGTTGGCTCTTTAATTAAATTTTCGTAATTCGTGATACGCGCCTTAGATTTCGCCTGCCTTGCTCTTGGCGCCATACGAATCCACTCAAGCTCGCGTTCTAAAGTTTTTGATCTGCGCTCTTCACCCTTCTGCTCAACCGCAGTGCGTTTGTCTTTTTGCTCAAGCCATGAAGAGTAATTTCCTTTCCAAGGAATTCCCTCACCACGATCTAATTCCAAAATCCAACCAGCAACATTATCCAGAAAATAACGATCATGCGTGACGGCGATAACAGTCCCTGGAAATCTTGCCAAGAATTGTTCTAACCAATGCACACTCTCTGCATCCAAATGATTCGTCGGCTCATCCAATAATAAAATATCTGGCTCAGACAAAAGCAATCGACACAAAGCCACTCGGCGTTTTTCTCCTCCAGAAAGATTGGTCACCGGTGAATCACCATCTGGACAACGTAGAGCATCCATCGCTTTTTCTATGACTTGATCGATCTCCCAACCATTCAAGGCTTCGATTTTCTCTTGCACTCGTCCCTGTTTTTCAATCAACTTGTCCATATCATCTGGATTCATATCAGGGTCATTGAATTTATCGTTGATACGATTGAATTCAGCCATAAGCTCTGGCAGCTCACCCATTCCAGAAAAAATATTTTCTTTTACAGTTTTGCTTTCATCAAGTTCAGGCTCTTGTTGTAAATATCCAATTTTGAATGCACGAGCTGGGAAGGCTTCGCCGATAAAATCCTTATCGATTCCTGCCATGATTTTTAACAAGCTAGATTTTCCAGAACCATTCAAACCTAAAACACCAATTTTGGCTCCGTAAAAATATGAAAGATAAATGTTCTTCAAAACATATTTCTGTGGTGGATAGATTTTGCTCACACCCTTCATTGTATAAATAATATCTTGAGACATATGCTAAAAACTCCTTTTGTATCTGTAACCAATTGAACGGGGTTATAAACCTTTAATTCAATAATTTTTTAATTCAATTCTTTAATTCTATAAATAAAACTCTTTAAATAAATCTTTTAAAATCTTTTTTGACCGATTTAGAGGCAATAATGTTTCATATTCGTGTTTAACTTGTCAATCGACGAACTTTGATCTTACACTTCTCAAAGCAACATGGATGAAAGCAAACTAAAAAAACAAAAAGCGACAAATAAATTTCATACTTCAGATGCAAAATCTGCCGGCAATGAAACTATACCTGCGCAAACTGTCGGCAATCAAAACAAACAAAAAATGCTAGAGACAGGCAAAGAGCTTCGCAAAGCTTTACAAAGCTGGGACACTCTCACTCAAACCTGCCAAGGCCCATCTGCAGACGAACAAATGCTTATCGAAGTCCAAACACTGTTAAAAGAACTTAAGAACCAACTCAAAGATTTTGAGACTTAGATTTTTGCCATTCAGACTCAGTCATGGTTTTCATCGACAAAGCATGCAATCCAAGCAATCGCTCCGCTTCAAACAAAGCTGAAACCATTCGTTGACGATCCACTCGACTGAGTCCTTCAAATGCTTTTGCGACAATCAACACATTAAAATGTGTTTCAGCCTTATCAGCCACCGTTAACATGGCCTGATGGTGGGCATGCAGATGACTTTCATTCTCAAGTTCAAAATAAATAGGCTGCAAACTATTTTGAATTTTAGAACGCATCGACTCTTCAACACTTGTCTTCACAAAATATTCCCGATTATTTTTTAATTTTATTGCGGACTTGATTAACGATTTCTTGAGCTTTCATTCCCGCTTGCAATGCCTGCATTGCAACTTTCTCTGTAACGGGGCTCTCTAAAACTTTTTTCTCAATTTCTTTGGCTTTGCGTAAGCCCTTGGCTGCAAAGTATTTTGCCAATGGGTGATCCACAGGCAATTCATCAAAATTCCCATCTTTCAACCAATCCGTCGCAATGCTCTCTGCAACTGCAAATGGTTTTGGAAATTTAGCACGCAATATTTCGCTGCCAGAAAATTTGATTTCAAATTTATCAGACTGAGTTTGTCCAGCATGAGAAGAATCACCATGGTGCGCTTTTTCTTTTTCAATCTCATCATAACGTTTTTGTTCTGCAGACTGATCAGAGATCTTTGATGCATGAGTCTGTTCGTTTTTTTGTTCATGATCAGAATTTTTATTATGCGAATTTTCTTGCGTGTTCACGATATATTCTCCTGTTTCTACATCAACTACATGTACGTCACTATTGCCAACGGCTTCGTTTGGTGGACGAGCTTTACTTAGATGCTTTTCACGACCTGGACGACGTTTGTTCTGCGCACCTTTGACATTCGGGCTGCTAGCCGCCGCAGTGTTATTCGTTTTTTTCTGGCTCTTTTTAGAACCTGGAAAATCATTGATCGATGGCATGATCCCTCCTGAAACCCAACAACTCACAAGTGACCAAGTCATAGTCTATTTTGGCTGAGGTTTTTGTGCTAAATATATGTCGACCTTCGCGAATACTATTTTTAATCTCGCTCGAGGTACGAATATAGCTTTTTAATAATGAACTTTCAAATTTTTCAATACAATGTGAGAGAATTTCACGGCTTGCCGTTTCTCGGCCATCAAATTTTGTGAACAGAATTTTTTTCGCAAAATCCAAATTGAACTCGGACTTAAGCTCCTCAAGATCTTGCATATTTTTAACCAACCCTAATAACGAAAACTTATCGGGATTGATTGGCAAAACAACGACATCCGACGCACAGGTCACAGCTGTATTAATCACCGACAAGCTTGGAGCCGTATCAATCACGATCAGATCATAAAAAGATTTTATAGATTTTAAGGGCTGAGCCACAGCTTGGGCAAAATTACGTTGTGAATTCAATAATACTCTATCTAAAACGGAATTATTCAAGCTTGAAGGAATTAAATCCACACCGTCTTCAATTTGAATGGCGGCTTGCTCACAGCTAACCTTTTTTTCAACAATATCGACCCATACCGGGAGATTCTCATCTTCTACACCTAAACAAAATGACAAATTAGCTTGCTGATCTAAATCAATAAACAATACCCTGGCTCCGTACTGAGCTGCGCGCAAACCAAAATTTAAAGCCGAAGTCGTTTTTGAAACTCCACCTTTAAGCATTTGAAAAGATACAACTTGATGTGGATAACGATAACCTAATGAGCTCAGATATTGACGGACTATCTTGGGTGGCACCCCGCTTTTATTATTGCGAGATACCGAAGGCAATTCAGAAAACTGACTCAGTTCAGATACAAGCTGATCCATCGACTTTTGAGTCAGCTCAGAGAGGTCAGATAATGATAAGAAAAAATCTTGTAAATGGTGATTTGCTGCTTGTGCCATGCGGGTATTGCATATTTATTTAACGATGTTTGCAAGAATTTTTATTATTTCATATGCAGTCACAGCCAGAATTCACAAAGTCTTGACCAAAACACCATTTGCCAGCAAAACACTGTTATGAAAAAAACTGCTGCTAAAACTAAAGCTAAAACCCAGGCCAAAAGCAAACCTGTGAATCAATCGCACATGATCACCGTCGATCAATTCTCTAAACACAGCAAGAACTTACGCCAATATTTTGATGAACAGTTTGCAGACCGTTTGGGATTATTGGCATGTTCCAGGTCAATACAGCCTACTCCGCACCCCTGCTTACCATTATTTCCCTGAAGAGCTTTATTTGAAGATTCATCACGAGTTGGTCCATTGGGGACGTAGAAATTTAGGTTGCTGGGACATTTCACCTCCATGGATGAGCTGCTACATTGATGGCTGCAGTCAGAATTTTCACTCTGACGTGCCCCATGGACCTTGGGCTTTTGTTCTTTCTCTTTCTCCGTGGGAAACAGATCCAAACAAACGAAAATTCACCGGTGGCAACACCATGATTTTAAAACCAGAAATTTTGAATTACTGGCAAAATTTTTCGCGAATGAACGATCGTGAAGCTGACGGAATTTTAGATTTTATTGAACCAAAAATGAATCGTCTGGTGGTTTTTGATCCCAGATACCCTCATGGCGTACAAGAAGTCCATGGCAGCAAAGATCCACGCGAAGGCCGTTTGGTAATACACGGCTGGTTCACCTTACCAAAAACATATATCGAAGGCAGCCTTGCAGTCAGCATGAGCAAACATCAACATACTGAAAATGTTTTGAATACGGGTTTTCAGCTATTACAAGAAGCCCTCACTCACTACTCAGAGATGATCCAAGGGGCGCTAAGCCTTGAGTTACAAATCAATGCCAATGGGGATTGCACTAAAACGCAGTTTCTAACTTTCAACGCCATTGATGATCGCGGACAAAAGTCAGTGCAATTGAAAAAAGAAATTTTAGCAATTTACAAAAGTTTAAAATTTGCAAAATCAAAGGGCAAAACAACTGCGGTGGTTCCATTGTTATTTGAGTAAAAACTCTTCCTGAGATACTGAGAGCGCATTAGAAAACACTCTAAATTATGACATTTTTGTGGAAAGTTTCGTTTTGGCTGTTTTTTGACTAAGCTGTCAAATTTTTATACAGCCTAAACTTCTTTATTTTCATTATAATAGCATTCTGCTGGCACAAGAATGGCACATCTCTAGATTATGCGAATGTTATCCCTATCTTCATTTATTGCATTCTTTCTTATATTTGTCAGCGCGTATGCCGATTCGCAAAACACCTGTGAAAACATCTTCCTGCAAACCTCAAAGACGAGCTTATCAAACTCACAGACTAAGACAGCCGAACCTAAGTCATTGAAACAAAAAATGGCCGAGAAAAAGGCTAACAAAAATCGCAATCAAAACTTTCAAGGAATTAAAGTAAATCAACCAGATGAGGTATCAACCAATCCACAAATGAAAAAGCTAGAGGAGCTTTATAAAAATAAAACAGTTAGCGAGCTGTCTATACTCCTCAAACGTAATCTTAAAATTGAAAACAAACCAAATAACTATATTTTATTTCTAAGCAGTTTTTCAGATTTACGATTGCGACAAAAACTTGTCGACACCGGAAGATTTTTGCTCTCGAAAGAGGATTTTGCAAGTCTAAATGTCAAACCACCAGCCTCTGTTTCTATGAGCAATATAAACATAGTAAAAATAAAAGATTCAATTGCTAAAAATAAAAAGCAAAAAACAGAAAAACAAGAAACTCTAATTGAAAATGAAAAGATTGAATTGCAATCTGAAATGGAAGCTGAAAATATAAAAATTCCAGATCAGGGATTCGCCCTTTATCAAGATCAAATGCTAATAAAATTCTCAGAGGCTTTAAACGAATTAGATCAATATCAAAATCATATTAACTTTTTATCGCAATATCAAAAATTTGAATTTTTACCATATGCTCATTTAAAAGAAGTGTTTGATGAAAACCACGCCATACTTATTGATTTGTTTGACCGTTATTGCGACGACGTCAGCAATTACAGCTTCAGCAAAGCCTTGGAATTACGCCTGCGCAAACAACATAAATTTGAAATGCTTTTAAATCATTGGGTCGCTAGATTTAAATCCACTGATTTTTTAGAAATATATAAATCAAAAAGACCTGACCTTTTATTGCCTCATCGAATATACAGAATTGAAACCCTATCTGGAGAACAGATTCAAATTCGTTTCTCTGAAAGTTTGATTAAAGAATTTTTCAGCAACACACAAAACAGTGGTTTGCACGAGGCTGCCATTCACGCCATGAATGCTATCCTACATGGTTGGACGCCCTCTCGATCTGTACAGGGACTCAGGCTTTATCATATCTCTGGATTTGAAAATGAAAAACCTATAGTTAAATTAAACTTGATTGGCAACAATGGAGTTGGTGCGACCAGAATATATGCTGTTTTAGAAGAAAATAGAATCATCAGTTTTTCACATTGGGAACACGAGAGCAATCATGACTCTCGATTTATTGTTCGAGCCTGCACCTTAACCATACAGAAAGCTAAACTAGAGAATTGGCCACTTTAATTTAGAATTTTATTTTTCATTTTAGTCTTTACTTTTCCCTTTGCACCAAAACAGCCTGTACAGCGCTGGTTTCTGCGTCTGTCGGCAAACGACCATACTTTTGTAAAAAGTGATTCTGATATATCTGCATCATTAATTGGATTTTTTCTTGCTGGTGATCAACCTGGGCCATTTTTGCAGTGGTTTGGACCACAGGCTCAAACATCGCAATCGCTTGCTGGTCACCCAGCTTCATTTGCTCTTGATAAAATTGATTTGAAACGTATGGCACCACGGTGAATAACGAAACAAGCACCAGATGATTATACACACTTGAAAATTGATTAAAACCTGCTCGCGTTCGAATCGCCGGAATGTATTTTTCAACTTGCTGACGATGTGGCTCTAGACCATCAATTGCAACTAGTTTGGCTAGATCTATTGGCAGAGTTAAACCAACAGATTTTGACATATATGATGGCATAGCTAACCACCGCAAATATTTCTGCGAAAAAATCTCAGAGAAGTATCGCCAAAAACCGGCTTTCTCTGATGAAATACTAAAATAATTGCCAACACCATCCAACAGCAATCGTCGGCGCGATTCTGAGACCACTTGGCGCTCTTGTTTATTTTCAATTTGTTCTTTGCTGTAAAGCAACCGATCTAAATCATAAACAAAAGAATATAATTCATGAGCATCAAGATAACTTAACTTATCTTCGGATTTTGATTTAGCCTTTTTTACAATTGATTTTTGCACGGTCTTATCAAAAGATTTTAGCATCCTTTGTAATTTAAAAAGCTGCCACTTCTTTTTTAACCAGTAGGATTTCTCGATATTTTCACTGAGACTGTTTTGATAAAAAAAACCAGGATATTCTTCATTGAGAGTTTCAATCAAAGCTTGCGTCGTTCGTGGCTGATATATCCCATGGCACTGGTACTGAGACCAGGCAAAAGGAGAAAACAAAAACAAAGAAAGTATCAGCCACGCGACACGCATGTAAAAATATTATTTAACTTGTTGAGCAACGATGTTTGCGCGAGTTGTATATAAATTTGCCAAGATTTTATCAATCTGTTTCATTGCTGACGGACTTGTCAAACCAGCAAGAGACGACAACAAAGGAGCCAAATTCATCGTACCCAAAGTTTTCGCACCAACGGTAACACCTGACTGACCAGCCTTTTGTGCAACAGAAGTTGTTTTTGGCATTTTAATTTCTAAAGAATCACGAACGCTTGCTGGTAAAAATTTAGATAAATATTTAAATCCAATCAAAGCCACAGCCGCCAATGTCGCCTCTTGTTGACCAACGCTGATTTTTTCTTGAATTTCGCTAGCAGTATCAGATAAATCATTATTGATGTTACCGATCTGTTCAACTGCTTGAGCAACCAATTGGCGATCAGTTGCAGACATATCACCACTTGCAACTGCCGCATCAAGACCTTTAGACAACTCAGCTTGATGAGCAACCAAAGTCTGACTTAGAACATCGATATCGACTCTTCCATTTTTCACATAACTCTCAAGTGCTGTTGATAAAACACCAGACACTGCAGTTGTAATAAGTGACAACGAAGCATCAGCTTGTGCATTTTTCATATGAACCATGCCACTTGTTAAACCAATCAATCCAATAGTCATTCTCATGAACGTCACAACTGGCTGATCACTGCTGGCCATTGCTGTTTTTTTGTATTCTTCAAATTTTGCGATCAAAGTGTCAACTTGCGCCAATGTTTTTTGCAAAGATTCAAGTTGTTGTTTTGCTCCTTCGATAGAACTTTGATTTAACAAATCTAAATCAACCACAGGTGTGGCAACATTTAAATCCGTCGCCATCGCCGTAGATACTGACAACATGCCAACTGCATTTACGCCCATAACCAACGACAAGCTGAGAGCAAGCGTTTGTTTTTTCATTGAAGACATTGGTGTTTTATTTTTCACAGAGAAACTCCTTAGTTTTGATTTAGACAACAGACCATGCCCGTTATCCAATTTATTTTTGACAGGTATGAATTGAACTAATGTATTAACAGATTAAAGACAAACTCACCGCTGTTAGCTTTTTGCACAGAATAATAGATCCTGTAGAATGTATCTGTATAAATTATGGACAACCTAAACCTAGAATCAGATTGCGGTTTTAGGCTCTATGAATTAAGAATATGACCAGACGTATAGATCTCACGGGACCCCATAGCTCAACTGGATAGAGCGTTCGTTTCCTAAACGATTGATCCCTGTTCAAGTCAGGGTGGGGTCACCATTACTTTCTCTTGAATTTGCACCAAAAGCTCCATTTGCTTTTTTTGTATTTGAAAGAGCGTTTTCATTTCTTCGCTAATCAACACATCCATTTTAGTGTGCAACCTTCGAATTTCCATTTCGGATTTTAAGTTTACCATGTAATCGGCTCGTGATCGTCTACGGTCTTTTTCGTCCTGACGATTTTGACTCATCATAATAATTGGAGCTTGCAAAGCTGCAATACATGATAAAATCAAATTAAGAAAAATAAATGGATAAGGATCAAATTGCAAACGACCAAAACCATAAACATTTAATAATATCCAAAAAACAATCAGCAGAAAAAAAGAACCAATAAACATCCAGCTGCCACCAAAACTGGCAACAGCGTCCGCCCATTTTTGACTGAGAGTTGTGTAACCATCCCCTTCAAGCTCTGCCAATTTGCTGGTTAAAATTTCTTCGTCTTTGATAGACTGTTTAACCAAATCATCTAAATGTTGTAACTGCAGCTCTTCGGAAGACATAAATTCATTTAAATCCACAATCACTCATCTGTAAACTGAGTCTATAGCTATCTCACAAGCCATTCAGTTGCAATAAGCATAACGTCTGTGATAATTCTTTAAGAGATGAATTTCTTAAGACTCTCAGATCTATGGCTTTCTGTTCTTTTTGAAGACGATGACATCATTGCCGTCGACAAAGCCTATGGCTTTAATGCACACACAAACGATTCAAAAACAGAACATTCTGATTATATTCAAGATGGTTTGATTGAAATTTATGAAAAACAATTCGGCCGAAGACTATACATCATCCACCGTTTGGATCAAACCACCACAGGCGTGATGATCTTTGGCAAATCTCCAGAATCGGCAAAAAAATATGCCGAATTCTTTTTCAATCGTCAGGTACATAAAACTTATTGGTTTATTACTAAATCCAGATCTACACAGAACACTTTCACTATTGATAAAACAATCATCCATAAAGCCAAAGAACTTGAGAGCTTGACTGATCTATCCATACTTGAAAAAGGTAAAAATCACGAGTTGTGGGAAGCCAAACCACATACTGGACGCAATCATCAGATCCGCATTCATTCTCAGACAGCTGGCATTCCGATCCTAGGCGATGTTACTTATGATGGCGCCCCTTTTCCATTTATTTGTCTGCACAACTGCAAGATAGAATTTCCAAATGGAATTACTATCACTTCAAACCCGCCAGAGTATTTTAAAAACATAGCCTTACTTGAAGATATTATTCTAACAAAAATGTTATTTGAAACCGATCGCAGACAACGTTTGTTTGCCTTTTCTCGAATTAAAAATGCTTGTTTTCGTTTAGCGACTGTACACTGCAACAAAGAAGATGTTTTTTTCATAGACCAGCTCGGACCACAGATTTTGGTTCAATGGTATAAAACAACCTTAAATGAACATGATCTTAAAAGATTTCAATATTACTGTGATTGGCTGCAAACGCCCGTCGTGATTCACTTGCAGAAAGATTCAAAAGAACAAAATAACAGATTTACAGTTTGTTACCCTTCAAATTTGACCAGACCTGATAAGATTTCATCCCCCTCGTCTCAGCTAAAAGAACCTGATTTACCAAATGATTTTTTAAAATGGATTGCTGTTGAAGGTGACAGCAAATACGAAATCCGCTGCGAAAAAAATTCCTATATCGGATTGTCAACGGATCAACGTTTACAACGAGATTGGCTTAAACAAAATGCGAAAAACAAAACCGTTTTAAATTTATTTTCGCAATTTGGAGGCTACAGTATTTCTGCAGCCTTGGGACAAGCACAACAAATCACCTTGGTTGATCTAAGTAAAAATTTATTAAATATTTCTCGTGTCAATTTTCAATTGAATGAACTCTCAGCCGATGCACACAAGTTTTATTGTCGCGACAGTGCAAGTTTTATTGAAATGTGCGGCAACAAAGAAATTAAATATGATGTGATTGTTTGCGACATTCCGTCATTTTACCGAAGAGAAAAAGGAGTTTTCAAAATTGAAAATGATTTAGAAAAACTTCTTGGACACTGTCTTGCCAGCTTAAATCCACAGGGTCATTTGATGTTTTCAACCCGCTTTGATCATTTGTATATTGATGATATACGCAAAATGCTAATCAAAATCCAGACCGAGAAAAAATGGAATCTAGAGATCACCAGCATTTTGCCAGCTTTAGATTTGGAACTACCATACGAGAGACCAACTCTAAAATCTTTTTTAATTCAGTTAAAATAATTCGTCCTTATGTTTATATGATTACCAGAGTAGATTCAACCACCCTGCAATCATAAACCACTAGAGCATCTTTGAATTCATCAAAAATGAAATTATTGTTGAGGGCAAATTCTAGACTGATCTTGCTGAGATATATTTAAATCTGAATAGCTTTGAAAACGCGAGATACGACTGACGATACTTGGATAGGGCTTACGATCACCAACATTTGCCTGCCAATATTTACCAGCAGCTTGCCCCGACCACCCACAAAACTGCATCAACGCATAAGCTGAAACCTCACCAGAGGCATGCCATCCATTCCAGCAATGAACAAAAGTAGGACCTCGTTTTTCAACAATCGTTTGCTGCAGGTTTTTCAGAAATGTATATATACTTTTTTTATTTAATATCGATGAACCGAAAACAGAGTAATTGATTTGACCATTGCTACAAGAAACACTGCGATTGTGAGAGAAATTATCAGGATACATATAAACACTGTTTTCAAAACCTTGCTCACAAAGTGCTTTCAACTGCGTTTTATCCTGAAGTTCAACCCGACCACCAGGCCCACCACCACGGTACAAAACACCATCTAAAACAGGTTTAAAATCTCTTAAACCTTGATACTGAACTTTAGAGCCAGAGATTGTCGAATTCAACTCAGATACTGACATGGCATGTGCAGTAAAACTTAAAGAAAGTATTAAAAACAAACTCGAAATATTTTTTTTCATAAAAAATCCTGCAAAATTTAGGTTAAAAATTATAAACAAGTAGGTTCAATGTATCTTTTTATCTAACTCTAGACTGCTGTTATAATACTAACAGGTAATGTTTATAACGGACAAATTGAAAGCATTAAAAGTAAATTCCAACCTCTGAATCCCTGACCAACAATATCGTGAACCTGACCAACGGCGATCTCAACTGGCTCTTTCACTGGAATGCTTTGCAGAACATGGCTGGCAATTCCAAAGGCTGCAAACTCTGCGGCCTCTTTCAAGTGGACGTCTGTATTGAGCTTCTTGAAACAAATTTTCTAATTATTTGTTTGTAATAAATTTCTTCACGAATCTGAAAACTTATCTCCCTTTACGTTCTTAAGAATAAATTCACGATCAAATATAATAAAGTAACTCAGGACTCCTAAAACAATAAACCAAGACGAAATGTTGATATTACGATGTAAATCAAATTCTTTTTGGGTTATATAAACAATTTTTGTCTTAAATTCGAAAGGTACAACTTCTTGCGTGATTGGATTAGGCTCTATAGGCTTTATTGATAACTTATTATAAAATCCCACGCTATAGAGACCAAGAAAAACTCCAATTATTCCAAATACAGGCAATATTTTTCTGCACATACATTTGAACCATTCTTTATTCATTATAATTCCCATCATCTGATTGATTTTCAAGTGAAGAATCCAACTTCACATCTGATTCATTCATAACTTTTAATTCAGTAAAGGTTTTACCAAGAATTGCAGAGGCCCCAAACTGAATACCAATCCCTAATCCTATGCCATGATATGCTTGATTGCTAGCTGAGCCAATGCCATTTTCGAAAATCATACCTCCGCCAACTCCAGAACCTACATGTATATTTTCAGTATTAGATTCTCCCTTAAGATCTGCAATTTTCATCGCATCTGTAGCAATCATTTCACAATTCATCCCCGTTCCAGCTCCTATTCCTAACCCCATTCCAATTACATTATATGGCCCAATATTTCCAACACTATCAAACGCAATTCCAAAACCACCTTGAACATTCAGAGCACCGACATTAAAATTGCCAGAAACACCAACTTGGAACGTCCAATGCCCGCTCACGTCCACCATCATCAGCGGATCATTACCTGCATATCTATACGGATAATAATTCCCTGGACGAGCACTGAGCTCTCGCGCTTGCCATTTTACCATCGGGTCTACGGTCACCCATTGTTATATGTTAGTAGTCTATTTTTTCATTTTCTACTTTTTTTGGAAAGAACTTACTTACTGTAAAACGAAAACATATAAGACAAACCTTGACCAAAGCCAAATATAATACATATGTTAATCCGTTTATAATAGTTAAAATAAGAGTAACGAAAACTATTGAAATCCCCCTGCCTTCAAAAACAATCGAAAACAAAGTACTTATCGGCATTGCCAATATTCCTATGAGTACAACTAATTCCTCATCTAATTTATTTAAAGTTAATATATTTATAATGGGATCTACTATTAAAATATAATTCCTATTCGACAATGACGAGTAAATCATCTGTAGGCCCCAAATGAAACATCCACATGCAAATGCAATATAATACCCTTTGCTAATTTGGAATATTTTCTTCATTTTTCATCTTCTCCTTTTGCTGTAAATCTTTAAGAAGAAAAGCAGGTAAAATATTATTTTTCGATTCTACTCCGCCAGCTCTTAATACATCCGCAACAGTAGTCGCACAATTTTGTGATAAAACTTTATATTCTCTTTGAGTCTTCTTTAGAAAATCCAACCGATATTGCATAGCCTTTTCCTGGGATTCAGTTGTTTTTAAATCTAAATGATTTTCTTCAATATTAGAATCAGAATGAATACGACCTTCCACAGGATTGTTCTTAATTAAATCTATAGGACCAAGTGAATTTGCCGGACCGAAGCCTACCGTTTTTTCTGTTCCGATTCCGATACCAATATGTCCAAATGGATTCCCACTCTCCCCATGATATAAAGTCACTCGAGTATAATGTCCGCTCACGTCCACCATCATCAGCGGATCATTACCTGCATATCTATACGGATAATAATTCCCTGGACGAGCACTGAGCTCTCGCGCTTGCCATTTTACCAGCGGATCTGCTGTCATCCACTGCTCTATGTTGGCATTGTAAACTCGGGATTGTGACCAGTATAGGTTTTGTCCGCTTAAATCATCAAGGCCGGCATAACTCCATGGGATTTTTTGATCGAGTATGTTTGCTGATTTTTCAAAATTAATAAAAAAACTATTCGTCAGTATCTTCATTATTTTCTTTTCCAGGAAAGAAAATTAGAAACACAAATCTTAGTGGAACAAATATAAATATTCCAATAATAGCTGTATAAAATCTTAAAGTATACGAACTCGCATTGGGATCAATTAATCGCCCAACCCTCCATACTGACTCAATAAAAACAATAATCCATAACCATTCATAAATAGACGAACTTTTATAATTATTTTTCATTTTAAATTCTCCATGAACCCGTCTAGAATCTGCTTCGTAGAGCTTCCAATCTCGATATCTTTGACCATAACACGACCTTTGCCGACGCCCCAGCCAACAATATCATGAACCTGACCAACGGCGATCTCAACTGGCTCTTTCACTGGAATGCTTTGCAGAACATGGCTGGCAATTCCAAAGGCTGCGAACTCCGCAGCCTCTTTCAATCTCTCTTCTGCATTGAGCATCTTGACTCCTTTTCCACTGGTCATATTTAAACTCCACGGCTCTACTCCGGCCCCAACTCGCACTACTGAATTTACACCGCTGAACTCGCCGAGGACCTTGTATGCTGTTCCCTCAAGGTCGAAATAACTCCATGGGATTTTTTAATCCAACTTGTTTGCGGAATCTTCATTATTTGTGCACAAACTATTCGTCAGTATCTTCACTGTCTTTATTATTGGGAAAAAATATTAAAATTAAAATTCTCAATGGAAGATAAATAAATATTGCAGCTAAAGTTGTATACAATTTTAACGAAATCGAGCTAACTTCAGGGTTTATTAGCTTTCCTGTTTGCCAAATAATCTGGACAAAAATAATAGCTCCAATCCATTCATAAATAGACAGAATTTTATTGATTTTTTTCACTGTTCGTTCTCCAAATATTTTGACCTAGTTTGATTAGACAAATTTATAGTCTCAACTCCTTTAAAAATTAATTCCAACTTCTGAGCACCCCAGCCAACAATATCATGAACCTGGCCAACGGCGATCTCAACTGGCTCTTTCACTGGAATGCTTTGCAGAACATGGCTGGCAATTCCAAAGGCTGCGAACTCCGCAGCCTCTTTCAATCTCTCTTCTGCATTGAGCATCTTGACTCCTTTTCCACTGGTCATATTTAAACTCCACGGCTCTACTCCGGCCCCAACTCGCACTACTGAATTTACACCACTGAACTCGCCGAGCACCTTGTATGCTGTTCCCCACAACTTATCAAAAATCTGCT
>CAZMVK010000009.1:0-276 GCA_964569545.1 uncultured Bdellovibrio sp.
GCCTTTCAAACAAACTGACCATTTTATCATAAACTGCTTTTTCTCGAATGACTTTGCCGCTTTCGTTTTCAATTGCCAGGAGACCGTCAGTTAAAAAGAAAATTCTCTCACCAGCTTTCAGCTGCCTTGAGCCGACCTCATATTTGTTTTCTAAATTTTGCCCTAAACGATGAGAGACAGGATCAGAGATCAATTCAAATTCACCATTTTTTTGCAGAACGACACCAGCTTCGTGCGAGGCATTGACGTACTCTAAATTTTTAGTTTTCAAATCAT
>CAZMVK010000009.1:286-42340 GCA_964569545.1 uncultured Bdellovibrio sp.
CAACCCACAAAGGCTGTCATCAGAACGTGGCCTTTTGATGATTCATAAATTGCCAAATTTAAATACTGACACAAAGATTTAATATTTAAATCTTTCAACTGCATTGCCACAGAAAAACAAGATCTCGCAGCACTGGTGATCAGCGCCGCACTGGCCCCGTGCCCAGTCGCATCAGCAATAATAAAATAAAATTTATCACCCAATGCCTGATAAAACCACCAGTCTCCGCCGCACTCGCTTGCTGATTCATAATAACCATCAATTAAAAATTTAGCGTCTGAATATCCCTCTTTTGGCAAAAGAGTTTCTTGAACTGTTCGTGCAGTTTTCAGCTCTGTTTCCATACGTGATTTTTCAACAGTTTCAATGATCAGTTTTTTAATTCGCTGGCTCATCAACAGAAAGGCTTGACTCAATTTTCCAACTTCGTCACCGCTTGAATTTGGCACAGTGATATCAAAATTTCCTTTTGAAATTTCAGCTGTTGCCTCTGACAAAATTTCCAAATTAGAAGTGATTGATTTTGAAATCAACAAACTGATAATCAAAATAATTGCTGTCGTCATTGCGAAAAAAATAATTGATTTCAAATACAGGTTGTTCAAAGCATGAAATGCTTTTTTCTTTAATGATAAATTATAAAACGTTAAGCCAAAAGTATCCACATGAACTGATGCCGCCAAATAATCTTCTGAACCAATTTTTTCGATAAATGTTTTTTCGCTGGCACCGGCTTGCTTAGATGATTCAGACCATTTCTGAATTGCAGTAGAAATATCTGAAGATAAAATATCACTGATGACAGAACCTTCAGAATTTACTAAAACTGAAATAGACGAATTATTACTTCGAAATAAGTTTTTCCATGATGGAAAAGATAAAACAACCTGCAATTGCTTTTTTGCAGTCGAATTGCTTTCACTGAAGGGAATACCTATGGCATAGACAGCATCCTCAAGGCTGAGCGCAATCAATGTTGCACGATCTCGGCCGGATAACTCCTTAAGCTTTTCTACAAGCAAAGGTTTTTGAAAATAACCCATCTGCTTTTCTTGGACAATACCTACGGATTTAGTGTTTGTATCCAGAACTCGAAATGCTAAAATTTCATTAGAGTTTGAAAATAAAAATTTACCTGCAGTATTCAAACTGCGTGTCGCTGGGTCCACATTGAAAATCAAACCACGCGCTAACGAAACAGCAGATCTTAGCTGATTTGAAACGTCCCCTGCTTTTGATTTAGTTGTTTCCAAACTGGAATCATAAACATAGGCAACTTTATCAGTTTCGAAAACATTTTTAGCCACACCGATATATATAGCCAAGGTTATTGCTGTCACAATTGACAAAGCTAAAGCAATCTTTGTACGAATACTTAACGACATAGTTAGACTCCAGTTCAGTGAGCAAATCTAAAAAATGCTCACAGTCTAATATGTTAGAACCGATTTATTTTTTATTTAATAGTAATTAAAAAAACGAGAGCAAACTCGACCAGCGCCTAGTCTGAATATCACTAGCTGATCGCTGAAAAACTTTCTAATAATAAATACAGAAATTACAGAAAATTTCACGAATGGATATTCATCGACCAACTAGCCATAAGTCTCAATTTTTTTAAAACATTTACTGAATAATATGAAAGTGTTTCTGCTGCTCATCATATTCGAGCAAATCGCCAGTTTCTAAATTAAAATAGATTCCGTAAATTTCAAGATTTCTGTGCGCAAGGGCATCTTGTACAAAGGGAAATGATTTTAAATTTTGAATGGAAGTCACAATCGATTCCATTTCACAACTCTGACATTGCTCCTCAAAAGACTGTTGAGAATATTTTTGCAACACCCTCGCCTTGGCTGGTAATGCAATTTTCATCCACTGCTTAATAAAACTGTTTTCAGAGGCAGATCCTGTCAGATCATCACTCATCAAGGCACGAATTCCTCCGCATTGACGATGACCAAGCAACACCACCGTCTCAACTTTGAGATTACAGACTGCAAATTCAATGGCAGCACTGACCCCGTGAAAACCGGAAAGAGCCGATTCATACGGAGGCACCAAATTAGCTACGTTACGAACAACAAAAATATCTCCCGGTTCTGCCGAAGAAAGCAGAGCAGGATCTACACGAGAATCACTGCATGCAATGATCAATGTTTTAGGATTTTGTCCAGAAGAGAGTTCGCGAAAATAAGTTGCACTATCGATTTTAAAATATTTTTCTTTGAATTTTTTAAAACCTGCGATCAACCGCAACAATCGATGTCTTCTCAATCTCTACTCCTAAATAATATCCAACAAGGCAACAACTATCGGTAAGCCGGAATACCAGTAATGTGCTCACCCAAAACTAAACGATGAATGTCCTCAGTGCCCTCATAGGTATTAACACTTTCCAAATTCATCATGTGTCGACCACATTGATATTCAAAAGTGATCCCACTTGCACCTAAAATATCTCGCGTCACGCGCGCAGCATCCAAAGCCATCGCTACATTATTCATTTTTGCCATCGAAACATGAACAGGCTTAGCCAGCCCCTGATCCTGCAAACGTCCCAATTGCAATGCTAACAATTGTCCTTTGGTAATTTCAGTATACATTTTGACCAGCTTAGCCTGAACCAACTGATAACTTGCAATGGGCTTATCAAATTGAATTCTGGTCTGTGCATAATTCAAGGCCTCATCATAACAAGCCATTGCCGCACCTAAAACGCCCCAAGAAATTCCAAAACGCGCATGATTCAGGCACGCAAATGGTCCTTTCAGACCAGACACCTCTAACATTTGCGAAGCTGGGACTCGACAATCTTCAAAAAACAATTCCGAAGTCACTGAAGCTTTTAATGAAAACTTTTTCTCAATATCACGCGCTGAAAAACCCTTAGTTCCTTTTTCGACAATAAAACCACGAACCTTACCATCGTCATCTTTAGCCCAAACAATTGCTAAATCTGCAATCGTTCCGCTGGTAATCCACATTTTCGCACCATTTAAAATATAATCATTTCCATCTTTTTTTGCTCTGGTAATCATACCACCCGGATTGGAGCCAAAATCAGGCTCTGT
The DNA here is from genome assembly GCA_964569545.1 of uncultured Bdellovibrio sp. Classification (GTDB taxonomy): domain Bacteria; phylum Bdellovibrionota; class Bdellovibrionia; order Bdellovibrionales; family Bdellovibrionaceae; genus CAZMVK01. The sequence goes on from CAZMVK010000009.1 coordinate 3,361, forward strand.
TAATCCAAAACAACCAATCAATTCACCAGCAGCCATCTTTGGTAAATATTTATTTTTTTGTGCTTCTGTTCCAAATTTATATATTGGATACATACAAAGCGCTCCCTGCACACTGACAAAACTGCGAATACCGCTGTCACCACGCTCAAGCTCTTGCATGATCAAACCATACGAAGTGTAATTAACTCCGGCACAACCATAACCTTGAATTGTCGCACCCAAAGTACCCATCTCTGCCAACGCAGGAATCAAATGTTTAGGAAATTTTCCCTGCATAAAATAATCAGAAATTTCCGGCATTATTTCTTTGCTGACAAATTCTCTCACACTTGATTGAATCATTTTTTCTTCAGCAGTCAGTTGATTTTCAATCATCATAAAATCGACGTTTTGATATGCTTTCATAATTTTCCTTTTTAAAATTGATGTATCGACCATCCAAAAAGCTTGGCTTCTTGGCGTAATTTTTCTTCTGTAGCAAACAATTCGTGCTCTGGTCTTGCTGCTCCGACAGCTAAACCCAATTGACTGGCTGATTTTAACAATGCCCAATCACCCATGGTATTTCCACAAGCTAAAAATGGAACTCGTCCATTTGTTTTTTCAAGCAAAGCCTGCACTTTCCCTTCACGATAAGTCATAGCTCCGTCTTGCTCATCTGTGATCAGTCCATTTTCAATCTTAGTCTGCACTCCGATCACGTTTCCATTACTCAAGCCAAGTCTTCGCGCCCCAGGTTCGACAGCCCACTTTACGGATGCCGTCACCACAAAAACTTGCACACAATTTTCAAGCAAAATACTGATCAACTTTTGCTGATCTTCAAAAATCGGCATCACTCGACGACCAACGACGGCCTGCTCTGCCCAATCTCGCACCTGCTCCAATGAAAAATTTTGGTTGATCTGTGCCAACCATAAATATGCCGGCCTCGGATCGCCAGAATCTTTCCACTGTCGATAAAATTTCCACGGATCTTCTGGTAAATTTACTAGCATTTTGCTTTCAATCTGCCACTGAAAAAAGGACTCGCCAAGATCTGCGTCCCACAAAGTCCCATCGGCATCAAATGCAGCAATAGGTGGCAACCCAGTTTCTTGACTGATTGATAATTCTTTTTCGATCGCTTGCGACAAACGATCCCACAATTCTGGAGAAAAGCTTTTGTATTTCATCTTGTCGCAAGTCTAGAATCAAAAACATTCAGCGGCAAGAAGAAGGATGTATGACACTTATCACACGAATTATGCAAATCACTGACCTAGACGAAATTATTGCTTTCGAAAAAGAACTTTTAGCAAAAAGTAATGATGATGAAATGGATCGCGAAATTCAATCTTGGAATGCACGGTGGCGATCCGAATCTCTTACTCATCACTTGCCTATGGGCTGGAGTTTTTCAGCCCGCAACGATAATGGAAAGCTTCTTGGATATTTTATTGCCCAGCCACTATTGTTTTTTGATGGTCAAACCCAGTCACTGTGGGTTGAACACTTTCAAACTATTGACGACACCGCTGCACACGACCTCTTTGAACTGGCCTATCGTCTAGCTCGAGAAAAGCATTTCCAAAAAGTTTATTTGCCTGCAAACTTATTGCTATCGCCAAACATAAATAAATTGGCTCAAGCATGGAAATCTTTACCGTGGGCACCAGAAACCATTTTTCTGAAAACCACCAAAGGGTAATTATGAAAACATTTTCCTATCGCGATCGACAGGAACACATTCGAAAAATGTCAGAACACGATTACGATTTATTTATTATCGGCGGCGGGATTACCGGCGCAGGAACCGCTCGTGATGCAGCACTTAGAGGAATGAAGGTCGCCCTTGTTGAGAACCAAGATTTTGCTGCCGGCACCAGCTCACGCTCAAGCAAACTGGTTCACGGGGGAATTCGTTATCTAGAAAACATGGAATTCAAATTGGTATTCGAAGCTCTTTCTGAAAGACAAAAACTTTTTGATATGGCGCCACATTTGGTTCACCCTCTACGCTTTATGCTGCCACTTTATGAAAACGGTCGCGTTGGAATGTTCAAAATGGGATTGGGTATGTGGCTCTATGACGCTCTCTCTTTATTTCAAGCACCAGAAATGCACGAAAGATTAAATGCAAAAGAATCCACAATGCGAATGCCTAGCTTGCAAAAAAACAACCTATTAGGCAGCTATGTTTATTCAGATGCGTACATGGATGATGACAGACTGGTACACGAAACACTGCGCTCTGCTAACGAAGCTGGAGCTCACTGTGCAAATTACGTCAGCGTATTCAAGGTCGAAAAAAACTCTGCAGGTCATGTCACCGCTGTCTGGTGCGAAGATCAGTTGAGTAAAGAAAAATTCAAAGTCCGCGCGAAACATTTTGTCAGCTCTGTAGGAGCGTGGACCGATATCGTAGGCGGAAATCTATTTTCAGATTGGAAAAAAATCTTACGCCCGACCAAAGGCGTGCACCTAACTTTTGAAAAAAAACGTTTTCCTTTATCTAGCGCCGTTGTGATGGGCGCAGAGAAACGAATTGTTTTTGGCATTCCTCGTCACGAAATGGTTATCGTAGGTACCACAGATACAGATTATCCAGGAAATCCAAATGATGTCTCTACAACAAGCGATGATGTCAGTTATTTATTGCAAGTCATAGATAGCTATTTCCCAGGCGCAGAAATTACCGCCAAAGATATTGTCGCTTCTTATGCTGGAGTCCGACCGCTAGTTCACGATGGCGCAGCCAGCGAAGGTAAAACCAGTCGAGAACACACCATTTTTACCGACGAACACAAAGTAACTTTTGTCGCCGGTGGTAAATACACCACCTATCGTTTGATGGCAGAACAAATCGTCAATGAGTGTCTTCGCCATTTTTCAATCGAAGAACGTGTTCGATTTAATCGGTGTACAACAACCGCCCCATTGAACCCCTTGGTCACACCTGACAGCCGTCTCGAAGACCATCGATTGATTGAAGACCTGATTACATTTGGCCACCTCGAAAGAACTCAGGCCAAATTATTAGTCGATCGTCACGGAGCAGAGGCACGAGTCATGCGCAAACAATTTGCCATCAGTGATTATTGGCAACTGGAAGCATGTCAGGCTATTTATCACACGATGTGCCTTAATCTTGTTGATTTTTACAGCCGAAGAGCGCCTTTGTTTTTAGCAGAACCAGATCATGGTCTACGTTTTTTACCATTGATTACACAAACTTTTCAGAGGGAATTGCGCTGGTCACTGGACGAATTGCGAGCTCAAGAGCACAATTTGAAAGAATATTTTGCGCGCGAACTCGCATGGCGTCACAAAATCAGCTAACTTAGCGCATTGACTCCTCTTTTTGTGCTGTCTAGACTGTCATGAGTAAACAATTAAAAAACATTTTTTACAGTGAGTGGTGGTCATGGCATTTTTCGATAAATTTTCTGATTATTTCTCTAACGATATTGCGATCGATTTAGGTACGGCAAATACGTTAGTTTACGTGCGTGGACAAGGCATTGTATTGGATGAGCCATCAGTGGTTGCAGTACAAAAAAATTATCGTGGTTCGCAGAATCGCGTTCTTGCTGTCGGCAAAGAAGCAAAAGATATGTTGGGCAGAACTCCCGGCAGCATCGTTGCAATTCGCCCAATCAAAGATGGTGTTATTGCAGACTTTGAAGTCACTCAATCTATGCTTAAATATTTTATTACCAAAGCGATGGGTACGAAAAAAAGCTTCATCCGTCCACGCATTATCATTTGCGTTCCTTACGGTATCACTCAAGTTGAAAAGCGTGCTGTAAAAGAATCTGCACAATCAGCTGGTGCCCGCGAAGTTTATTTGATCGAAGAACCAATGGCAGCCGCAATCGGCGCAGGTCTTCCGATCACAGAACCAAGTGGTAATATGGTTGTCGACATGGGTGGCGGTACAACTGGTGTCGCCGTTATTTCTTTGGGCGGTATCGTTTATTGCAAATCAATCAAAGTTGCCGGCGATAAATTTGATGAAGCCATCGTTAACTATGTTCGTCGTCAATTTAATTTGTTAATTGGTGAAAGAACTGCTGAGAATATAAAAATTCAAATCGGCAATGCTTATCCATTCGAAGAAGAAAAAACAATGGAGATCAAAGGCCGTGACCTTGTTGCCGGCGCGCCGAAAACTATCGAGATCACTAGTTCTCAAGTCAACGATGCTTTAATGGATCCGTTGTCTGAAGTTGTTGATGCCGTTCGTACTGCGCTTGAAAAAACCCCACCAGAATTGGCATCAGATATTGTCGACAATGGTATAGTTTTAACTGGTGGTGGCGCCTTACTTGCCAACCTAGACGTCTTGCTTCGTGAAAGAACTGGTCTTCCGGTATCAATTGCAGAAGACCCACTGACTTGTGTCGTACTGGGCTCTGGACGAGTCCTTGAAGAGCTTGATTTACTCCGTCAGCTAACTGTGGACTAATTAAGGTATATGATACAACTGGATGTAAAAGCTGCCTCACTATTTTTCTTCTTTGCCACCCTTGATGAACAACGAGCGATCGAGGGCTCTATCCAGTGTCTTAAGTATTCGCAAAATCGCCTCAGCAAAAATCAAGATATGACTGCTGATATAGCACTGGTAGCTGCAACAAAATATGTTTGGGATCGAAATGCAGGAAGATTTCTGCGCGGACGCCCTAATTATCTTCCAGATTCCGGCTGGTTGATGCCAGAAAATCTAGAGATGGGTGCCTGGAAAGAATTCCAAAAGTCAGCGCAAGAAGATGAATTCTTGTGTTTGATTTGGTCAAAGATATTAAAAATTTCTGATGAGGACATTTCAGCAGGCCTTGGCGTTTCAACTGGCACCTTAAGATATCGTGTCGGTCGTGCTCTTAGAAAACTGGGAGCCGTCGTAAATCCAGTCACCGTCAAAGGCAACCGCACATGATTCATGAGAAAAAATTTTTTTCAAAAAAAGGCGAGCGCAAAGTCACCTCTTTCATAGGGCAAGAACTGTTATACGACTACATGTCTGGCAAGCTCGATAAAGAAAGAATCAAAGCAGTAGAAGAATATCTTCAGCACAATCGCGAATCACAAAATGATATTCACAAGATTCAGGTTGGTTTGGACTACACAGAACTGATGTCACAGACAAAAGTATCTGATGCCTTATTACAAAAAATTCAGATTCCCGATAACTATGTAGAAAACGTAGTAAACAAATTAAAAATTGAACAATGGCCTGCCCCTGTAAAAATGGGAGTCGAAGCCAGCCTGATCGCCATTGCAGTAACTATCATAGCCGTCTTAATTCCTTGGAATAAAATTTTAGAATCCTCCAGTCAACCAAGCAACGTCACTCTAACAGAGATCAACAAATCTCCTCTGCCACAACAAGGTGAAGACGCCCCTCCAGTTGCCGCAAAAAGACAAGATGGCGAAGTCCAATTTCAAGACGAAGTTTCTACAAAAGAAACTAAAACTAAAACTAAAACTGAAGAGGACAAAGCTCCTCCTACAACTGTTAAAACTGTTGCACAAGTTGCAGCTCCTCAAAACACTCCTCTACCCCCAGCCACAGCAAAACCGGCAACAGCTGTCGCCGCGGTCAGCACTCCAGAGTCCACAACTGAAAATTCTGAAAATAAAAAATCAATGGGCTTTCTATATCGGGGAACCATTAAAATTACTAACGCCAAAGCCATCAACAGCAAATTGGTTGAAGGCCTCAATGCTCTCGGCGGAAGAAAAGCAGGTAACGTTGAATTGGGCTGGGCCAAAGGCAGTAGCTTTTATTTTCACTTTACAATTCCTGAAAGCAAATACCAAGACCTTCTCTCTATATTTAAGGACTATGGAACTCTACATATATCGAAAGAAAAACATGATCGCGTAATGCCAGATGGAATTATTCGTCTGATCATTGATGTCGAAGAAGAGTAAGTTATTATGGCAGTACGCCAAAGAAAACCATCTCGCTCTCTCCGCACCATATTAATTATTTGGTTTATTTTATTTTCCGTTGTTCCGCTGGCTTTTCTTACTGGCTATTCTATTATTAAATACCAAAAAGCTATAGATTTTGAATTGGCGCAAAGACTGAATGGCAACGCTCGAGAAATAAACTCGATCCTTACGGAGTTTAAAACCAGCCTACAACAAAAACGCAATCGATATATTAAAGACAACGGAATGATTTATCATCTTTCGACAGAAGATGTAAATTCAGTAAAAAAAACAGCGATCGATTGGCTAAAATCAGATTTTTCCTCTAGTCTAACTTTTTTTAATCGAGACGGGCGCATGCTGGTCTCAGTTTTCAAAGATGAAAAAGACAACGTGCGAAACTTTGCCCCAACAGCCAATAGTGCCATTTATCTTTCAGAAGAAAATATCAACAAACTACAGACAGTAAAAAATTACGCTTTTGTTGAGTTTAATCCCAATCACAAATTGTCATTAATTTATTTTTCCGAAGTTCTTGGCGCTGGCAAACGCACAGTTGGATACATCGAACAGATGGTTCAAATTGATCAGGGCTTTATTGATCGTTTGAAACAAAGAATGAAGCTTGAGTTGATTTTTGTTAAATCCTCTGGCCAGGTATATGTCGCCACTCACGCTGATTTCTACGATTACCAAAAAGAAACTTTTCTAAATTATATTAAGAATGAGAAAAATAACTTTTTCGATTTAAATATTCGCTCCAACCCATATGGCTTTATTATTTACCCCATAACTTGGGGGCAAACAGATTTATATCTAGCTCTTGGAGCATCTAAAATTGGATCCAAAGAAGCCTTAAAAAAAGTAAACTATGCTTTTTTCTCTGTGGCTGGAGCCATCATTTTACTGCTAATTATTACCATCATCTTAGCTTCAAAAAACATTTTAAAACCCCTGGAAGACTTAGTTCAGGCTATCGATCAAATGCGTTTTAACGATAAACTCGTTGAAATCCCCATCAAAAGTGACACCGAAATTGGCCTATTAACTGACAGTTTCAATGAGCTCAGTCGTAGCGTCTTACAGGCCAAAGACGACCTTAAAAAGAAAATTGCAGAGCTAGAGACTGCGAATACCGAGTTAAAAGACACCCAAGCAAGACTGATTCACTCATCGAAAATGGTCAGCCTCGGTCAGCTTGTCGCCGGAGTCGCCCACGAGCTCAACAATCCAATCGGATTCATCCACAGCAACATGAATCATCTTAAAGATTATTCTGAAAAATTAATTTTATTGACCGAAGCTGCAGAAAAAAATCCGCAAGATTTAGCTAAACTCAAAGAAAAATATGAACTTGAATATATAAAAGAAGATATGCCAAAGCTAATCGACTCATGTGTCGATGGTGCGCGCAGAACTCGAGACATAGTCTTGGGATTAAGAAATTTCTCGCGACTAGAAGAAGCACAACTGAAAGAAATCGATATTCACGAAAGCATTGATAACACCCTAAACTTGTTAGCTGGTGAAATCAAAAATCGCATTCAAATCATTAAAGACTATGGAAGCGTGCCAACAGTAACTTGTTTTGCCAGTCAAATAAATCAAGTTCTTATGAATATCCTATCCAATGCCGTGCAAGCAATTGATGGCAACGGAAACATTTGGATCACAACTAAAAATTTAATTACCTCGGGCCAGCCAGCAAAAATACAAATTTCAGTTCAAGATTCAGGATCTGGCATGCCCGCTGAAATTATAGAAAAAATATTTGATCCGTTCTTTTCTACAAAAGATGTCGGCGTTGGTACCGGCCTTGGCTTAAGTATTTCATATGGCATTATTCAAAGTCACGGCGGCGAAATACTTGTCAGATCACAGGTCGGCATCGGCACTGAATTTGTCGTCACCCTACCAGTCAAATATTCCCCCCAAAATAGCTAAAATAGTTTTTTCTCTTAAAATTCCCCAGCTTGTTTCATCTTGAAACAAAAAAAGACAGAATTGCCTCACATAGATACGAATTTTATTGTCGTGAATTTTATAGCTACAGATCGACGCTCTTAAAATAATAGACTGAAGCTAATCTATATACATACCGATATGAAATGAGACAGCTTGTTTCACAATTACTTTATTTGAAGGACCTTTATGGATGAAAAAAAATCCATTCTAATACTGCTCTTATTTCTTTCTGTTGGAGGATCTGTTTACCTTGGTCTTTTAGCAATTGCGCCTTCAAATCATTTTATAAAAAAAATGGATGTCTTTTCTTTTATCGACGACGACAAAAAACAAATTTCAGCGTACTCGCCACGAGCAGAGGCCTTGGTCAATCGTCACTTACTTGTGACAAATCAAGAAGTTCAATTACAAGAACAACGAATGCGTCTTGAAAATAAATTCTATGCACCCCAGCTCGGAGATTCTATTTGGCCCAAAATTGATCAACATAAAAAGAATTTAGGTGTAGACCATTCAGCTGATCGAAACGAGCGGACGGCATACGAAGATTTAAATCGCGACAAACATCAACTGTCAGTCAGCGACCCTGATCATATTATACAGCAGCAAATCAATGATAACGATAAACAAAACGAATACGAAGCAGCTTACAGAGAAAACTATGCTCGACAATTTATTGAAAACGCTCGCGCACACGGGTATCAAATAGAGCTCGACAGTAGCTTGGTCGTCAAAAGTGTAAAACAAATTCGTCGCCCTTCACAAATAGATACAATGCAAATCAATCCACCAACGTCATCTCAAGCGAGATAACTTAGACAACTCTAATCGATACAAAGCTCCTGAATCTGCAAAACTAAAATATTTTTTACCTGCAACAATTAGATGATCCCGAATCGGAATTTCCAACAGTTTTGATAGTTCAAATATTTTCTTTGTCAGTTTAATATCTGGATTTGAAGGTTTTGGATTCCCGCTTGGATGATTGTGAGCCATGATGAAAGAACTAGCGTTTTGCAAACACAAAAAACGAATGATCTCGCGCGGATGAAAATGACAAGAATCCACAGTTCCTCGGAAAATCATTTTTTTTTCTATAATCTGTAACTGACAATCTAATGCAGCCACCCAAACTTCTTCTACATCATTACTCATCCACCTTGAAAACAAGGCATAACTCTTAAGACTTGAGTCCAGCTTCATCAGTACCCTCTCTGGTTCGTGTCCAAAAAACATCATACTTACAAAAAGCATGTGTCCAAAGAGCAGTGAGCATCAGTATATTTTAACGACACCCGACAATGACCGCCGAACACCGAATCATTGGTTGCAGACCATTCAGCGTACAGTAAAATGAATTCTTTAAAGGAGGACTTATGTTCAAAAAATTATTTGCAACCATCGGCGTCGCTTGTTTACTTACTCTGTCTTTAATCTCTTGTGGGCCCAAAGCCTTTGTTAAAGGGGACTATGACGACCCTGGAAAAGAAAATCTATTAAACGACCAATGGTCAGAAACAGATATGCAAAAAACCGTCGAAAGCCTGGTTGCAAGCATGATTTCTCACCCAATTATCGCAAACGCAAAAACTCCGCCCGTCGTAATGGTGACCCAATTGCAAAATAAGACATCTGAACATATCGATACTCAGAGTGTAATGGACATGGTTCGTGTTGATCTAATGAAAACCGGCAAGGTTTCTTTTATCGACAAAGAAGCTCGCCAAGATATTTCTGACGAATACAATTATCAAAACTCTGGAATGGTTGAATCTACAACGAAAAAAGGACCTGGCGGCCAAGTCGGAGCAGACTATATCGTTAATGGTCGTTTAGATTCTATCGTGCAAGAAGTTGGTAAAGATAAAACTGTCTACTATAAAATCACTTTGAATCTAACGAATATCAAAACATCTGTTGTAAATTGGACAGACCAAAAACAAATTCGTAAAGTTTATCGTAAGAAATCTATCGGCCTATAATTTTTATGAGAATGTGGCGCAAGTTTCGATTTCAATGGTTGAAATATTTTTCTTTGCTAACAGTCGCTTTTGCGGTTGTTAGCTGCGCCACTTACCAATCTAAGATTTCACATTCACGTGAATTATTAAAAATAGGGCAATTCGAAGAAGCCCTTCCAGAACTTGAAAAATTAGCCGCCGATCCAGGTAAAGACCAATTGGTTTATTTGTTGGATTACGCTACTGCATTACAAGTTTCTGGCCGTTATCAAGAATCTGCAAATGCCTTTAACAAGGCTGATAAATTAGTAGATTTGAATGACTATCATTCCGTTACCAATGTAGTTCAAGCCACTCTCGGTGGAGAAGAATCCATTCAATATAAAGGTGAGTCCTACGAAAAATTTCTAATCAATACCCTGAACGCAATCAATTATGTGATACTCAATCAGTTAGACGACGCCCTGGTTGAGGCTCGACGAATCAACGAAAAGATCAGCAAGATGCAAATGGACGGCAGGTCTCCCTATGAACAATCACCTTTTGCTAGATATTTAGCTGGGGTTTTATGGGAAGCACAGGGGAAATACGATGATGCCTACATTGAATATGAAGCCTCTTATGACCTAGATGGTACAAATCCATTGCTGCCCAATGATCTTCTGCGCATGTCACAAAAATCTAGACGCAATGAAGCCTTCCTTAAATGGAAAAAAGAATTTCCAAATATAAAACCAGCGAGTCCTAACGATAAAAGTAATGGTGAGGTTGTGTTCATTATTCAACAAGGATGGGGTCCTGAAAAACACACCCGCCACAGTTACCGTTTTCCTGAGTTATATGCCGTACGTTCGCAAACCACCTCGGTCTCAATTCAAATTTCTGGATTTGAAAAAGAGAGATCAGAAAACATATACAGCATTGAACGCGTTGCCATTGATACGCTCGAAAAAGATTTCGGCGCACTGGTCGGCCGACGCGTTGGCGGCATCGTTGCCAAAGCTGTCGTCGCCGATCAAATTCGGCAAAAAAATCAGTTGCTCGGCGAACTTTCGTGGATAGCAATGAACGTCATCGACCGAGCCGATCTCCGCCAATGGTCAAGCTTACCTCAAACTATTCAAATGAAAAAATTTAATTTAAAACCTGGAAAATATACGGCCCATCTTCAGGGGCTCGATGCCTCAGGAAACCCAACTGCGGAAAGTAAAGACGTAGAGTTCACAATTCAAAATCAAAAAACTAATTTTATCAACTGGCGCACTCTTAATTAGTTAGACCGGTAATAACTGTCAAATCAGAGAATCCATACAAATTCTGAAAAATCAGTCTCAGTAAACTAATTAACAGGCTATGAAAAACTATTTTGATTTGGCTGCTAAGGAATTTTTGGCAAAAAAAAGCCCAGATAAATCTGAGCTTTTTCTCACTAAACAGACAATTTAAAACTATGTATTAAAATTGTTGTTTGAAGTTGGCAAAGTTGGTGTTGAATCATCTTGTCCAGATGGCAAGATCGTTGCTTTTTCAGCAGCAACCTTAGCTGTTGAATCAGCAGCTACTCGCGCAGCAGCAGAAGCAACACGTGCTTCAAGATTTTGTTTCAAATCTTCGCTTGCAGCTCGCTCAGCTTGTGCAGCCATTGCAGCAGCTTGTTTCAACATATAATCTTGAGGAAATGCACCCAATTTAGCTAAGTAATTAGAAATTGAACCATTACCGTTTTGGATGATTTCACGCAAAGTAAACAATGGAGCATATTGAGAAGCTTTTTTCTCTGCTTCAAAAATGATCTGAGTCAAAGTTGCAGCCGTGATATCGTTTTTCGATTTATTGTCGATAACCATCACTTCTTCATTTGTGCGAATCATTTTTGCAATATCATCCAAAGTTACATAACAACTCTGCTGAGTGTCATATAGCTTTCTGTTCTGATAGCGCTTAATAATTTTCACTTTGCCGCTGTTTACAGCTTTTAAGCCAGTTACGTTTTCAGTTTGATTGATCAAAATAGCCTCCCCCAGTTAGGTATTCAAAAACTCACGGGTTTCAGATGGCGCGAACCTATTCCGACCGCCACGGCTTGTCAAGTGTGCATAATCTAAAACACCTAACAATTGGATGCAATCAGTCATCCGTATGGTTAGTGGGGCCAAAACGCTCTTAAATAAATTATTTTAGAGATTACTTTTCATTTTCGCGTGCAACTCTTCAAAACAAAAAACAAGCCTTTAGACTGAAGATGTTATTTACAATTTCTTCATAAATTCAGCGTCTTATGAAATTAGATTTACAGCATATCGACCTTAGACCTGTTTAACATAACTTCGTATTTCAAGACCCCAGACAACTCAAGGTCACCTCTTCATTTTCCGACAAGAAATATGAATGGGGGCCTTCCATGAGAATTTTCTACTCTCGAATTGTCATATTATATGCTGGTGTATTTTTGAGCATTGGCTGTTCGACAGTAAATACAACGGACCATTCAAACACTGGAAATTCAGTTTTTTATGACTCTGCGGTTAATGATCACAACAGAGCTCCAGCATCAATGACCCCAAAACCTAGCAACGAAACTTTAGATCCGGTTCACCTCAGAACGCAGGCTGATTATTATTTTTCAATGGGTGAATCTCAAAGTCTTGATGGCAATCACAAGGCAGCAATCGAATCTTTCAAAATGGTTTTAATCTATGACACTCAATCCTCTCAGGTTCACCTTCGCTTAGCCGCGGAATATGTAAAACTTGGGCAATTGACACAGGCAATGGAACAAACAGATTTGGCTCTTGAGCAAAACCCAAAATCAGTCGACGCCCTTTTGATTTCAGGTGGAATATATTCCGCACTAAAATCTTATGACAAAGCTATCACCCAATATGAAAAAGTATTAAAAGTTGAGGCTAACAATACAGAAGCACCTTTATATATGGGCGCCGTCTATGCAGAGTTAAAAAATTATGACAAAGCCATTCGTTATTTTGAAAAACTGACTTCAAACAAAGAATACACGACGCCACATTTGGCATGGTATTACATTGGCAAATTAAGAACAGAGCAAGGCAGTAAGGCACAATTGAAAGCGGCAGAAGCCGCATATAAAAAAGCTTTATTTGAAAAACCAAATCATGCCGAGAGTGTCATTGCTTTAGCTAGTGTTTATCAAAAAATGGGGCAAAAAAATCAGACTATTTCATTATTTAAAACTTTTCAAAAAGAACAAGGCCCCAACCCCTTGATTGCTGAGAAATTAGCACAACATTATTTAGAGCAAGAACAGTATGACTTGGCATATGAGCAATTAGAAATTTTAGAAACCTCATCCGATGACGGACTGAATGCCAAAGTTAAAATGGCAATGATTCTGATTGAACAAAAAAAGTTTTCACTTGCAGTTGTTAAGTTACAGGACGTTTTATCGCAAGTTCCTGACAGCGATAAAATTAGATTTTACCTAGCCGCTATTCATGAAGAATTAGGGCAAAGAAAAGACGCCATAGAAAATTATAGAAAAATTCCAAGCGAGAGCCAGTACTTTGGCGAGGCGATATCACATGCATCCTATTTATTAAAACAAGAAAAACAGCCAAATTTAGCTTTGGAAATGATCAATGACGCTCTTAAAAAGCGCCAAGATGTACCTCAATTTTATGCAATTCAAGCGTCATTTCTAGCAGATCAAGGTGACCTTAATGGTTCTGAGTCTGTATTGAAAAAAAGTTTATCCCTGTACCCTGATAACGTACAGATACAATTTTTTCTTGGCACCATTCAAGATCGATTGGGCAAAAAAGAAGATTGCATTGTCAGCTTAGAAAAAGTGGTCAGTGCTGATCCAAACCACGTTCAAGGTTTAAATTATCTAGCTTTTACCTATGCAGAAAATAATCAAAACCTTGATAAAGCTGAAAAACTAGCAAGAAGAGCTATTGAAATTGAACCCAACGATGGTTTTATCTTAGATACTTTGGGTTGGATTTTGTACAAGCGTGGTGAGATTTCTGAGTCCATCAAAACATTAGAAACAGCTTTTAAAAAGCAGCCGAAAGAAAGCATTATTGCTGAGCACCTTGGCGATGCGTATCGAAAAAATCAGCTGACGGACAAAGCAAAAAAAATGTATCAACAAGCTGTCGACAATGAAACTGATGGCAACAAAAAACAAAATATAAAACAAAAAATATCTTCCTTAGAAAGCCAAGGAATGATTTCTTCAAAAGATCGCAAACCCGCATCTTTGAACCCATAAAAATTTAAGAGCTCCGACATAACCTGGAGCAACTTGCCATTTAAAAACAATTCTGACAGTCTTTTAGGCTATGAATACAATTGTAAAACTTCAAAATATTTTTTTCGCTTTATTTCTCTCGATAATTATTTCCGCTTGCGCGAGTTCGACTCACAAGACAAACATAACAACTCCAGAGCAAAGCAAAGAAGGACAATGGGAATGCAAAGCTCAGCTAAAAAACTTAGTAAAAAATGAATCTCATGTTGTGAGTCTTGATGTGTTTGCAATTAAACCTAACAACCTTCGACTTGAAGCCACTGGCCCACTTGGAATCCGTTTAGCCAGCGTTCTATTAACCGAACAACAGTTTACTGCGGTTGAGTACACTCAACAAAAAGCCTATATCGGAACTGCAAAATCAAAGTCGTTCGCTTCAGTTTTAAAAATACCGATAGAACCTAACTGGTTTTACAATATCTTCTTTGATGAACCATTAAATGCTCCCGGTTGGAAATGTTCCTTTGACAACAATAAAGTTGTGAAAGAGTGCAACAACACTCAAGCACAGTTTAAAATCGAATGGCTAGACCGAGCCGAGGATAATAAAAGAATTGTTATTTCTAATCCACAATACCAACTTAATATTTTAACCAAAGAACACCAACCCAAAGTCGAGCATCCTGACAAAGTATTTCATCTCAAAATTCCAGATAATTATACCAAAATACAAATTTAAAACCTACGCATCTTTGGTTCATAGGTTGTAAATTGCTTCCAACTTAATTAGATCCTTCAATTTGTCGCCCATACATATAATTAGCTGTAAGCAGTTGAAATAATTCGACCTTCCGCCGAGTCTAATGAGACTTTCTTATTCTAAAGACAAATCAAAAGTATTTTAAAAAATTTCTTTCTAATTACCATTTTGCCAGCAAAATCAAACGCTTGAATAATACTGAAAATTATTTTCTTAAGCCGCCTGTCGTCGCTTTATTTTATTACGCAAATTCAGCTTCGGCATTAAATAAGTCTTATCTATTAAGATTCTGTTATTGTCTGCTATAAATTATTTTTACTTATACTATTAGACTGCTAAAAAAATATTTCGGCTGTTCTGCTCGGTCTATATTTAGCTGATCTTCGTTGCTCAGATTCAATTTACGCCCCGCTAAATCTCATCTTCGTGCCTCGATCAGCAAAAATCCTTTCACAGTCCAACCAAAATAGTTATTCAACAACCTGCTAACAATTTTTCGAATAATCTCTCTGTATTAT
Source organism: uncultured Bdellovibrio sp. (assembly GCA_964569545.1). GTDB lineage: Bacteria > Bdellovibrionota > Bdellovibrionia > Bdellovibrionales > Bdellovibrionaceae > CAZMVK01. The sequence goes on from CAZMVK010000009.1 coordinate 18,718, forward strand.
GATTCACAAACCTTACGACTGATTCGGCCGTAAGATTAACCAAGGTCTTGCTCCCTACTCTTGGTCCAAGTTTATATTATTTTACTTTTTTTTAACTGATCTGACTTCCATCTGGGTTATACTTAAATAAGTAAAACCTTTTGGAGGTTTTCGCTGAACTTGTACATATTTCTAAGGAGAGATCTATGGCCACCAAATTTGATCTTTCAGCTATTATCAAAAGCTGGCAAACACATCACGGTATTTATCATGCAGGCTGGGGCGGAACTTTTGAAGAGTATCTTGCGCTCGTCAAAGCCAATCCGAAAATCACTCGCAATGCATTTCAAAGAATTTATGACATGATTATTGAGTCTGGCGTTGAAGAATACGTCGACTTCAAAAAACAAGTCATGCGTTACAAATTTTTTGATGATGCTAAAAACAACGGAAAAGATGCCGTCTTTGGCTTAGATATTCCATTGATGAAATTAGTGAATGTTTTGAAATCCGCAGCGCTTGGTTACGGCACCGAAAAACGAGTCATCTTATTACATGGCCCGGTGGGCAGTGCGAAATCAACTATTTGTCGGATGTTAAAAAAAGGCGTTGAAGGTTACTCAAAAACAGAAAGCGGCGCCTTATATACATTTGAATGGGTGGATCATGATAGTTCATTAGATGGATTGTTTGGTAAAGGCATTCGCGCTTATCAATCACCAATGAACGAAGAGCCACTTTGGTTGATACCCGAAGAGATGCGCGGACAAGTTTGCGAAGAATTGAATCGCGGACAAGAAGGTTCATACCGTATTCAAATCGAAGGTGAATTATCCCCTCCAAGTCGATTTATTTTTAAAGCCTTAATGGATAAATACAATGGCGACATCAACAAAGTTCTAGGTCATGTACGTGTGAAGAGATTGGTTTTATCTGAAAGTGATCGCATAGGTATTGGAACATTCCAACCCAAAGATGAAAAAAATCAAGACTCAACAGAGCTTACTGGTGATTTGAATTACCGTAAAATTGCAGAGTATGGTTCGGACTCGGATCCACGCGCCTTTAATTTTGATGGAGAATTCAACGTTGCCAATCGAGGAATGATTGAATTTGTCGAAGTTCTAAAGTTGGACGTGGCCTTCTTGTACGATTTACTTGGCGCCTCACAAGAGCACAGAATTAAACCAAAAAAATTCGCACAAACTTATATCGACGAAGTTATTATTGGTCACACTAATGAGCCAGAGTATAGAAGACTGCAAGACAATGAATTCATGGAAGCTCTTCGCGATCGTACCGTGAAAATTGACATCCCCTATATCACAAAATTAAAAGATGAAGTGAATATCTACAAAAAAGATTTCAACTCACAAAAACTAAGAGGCATTTCAATCGCTCCACATACAATTGAAATGGCAGCGATGTGGGCAATTCTAACTCGTTTAGAAAAACCTAAAAAAGCCAATCTTACACGTTTGCAAAAACTGAAACTTTACAATGGTAAAACTTTGCAAAATTATACTGAAGATAACGTCAAAGAATTACGCAAAGAAACAATACGCGAAGGTCTCGAGGGAATTTCGCCTCGTTACATTCAAGATAAACTTTCTAATGCTATTGTGGCAGCTCAACAAAACAATCGTGGCTCAGTCAATCCGTTCATGATTATGAACGAGTTAGACAGTGGCTTAAAAAACCACTCTTTATTGTCTAATGAAGAACTAAAAGCTGATTATCGCGAATTGCTTGGAGTCGTTAAACAAGAGTACGAAGAAATTATTAAAGGCGAAGTTCAACGCGCCATCAGTGCGGATGAAAGCGCTCTGCAACGTTTGTGTGGAAATTACATTGATAACGTCAAAGCTTATACACAAAAAGAAAGAGTTCGAAATCAATTCACCGGAATGGATGACGAGCCTGATGAAAGATTGATGCGTTCAATTGAGGAAAAAATAGAAATTCCTGATTCTCGAAAAGATGATTTCAGACGAGAAATTATGAATTACATCGGCGCCCTTTCGTTGGACGGCAAAAAATTTAATTACAAGATGAATGAGCGATTACATAAAGCTCTTGAGCTGAAACTGTTTGAAGATCAAAAAGACAGCATCAAGTTAACATCATTGGTCTCTTCAGTTGTCGACAAGGATACTCAGGAAAAAATCGACATTGTTAAGACTCGTTTAATTAAAGATTTTGGTTATGATGAAATTTCAGCAATTGATGTACTACATTATGTAGCCAGCATTTTTGCGAGAGGCGATGTAAAAAATCGATAATTTATGTCTATAAAAGAAGACCACAATCGATTCAGGGATATTATCCGCGGCAAGATCAAACAAGACTTTAAACGTTTTGTGAGCCAAGGTGAAATGATTGGGAAGCGGGAAAAAGACTTTGTCAAAATCCCGATTCCTCATATTGAAATTCCCACATTTCGTTACGGCGCCAAACAACAGGGCGGCGTCGGACAAGGCGAAGGCCAACCCGGTGATGGCACTGGTGAACCCGGCGATGGCCAGGGACAAGCTGGTGACCAAGCTGGCCAGCATATGCTGGAAGCAGAGTTCAGTATTGATGAATTGGCAGAAATTTTGGGTGAAAAACTGCAGCTACCAAATATTCAACCCAAAGGTCACAAAAACATCGAAACCAGTAAAACAAAATATTCTGGCATCGCTCCTGTTGGCCCAGAGGGTTTAAGACATTTTAAATCATCTTATAAAAAAGCATTAAAAAGATATGTTAGTTCGGGCACATACAATCCTGACGATCCAGTTATAATCCCGATCAAAAGAGACATGCAGTATCGGACTTTTAAAACTGTAACCAAACCACAAACCAAAGCCGTCGTCATTTATATGATGGATGTCTCGGGCTCGATGGGTGATGAACAAAAAGAAATTGTTCGTCTTGAAAGTTTTTGGATCAATGCTTGGTTACGAAAACATTATAAAGGTTTAGAAACTCGATTTATCATTCACGATGCAACTGCAAAACAAGTCGATGAAGATACCTTCTTTCGCACCAGCGAATCTGGTGGTACACTTATCAGCTCAGCCTATAAGCTTTGCCAAGAAATGATTGAAGCTGAATTTAATCCTGACGAATGGAACATCTACCCATTTCATTTTAGCGATGGCGACAACTGGAGTGGCGAAGATACAAAGGTCTGTGTGAAACTCATGCAGGATTTCTTTTTACCAAAATGTAATGTTTTTTGTTATGGACAAGTCGAAAGCAAATACGGCTCTGGTCAATTTTTAAAAGATCTACAAAAAGAATTTCCAAATGATGAGCGCATTATTCTCAGTCAAATTGAGGGTCGCGATAAAATCATGGATTCAATCAAAGATTTTCTTGGAAAGGGTCGATAGATGGCAAATTTGACCGCCGATCTCGAAGCCGAAAGAAAAAAAATATGCAAAATAGCTAAAGACGCAGGTCTGGACTGTTTTGAAACTATTTTTGAACTTGTGACCTATGATCAAATCAGTCAATTCGCGGCTTACGGTGGTTTTCCAGTAAGATATCCACACTGGCGCTTTGGTATGGAATACGAACAGCTCTCTAAGTCCTATGAATACGGTTTATCAAAAATCTACGAAATGGTGATCAACACCGATCCTTGTTATGCCTATCTCATGGAAGGCAATTCAATGATGGATCAAAAGTTGGTCATGGCCCACGTTTACGGTCATTGTGATTTCTTTAAAAATAATATTTGGTTTAGCAAAACCAATCGTAAGATGATGGATGAGATGGCAAATCATGCCACACGCATTCGTCGCTATATGGACCGTTATGGCATTGATGTCGTCGAGGATTTTTTAGATAAATGCCTCAGCCTAGAAAATCAAATTGATCGACACAGCGTTTATGCAACAACCAGCATCACCAAACAACAATCTGCTCCGCCACCTAATAATAATTTTATGCTCCGTTATGATCGCGAATATATGCGCGATTATATCAATCCACCATCATTTGTAGCAGAACAAAAAAGCAAAATGGCTCAGGCGATGGCGCAAAAACAAAAATTTCCAGCAGAACCAGAGCGTGATCTTCTCAAATTTCTTTTGCACTACGCTCCGCTTGAAGACTGGCAACAAGACATCTTGTCCATGATCCGCGATGAAGCTTATTATTTTGCCCCTCAGGGAATGACAAAAACCATGAATGAGGGTTGGGCATCATATTGGCATTCTAAACTTATGACTGGCAGTATTTTAAATGATTCAGAAATAATTGATTTTGCCGATCACCACTCTGGCACGATGGCAATGTCACCTCAAGGTTACAACCCATACAAAGTAGGCATTGAGCTTATGCGCGAGATTGAAGATCGCTGGAACAAAGGTCGCTTTGGCCGTGACTGGGAAGAATGTGACGACATCAAAGAAAGAAAAAACTGGGACAAAAAAACTGGTTTAGGCCGTGACAAAATTTTTGAGGTTCGCAGAATATACAATGACGTTACTTTTATTGATGAATTTTTAACTGAAGATTTTTGTATTCGAAACAAGATGTTTGTTTATAAATTTAATAAAAAAACAAACCGCTGTGAAATAGATAATAAAAACTTTAAATCTATAAAAGCTCAGTTGTTGTTTCATATGACTAATTTCGGTCAGCCAATCATCAAAGTCATCGACGGCAATTTTGAAAACCGAAGTGAGTTGCTATTGGCCCACATGTGGGAAGGCATTGATATGCAACCTGACTATTTAAAAGACACATTGAAAAATGTTTTTGCAATTTGGCGAAGACCAGTTAATTTAGCAACAGTAATGGATGGCGAAGGTCATTTATACAGATTTGATGGCGAAAAACTTGAGGTCCAAAAAAGTGAAAACAAACCTCAAGAAAACACTCCGCCAGAAAAATAAAGCTTACTGATTAGAGCGTCGCCTCATTTGATAGAACATCGCGAAAGAAGATGCTACAGCGAAGACGAACAACGCTGAGATCACTTTAAATTGATTTTCACAGTAGGGCGATCAAATAAAGACACACCCTAGATTGATTAAAACTAAAAAGAGATTTACACAGTTGAAAGATATTTATAAAAAGATCTTATAAAGAGATCTGTAAAGAAATCTAAAAAGAGACGAAATTATGACTGCTGATTCCAACAACCGCCTTGTCTGGTCTGATGATCCAAAAGATCAAAAATGTCCCAAGTGCAAACAGTTCCTGCAACACTGTGAATGCGAAAAAGAACAAAATCCAAATCAAAAATGGTCAGCCGTTTTACGTTTAGAAAAAAACGGTCGCGGCGGCAAAATTGTCACTGTTATTGATCAGCTACCAAAACAAGAACTGTTCTTAAAAGACCTCTGCAAAGAGTTAAAAAGTAAATGTGGAGTTGGTGGCACTTATATCACCAGCGGCAAAGAAGGCGTGATCGAAATTCAAGGCGACAAACGAGAACAGATCAAAAGTATTTTTAGTAAAAAAGGTTACAAAGTTCGCTAACTATCAAGACAGCATCAAGGACAAATCTATGCACACAAGACAAGATTTTTTAAAAAAAGCTCATCTCAAAAATTCATTCACCATAAATTTTATTCGCAACCTATTTGTTGTCTTCATTTCATTATTCTATATTCAAAATATTCAAGCCCAGCAACCACAAGCCGTCCCTGCTCCACAACCAAAAATGACTATAAAAGACGCCAAAATAAAATGTAAAAAAGAGGGAAAAACCGAAGAGGCCCTCATTGAATGCATTAAACAAAATACACTCGAATCTAAATAATTCCTAAGAAATTTCTTTATTCAATAATCCGGCCGGCTCTTGAAAAACTATTTTAATTGATCGAACAGAACGGCCGTAAGAGTTTTTCAAAAGCCCGTCAGATTAGTTGTCATGACAATGTAAAAATTAATAACTTTGGTTATTTTAAATTTGAAAAATTCTTTCAAAAGTTCTTTTTAATTTAGTTCTTTTTAATTTTTCAGATATAAACAATTTTAATTAAAAATTCATTGTAAGATATGTTTGAACTTAAAAAGTTTTTTGAGCATTAAATTAGTACTAAATTTTTTTATTTTATTTTTTCTGATTTGTTTTGCGATCGTCTTTCTTTAAAAAAACTTTTAATCATTTGTGAACTTTCCTCGGCCATCACACCACTGATAATTTCACAATTGTGATTCAAGCGCTGATCTTCAACCACTCGGTATAAGGAACTCACCGCCCCACCCTTGGGATCGGTGGCTGCAAAGACCAACCTGGGAACACGAGCCAACACCAATGCGCCGGCACACATCACACAAGGTTCTAGAGTCACATACAGCGTGCAATCCAACAAACGCCAGGCTCCAAGCGCCCGCGAAGCTCGATGCAGAGCAATAATTTCAGCATGAGCTATCGGGGTCAACCAGCTCTCTCGGCGGTTGAAGGCCTGGGAAATTATTTGATTATCCTTTACGACAAGAGCTCCGACGGGAACTTCGCCTAATTTGTAGGCTTTCTTTGCCAACTTCAGTGCTTTTTCCATCCAAAACTGATCTTGCGACTTCAAAAAAAGATCTCCTTGCCGAACTGCTGACCCTATCACAATTTAAATGCTTCAACCTACGAAATCCATTGGAATTATTGCTCATCCTTTGCTATACACCTAGTCATTCTATATCGAGAGGCGGGTGAATAATCCAATGGCATTAGTTAAAGTTCGTGATGGCGAAAGTTTTGAATCAGCTTTCCGTCGTTTCAAAAAACAGTGCGAAAAAGCAGGTATCCTTTCTGAAGTTAAAAAACGTGAAAACTTCGAAAAACCTAGCGTACGCCTTAAAAAGAAATCTATTTCTGCACGCAAAAGAGCAGTTAAGAAATCTCGTCGTACTTTCGGCGAATAGTTTTTAAATCTATTCTACATCGAGGGAATTCGCTTTTGCGGATTCCCTCTTTTTTTGTAATTAAATGCAAAGAAAAAAACGAAAAAAAAAGAACAAGAGGTCTTATGGAAATTCGTGAACAGCTTACCAGTGATATGAAAACAGCAATGCGTGAAAAAAATCAGGTTCGCCTAGACACTATCCGCTTCTTACAGGCTGCCATCAAAAATCGCGAAATCGAACTTCGCCCCACTGCCATCAGCGCTGATGATGTATTGGGAGTGATCAAAAAACTTGTTAAACAAAGAAAAGAATCCATCGAGCAATATGTCGCTGCAAACAGACAAGATCTTGCCGACAAAGAAGCCGTAGAACTTAAAATTTTAGAAACTTACCTGCCAGCACAACTTGGCAAAGAACAAATCGAAGCCGCTGTTGTTGCTGTCATTGCCGAACTAAAAGCAAGCACCATCAAAGACATGGGCCCTGTAATGAAAGCGGTTATGGCAAAAACAGGCGGAGCTGCAGACAACAAAACTGTCAGCGAAATAATAAAAGCCAAGTTGTCATAAAACGACAGACCTTACCTGATTACCTTTCAGTTCGATTGGCATTCGCATTCGACCTGAATTTTTAAAAAATAATGACCACAATACTCTCTCAAAAAATAAGCTCATCTTGATTATTAGAGTATAGTTCTTAAATTAGATTGCGAGCGGAGTATTCCAATCAATATCATTTTCAACTCAGAGGACTGTGAATGAAATTTTCCCAGGAATTTATCGAGAGAGTTTCTGAAGCAAATAATATCGTTGATATTATTTCTCAGTACACTCAGCTCAAACCTGCCGGTGGCGGATTCATGGGAAGATGTCCTTTTCCAGATCACCCAGAAAAAACTCCCAGTTTTTCTGTTTCCGAATTAAAGCAAGTTTATCACTGCTTTGGCTGTCACAAAAAAGGAAACATATTTTCATTTCTTCAGAACTATAATGGCATGTCATTTCGCGAAGGCATTGAATACCTCGCTGACCGCGCCAGCATTCCGTTGCCACAGGTCGACGAGACGGCCTCGCACAAACAAGATCTACTTGCACAAAAAAAACGGCTTTTATCACAGGCAAATAGACTGGCTCTACAATATTACCGTGAAAATTTTCGCAACCTACCCGCTCAGCACCCAGCTAAAATCTATGTACAAAAACGAGGGCTGAAATCCGAAACTCTAGAGACCTTTCAGGTGGGATACGCCAACGAAGAGTGGGATGGGCTTGTTTTGTATCTTGAAAAAAATAAAGTCTCGATGCAAATCGCCGAAGAAGCTCGGCTGATTAAGGCCCGCACCGGTGGAAAATCGGGTTATTTTGATTTATTTAGGGAGAGATTAATCTTCCCTATCTTCTCGGCTATGAACGAGCCCATTGCTTTCGGCGGCAGAATTCTGGCAACTGGTGAACCAAAATATTTAAACTCGCCAGAGACCGCTCTTTTCCATAAAGGTCGAGTTTTGTACGGACTTTCAGAAACAGCGAAATTTATACGCACCGAAGATCAAGCCATTGTTGTCGAAGGATATATGGACTTGGTGAGTTTATATCAAAATCAAATTCAAAATGTCGTAGCTACCATGGGAACAGCCCTAACCATGGATCATGGCAAAATGCTTTCACGCATGACTCAAAATGTAGTCGTTTTATTCGACGGAGACCAAGCCGGCCAAACTGCGGCAGAACGCAGTCTTCCATTATTATTGGCCAGCAATGTTTACCCAAAAGGTTTAACTCTGCCAGACAATATGGATCCAGATGATTTTGTGAAAGCCAAAGGCCACGAAACTTTGCAACAACTGTTAGCCGAAGCAAAGGATTTGTATTTATTGATTCTAGCTTCGTGGATGCAAGAATACCGAGGAGAACCCACAGAGAAAGTAAAATTGTGTGATCGACTGAAACCAATTTTTGCATCCATTCAAGACCGCCGCTTACATCAGCTTTACATCTCTGAAACAGCCGCAAAAATGAGAGTTGATGTACGTTGGCTTTCAGAAGCTCTGAAGAATGAAAACAGAAGCTCTGCCAATAATTTCTCAGCCCCCAGCGCCACATCAAATATTGTGCCAAAAAATATTATTTCGAACACTTCGACACCGACAGCAAGCGAGAGTGTCACTGATTTCGAGCAAATAACCCTAAAAGGAGCTACTGCCGCGGAAAATTTGCTCTTATCACTGGCTTTAAAGTCTGTAGGCAACTTTCGTGCCTTAATTGAACACCAGGGTCTCGAGATAATCTCTCACCATGGAATTTTATCAGTATTAAAAAGAGCTGAAGACGTTTATAGACAAGTACCGGAAAAGTTTGATAAATTGCCTAGCTTATTGGCTTCTTATGTTGATAGACCAGAACTTTTGATCGCAAACACTTCACAAGCTCCACCAAGCACTCGCAGTGAAGAAGAAAATGATCAAAAATTATTGCTCGATTGTTTGCGAAAAATAAAAGAGCAACATCTAACACAAAGAAGAAAAGTTTTGATGACAGAGCTGACAAATAAAAAAGGAATGTTGAGCACAGAAGAAAACTCAAACATTTTAAAAGAGCTTGCTGACATCAAAAAAGAAGAACTGAGTTTACGTACTTAAAGCTCGAAAAAATTATTTTGGGGGGCCCACCGGCAACATGATAATTTTTTTGAAAAGATCGCTGAATGAAGCAGAACCAAAAAGGAACGTGGATGAAAACAAATTCCAAAGAACCAGTTAAAGAACTGACCGTCGCAGAGCAAGAGTCATTAATCAAAGAAGAGATTCAAAGATTTTTGAAAGCCGCAAAAGACAAAGGCAGTCTTACAGTTGAAGAAATCAATGAAATGCTTCAACCAGAATTTATTGCAGCTTCAGTGCTTGATTCTTTTATGCAGGCATTGGAAATCAATGGCGTAAATATCTCAGACATGTCTGAGGTTAAATCTGACGATGACAAAGATTCTTTCTTGGCTGATCCAGACAAAGAAGATGAAGAGTCCGATGAAGAAGAAAAAGCCGAAAGCGAAGATGTTAAAGGCAACGATCCAGTTCGTTTGTATTTACGAAAAATGGGATCCGTTTCATTATTAACTCGCGAAGGCGAAGTTGAAATCGCAAGACGTATCGAAAAAGGTGAACGCGAAATCGTTCGTGCCATTTTGATGTCACCAATTGGTACTGTTGAGATCATCAATCTAGGCAAACGCTTAGATGAAGGTCGTATCAAAATTAAATCTATCTTTCGCGGTCTTGAGGATGAAGACACTCAATACGACGAAAAAGAATATATCGACAAAATTCATGAATTGATCGGCAAGGTCACTGAATATCAGACAGCTGTAGCACCTTTCTTTCAAGCGTTGAGAAACGAAAAAATATCTCACTCGCAAAAAGAATCTGTAATGAAAGAACTGACTGTATTGAATGAAAAATTGATGGCGAATTTTGAATCCATCAATTTCAATCGTAAAACAATCAATCGTATCGTCATCAAATTTAAAAACTTGGTGAACCGTATGAACACTCTACGTCGCCGAATCAAAGATGGCCTTGAGAGAACCTTCTCAAAAGACGTCACACTTATGCTTGAGCGCCTAAGAATTGTTGAGAGTTCTGAAAAAGAATTACTGAAAATGACCAGAGACACAGGTCTGAATTACAACCGTTACAGATCTTATGTTACTCAGGCTCAGGATGCTGAGGTTCGCTTGAATCGTCTACAAAGCGAAACAGAGATGAACTACACGTGGATCAAAGACACCTACACAGCCATCTGGAAAGGTGAACGCGAGGCCGATGCTGCAAAATCTGAATTGGTTGAAGCAAATTTACGTCTCGTTGTTTCTATTGCAAAAAAATACACCAATCGTGGTTTACAATTTTTGGATTTAATCCAAGAAGGTAATATCGGTTTGATGAAAGCCGTTGATAAATTTGAATACCGTCGTGGTTATAAATTTTCCACATATGCCACTTGGTGGATTCGTCAGGCAATCACTCGCGCGATTGCTGACCAAGCCAGAACGATTCGCATACCAGTGCATATGATCGAGACCATCAATAAGTTGGTTCGTACTTCAAGATATTTGGTTCAAGAACTGGGTCGCGAACCAATTCCAGAAGAAATTGCTGAAAAAATGGATATGCCTGTCGACAAAGTTCGTAAGGTATTAAAAATTGCAAAAGAGCCGATTTCTTTAGAAACTCCTGTTGGTGAAGAAGAAGATTCTCACTTGGGTGACTTTATCGAAGACAAAAAAGTCATTAGTCCAGCAGAAGCTATTGTGAACTTAAATCTTGCAGAGCAAACTCGCCGTGTGCTTTCAACTTTGACGACTCGTGAAGAAAAAGTTTTACGTATGCGTTTTGGTATCGGGGAAGAATCCGATCACACCTTGGAAGAGGTTGGTCAGGATTTCAACGTGACTCGTGAGCGTATCAGACAGATCGAAGCCAAAGCTTTACGCAAACTTCGTCACCCGTCTCGTTCAAACAAATTGAAAGCGTTTGTAGATAGTTGATCTGTTTCAAACGAATGACGCGATCCTGGAAAAAAAGAGAATCTTTTCGGATTCTCTTTTTTTTGTTAACCTGATCAAGATTTTAAAAACCACTTGGGGAGTTAGCTTAGTTGGTTAAAGCAGCCGGCTCATAACCGGCGGATCGGGGGTTCAAGTCCCTCACTCCCTACCATTTCAATCAACCCGCCATCGAGCGGGTTTTTTTGTATCCAAAATCAGGTTCTCTTGATTTAACTGTAGGAAGATTCAAAAAGTTTTTAAAAGATAACTAAGCCTGTTTTAGGGGAGAAATAAATATGAGCCATCCAGTGGGCGAATTCATTCAACATGTTTCTGATACCTCGGCTTGGGTAGCGCACTATCGCGCAATTGAATCCGAGCGTCCCGATTCTTTGTTCAAAGATCCTTTTGCTCAGATCTTGGTGGGTGATCGTTCGTTAAGTGTCGGAAAAATGCAGCCTGAAGCATCGAAGTGGGCTCATTGGACAGTAGTTATGCGCACCTACATCATCGATCAGATGATCAAAGATTTAATTTCAAAGGGTGTCACCACATTTTTAAATCTTGGTGCCGGACTAGATAGCCGTCCTTATCGTATGAACCTACCAGCTGAAGTTCAGTGGATTGAGGTGGATTTTCCTCACATCATCGAACACAAGCGAGTGCAGCTTGAGAAATTCAATCCCAGTTGCAAACTGGAAACTATCGCCCTCGATCTGTCGAACCGGGTATTGAGGCAATCTTTCTTTGAAGAGCTTGCACAAAAGCATCCGAAGATAGCTGTTCTAACTGAAGGCGTTTTACCTTATCTAACAGAAGAACAGGTTTCGGAATTGTCGGAAGATTTAATACGACATTCCAGTTTCAAATATTGGATTTGTGAATATATCTCGGAAAAATCCTATCGTTATTTAAAAGATCCAAAGCGAATGGATGCTTTGAAAAATGCTCCATTTCAATTTTATCCGGAAGATTGGATGAGGTTTTTTGGTGAGCGTGGTTGGCACATTATACAATCGCAATTTTATACTGAAATTTCTGAAAAACTTGGACGTCCAACGCCGATGCCAAAAATTATCAAACTCTTTGAATTTGTAATGGGAAAAAAATGGGCCGAACCTTTTAAGCGAATGTCTGGCTTTTTAATTTGGGAAAGATAATTATAAATTTAATGTTTTTTAGTGTTCAAAAGTTTAATGACTTATTCTTGTCATTTGTCGTTTACACGAAATCAACTAGCTGTAATTGTTTCTCCCTACCATATCAATCAACCCGCCATCGAGCGGGTTTTTTTGTATCCTCATGAAGATGAATTAGAACTCTGACTGAGTCTTACTGTTAAAAGCTATAGAATTCTTCAACAGAGTTATTTGTTTTATTCATGCTGTCTCTGCATAATTTGTTCAGAATAAAGGTGCTGTTGATCCATTTTATCATTTAACAATAAACCAAAGATATTTTTGAGGCCCAGACTGCAGACAAGTATAACGGCGCAGTTTGCCCATTTACTTCATATAGCCTTTATGTAAAATACTTTTATGGCTGAAAATTTTCTCCAAGCTCATATTACTTCCGTTCTAGTGTATTTATAAACTTGTCTAAATCGAATAGGCTCTTGGGAAATTTACGTAACTCCTCAAATCCTTTGTCTGTTAAGTTCATGGAAAAATTATTCGATGGTGGCCTCAGTAAAATTTCTATCCTCGGCCAAGTGGAATTGACCTGGTAGAAAACATTTACTTTTTCGATATCCTGCCAAGGAATGGCAAGAGGCTTGAACCCATAGAAAAATCTTAGATTCAATGCCAGATATAAAAAATTATCATCAACACCAACGACGCCAGTTTTATCCCTCAGACCGAAAAGCGAGTGAATGTCGAAAGCAACAAATCCTGTTGTAGAGCCATTAAAATGCCCACTGAGTAGGTACTTTTTCTCAAGCTTATTCCATCCATTGAGATCATTGCGATATTTAAAGAAGAGTAAAGTTATTATACCTGCAAATATAAACTGAAATAGGAATATCCACATTATAGAATGTCTCCAATATTTAATTTTAAGATTAAATCTTCGTTCGTTTGGTTCTTTATTTTTAATTTATCGTTTATGATTCCAATTGTCGATTAATTAGTGGGGTTGATGGTTGTACTGTTTTTTATCAAATGGGACGAAAGTTAAAAAGAAAACGAGAGTGAATGGAGAAGATTTATCTGTTGCGGTGAATGTAGCTACCGTTTAAGATTTTTAGATTTATGTTAGAAAAAAATCTGGATTATCAACAAAGTTTGTTTGAAAAGGGTGAACCATACGAAGGCCAAAGAAATGAAGTACAAACTCCTGATCGCCGGACTACTCCTTACTATTTGCAACTGCAAAACTGGAGCAAATAAACCAATCTATTCCAACAAAAAAATCGAAATAGTCAATCCGGACTATGGAATTTTACCTGAGTCATATCGGACCAGATCTGGTGCGCGCCCGCTCATGTGGAGATGCTTCCCCATCAAGGATGTGGAAGTAAAGTATCGTACCTGGCGAGATGCCGATCCCATGGGACCTTATGACGTCATTGTGACCATGTGTGATTTTGAAATCTGGGTAAATAGTAAAACATTTCAAAACGTATATAGTGGAAGACGCGCAAAACAGGAGGTCTATTGTAACGAATTTAGAGCTGCTTGGAACAAGCTCACCCAAGGCGAAGAGCAAATCTGCATGGATGGTGAGACTTTGACAAATGGCGAGCCGGAAGAAGACGAGAACTTAAAGAAAATGCTCGTGAGCTGGACCTGGGATAAAATCAAAACAAAGAAGGGTTGCTATAGTTTTTGGGATGGATATGAGTGTGTTGATTTTTAATCCGTTTGAATTCGAACATTTTTTTACCATCACCACAAGCGAACTGAGAATAGCCTCGTAAACATTGGTTGCCGTAAAACCAAATCATTTATGTGGGCACGAGGTAGTCCAGAAAGACGAAACCCTTTGATGACCATATTTGCTTTGAGGTTGTCATGACATAGAAGGTAGCGGCAGAATTAAATCCATATTATGGATAAAAAAACTTTAAATGCATACTCTGAATTAGCAAAAAGCTATAGCGAAGACTGGCTTGCACAACCACAGCCATCTGATATGTACCAGTTGCTTAAAACATTCTTTGTTCCTGGCGGTAACACGGCTGATGTCGACTGTGGAAATGGCTGCGATGCCAATTGGCAAGCAGAAAACGGATTCAAGGTCTGTGGATTTGATTCTTCAAAAGAATTGCTGACAATAGCTTCTGAATTATATCCGAACATCAAATTTAAGCAGGCATATCTTCCTGAACTTAAAGAGCTAACCGAGAAGTACCAAAATATACTTTGTGAAACCGTGATTATGCATTTGCCAAAGGATCAGATTTCGATAGCCATTCAAAATTTAAAAAGAATTTTGCAGAAAGATGGAGTTCTTTATCTTTCTTGGAGAGTGACCGAAGGCGAAGATGCTCGCAATTCTGACGGCAGACTGTACTCTGCATTTGAACCCGCTTTTATTTTGAATCAATTTGACCAAGATGGCATCCTGCACTTTGAGGACAGAGTCAGTGCTAGCTCTGGGAAAAGAGTTTGTCGGTTGATTTACCGATTAAAATAGCTGTATCGAAAGCGAGTGAAAAAATGAAAATTGAAGTAATTATTTTTGTTGCATCACTTTTTGCAATTGGGTGTGCATCTACCCCTCCGCGACTTGATTCATCTCAAATCAGACCTTGGAGTAATTCCTTGGAAAGTGAATATCCAAACGATAAGTCAGTGATCGCCCATTATAAAAAAGGTTCTTACGAACTATCTTACCTTGCTGCCAGACACACCAACACAATGGACAGTGATACGATGCGATTGGTCCAACATCTTATTGAAAAAGAAAAAATCAATGTCTTGCTGATTGAATCTATTCCACATTCTTCGGGCGAAAGTCCGCAGTGGTTTGTTGAAGAGTCAAAGAAAGGTCTTACTGATGCTTTTGTGCCGGGAGGCGAGAGCGCCTTGGCTGTTGCCTTGGCCGATCAAAAGAGAATACCATTCTTTGCAGGCGAACCTGATCATCAAGATATTTATCGTGGATTGAAAGACAGAAAGTATACAGACCAGGACATCATCGGTTTTTATACCGTTCGACAGATTCCACAGTGGGTTAGAGAAAGGGAAAATAAAAATGATTTATTCAAACGCAAAATACCCCCGTACTTAAAGCATTATTGCAAAGTTTTTGGTATCCAAGATTGTCCTTCGATGGATGCAACCCTGAAATGGTACAAATCCAAACTAGGGCACGAACTTTCTGTGGATATTTCGAATGAAGAGACGGCTCCTGTTTTGGAAGGAACCCTCTTTACTCAGAAGATGTCGTCAGAAGTCGGATATATCAGAGATCACTTTACATTGGGCATTATCGAAAAATTTCTTCAACAATATAAAAAGGTAGCCGTTGTATACGGCGCTGGGCACTTTATTACACTTCGAAAAAGTTTTGAAGCATCGATGGGCCAACCTGAATTTATCGAAGATATTTCAAGATCACACTGATCCGAGTAGTAGCTTGTCGTTTTCTAAAATATAGGATACTGTTCTTACGGGTAAGTACTGGAGAATAAGTCTCCCTACCATTTTCACTAGCCTTTTAAGATAACTTTATTTGAAGAAGCAATTTCGATGGCAGAACTGCAAGATCAAAAACTAAAAATAATTTTGAATGCTCTAAAAAAGGAGTTTAATCCTTTGCGAGTTTTTCTATTTGGTTCTCGGTCGGCAGATGTCGACGCTACTGCCGACAGTGATTATGACTTTGTAGTTGTTGTTAAAGAAACTAATAAGACACGGATTGAAAATATGCGTAAAGCACGATCTATCGTTCGTGAGGCTGCTCAAGTTTCAGCTGATGTATTTGTATATGATCAAAATGAATTTAATGAATACAAGAGTGAATTAAGTTCTATCCCAGAAACAGCTCTGAATACAGGTCGGGAGCTGGATCTTGGCTAATTTGAAAATAGCCAAAGATTGGCTAGGACTAGCGAACATATACCTCATTGGCTCTAAAGCATTACTTGAAATGGATGAAAGATTTTTGGCACTATCTTCGTTCCACGCACAACAAGCTGCCGAAAAATCTTTGAAAGCGTATTTAGTTTTTCATTCGATTCGAGTCCCAAAATCTCATGACATTGGTGACTTGCTGGCGCTAATTGAATTAAAAGATAAAAGTTTTTCAGACTTACTAAAATCATGTGAGATTCTTTCTGATTACGCAGTGGCTTATCGGTATCCCGATGCTCAAAAAAATCCACTGAAGAAAATGGAAGTTGATGAGGCAATTTTGCAGGCCCAGTTGGCATTGAATGAAAGCCTTAAACGAATAAAATAAATATTTTTTTGTAAGCTATAGAGCACATTGATTTAGGTTTATAGAATAACTACATTTAACTGCAGACAGATTCAAAAAGATTTAAAATATAGAATTAAATTAGGATTATTTATGAATTTAAAAATTATTGAAGGCTCATTTTCTATTTGTAGACTGAAATTTGATAGCCACTTACCAGAGTGGATTTTTTTAAGCAGTTTCTATTCAATAACTAAAACCTCGGATGAATTGTCAGTAGTATGCGAGTCAATTTATATTCCAAAAGACGTTTTAGCTGAAAAAGACTGGTGCTTAATTAAAGTAAAAGGACCATTAGATTTTAGCTTAACAGGAATACTTGCATCCTTGGCTAACCCACTTGCTTTGGCAAAAGTGAGCATCTTTGCCATCTCAACTTTTGATACTGATTACTTGATGGTAAAACAAAACAATACTGAAAAAGCCAAACAAATTTTAGAGACAAGTGGATTTGTTTTTATTTAATGACCAAAGAAATAATCCAAAGCATCTTATGATTTATATGGTTTATACTTTAATATTTTTATTATTTGGATCTGCAGCCTGGGCAAATACTCTGTTTGAAGATAATTTTGAACACAAAGAAAATTCAAAAATTTTCCAACGTTTATCCAATGCTGAAAAACTTGTTGAGATCGTTCCTGGCTCTGGAGTTAATGGCTCTTCTGGCTTGAGAGTAACCTATATATCCAACGAACAGGGTAGCAAACGAATAGTCTCAAGATTTGATCTTAGCGAGGCTGTAACTGAAGCTAGCTTGTCATACGATGTAAAATTTGAAGAAGATTTTCAATTCGTAAAAGGTGGAAAAATCCATGGCTTGGGCCCCTCAAACCCAATTGCGGGCGGTGATCCAATGAAGCCATCTGGCTGGAGTGCGCGGGTTATGTTTTTCGATCAAGGAAAAATCGCATCTTATCTCTATCATCAGAAAAAAATTATCAAATACGGCGACACCCACATTAGCAAAGATTTTAAATTTCAAAGTGGAAAGTTTTATTCAATTACCCTTTATACCAAAATCAATAGTTCAGCAGAATCGGCAGATGGCGAAGCTTGGGTTTATGTAGATGGCAAACGCATAGTTGGTCAAAGCAATGTTCAATTTTGGAAATCAGATCAAGAGTTATCCAAAATATCAAAGTTTATGTTTTCTACATTTTTCGGTGGCCACGATACGTCGTGGGCACCAAAAGAAACGAGCGGTAAATACAAAAATGTACATGCTATTTTTGATAATATTGTTGTCGAAAAAGGCCTTAAAGTTAGACTTGGTCAGTAAATACTGTTTCCCATTTTTCAGAATTACAATCCGTAGGTTCGAACAAAACATCCGAAAAAATAGCAATTCGACCAAGATGGCATCCTGCACTTTGAGGACAGAGTCAGTGCTAGCTCTGGGAAAAGAGTTTGTCTGTTGATTTACCGAGGAAAAAATTTTTGACTTACTTAAATGATTACCGACAGACAGTTCTAAAGATTATTCTCGATAAAATCGAACCGTGAGCACAGAATTTAATTAATCATTTTTTCAGATTTTCAAATCATAGTGTCTTCTGAATTTTTTAAAAATAAAGAATTTGGTCTCAAATTAATGACAACTAGAGCTCATTATCAATTTAAATCAATCTAATGCCATCTTTATCTGGTCCAACTATTGCTAGTCTAAAATTCAAGGAGAACATATGAAAAAAATTATTTTAACAATATTGTCAATCACATCAGTTTTTAGCAGTAAAGGTAACAATGACTCTGCATCAAAAGAAATTGCAGAAAAAATTCTACAAAACATGAAACAAAAAGCCGTGCTAACTCGTATGACATGCGGAGCTGGAACACACGGGGTACACACAAATAACCAAGTCTATGGCAAAATGACTTGCGGAACCGGGACTCACGGATAATGGAATTGCAAATAACAAGGGGCTCGACGCCCCTTTTGTTTTTTAATAATACAAATAAAAAATGGACTAAAATTTTGAGCTATCAAAATCACGACCTTCAAAAACTGTTTGAAGATCGCATTTTAAAAAAATATAAAATAATTTTAGACCCAGATATTATTTTTTTTGAGTTCAAAAAACTTTTATTTATAATGTCCGAAAGCCAATCAAAATTATCACATAATAAAAACTTTAAATTATTTGAGCCGATTTCTCTTCTAGATGAGTACTGGCATATGTTTATTTTGATGACACGAGAATACAGCTGGTTTTGTGAAAATGTTTTAGGAACTTTTCTACACCACGCTCCCGAAGTAACAAATTCAACTAGCAGTTCGCAAAATTTAAATAATAACCTAGAAACAGAGCTACTTGAGCAAATAGAACTTGTTGTTAGTTACCTTGGCGAAGAAACAGCTTACAACTGGTATATTAGTGAAAAATATAACTTCAAAAAATTATCTGAGTTTAAAGATTAAGGAAAAAAGAATGGGAAATATAGATGGAATCGTGACAGTACGCAGTCTTGTTCTGAACGATATTGATTTTATTGTTAATTATTGGTTTTCGCATTCAGAAGATTTTTGGGTAAGTCGTGGTGTTGATATAAAAAAAATTGGAACTCCTGAATCATATAAAGAATCCCTGCTAAAAAAATTCAAAATTCATTCCGAGATACCTTCAATAATCATTATAGAATGCAATGGAAAACCGGTTGGTCATCATGCGATATCACACATTTTACCTAATGAATCTGCCGTTTTTCATGCTCATATTTGGTTAGATGAATCTAGAAAAAAAGGTATCTGCTCCATTTCATACATTAAAGCCTGTAGACATTTCATGAACGCATTCAATCTTAAAAAAATATTTTTTAAAACACCTAAAATTAATATCGGTGCCAACAAATTAAAAGAAAAAATTGGTCTTAAAAAAATTGGGGATACTATTTTTGATAGCCCAATCTTGCTCCGCCCGCTTGAAGCAAATCTATATGAGCTGAAATCTGAAGAAATATAGATGCCAATGAAATCAATTTATTATTCCATCTTGTTTAAGCGAGACCTATAGCCGCTGCATACATATTGATGAAGAGCCCACATTCCGCACCCACCTATCACTTGTAGACATGAATAAAATGGAGATTTTAAAATGAAACTCCCACTTTCTCACCTTGCAGGAATTCTGGCTGTAATAATTTGGGCTGCGATTCCGGCATTAGTTAAATTTGGCTCTACTTCTAACAATCTTAGTTTTTTATTATTACTCAGATTTTTAATTGCTAGTTTATTATTTCTTCCAGTTAGCCTCGCCATTTGGAAAAAAATTAAAAAATTAGATGTCCCTTTACTGATAACAATTTCTTTGGTTTTAGGTGCTAATTTTTATTTTCAAGGGCTTGCAATGCAAGATCTGCCGGCCAGCTGGTATGTCGTAATTTTTTCACTGAATCCAATTTTTGCCCTTATTGGATTGAAAACGAAACTTACTAGAAAGCTTATTGCGAATGTATTAATGATGTTTTTTGGAACATTATTATTCATAGATTTTCAGCAAGTGATTAACAATCATCTTTCAATTTCTTTACTTTATGTTTTCATTGGAATGCTTACTTGGGTCTTTTACACATTTCTTCTCGCGCGAATTCAGAATAAGTTCAGCGATATAGAATCAACAGGTGTCACCCAACAGTTAGCTTTGATAGCCTGTCTCTTAATTTGGTTGATAAAAGGCTTTCCAATTGGTTTCTCAGATTCACAGATCCCATCAGTCATCATTCTTGGACTGCTTACACCAGCCGCATATTTTTTATTTTCATACTGCTTGCGTCGCACACCCACATTTGGAGTATTGAGCCAATATCTTGAACCTGTTTTTGGCGTTTTGATTGGTTTTTTGTTTTTAAATGAAAGTCTCTCTGCTGTACAAGCTATGGGAGCTATTCTAATTGTGTGGCGATCAACTAAGATTTAGATAAAAAATTAATTTGTTTATTTTTATTTAATAAATTTCAGGACCAGCATTGAACTACTGGCCGACAAACTTCATTAAAACATCAAAATGATGGTTGAGTTCGAGGGCTTCATCGTGTGTGCCGCCGGCATCTGGATGGAAAATTCTTGCTAGATTTTTTTTTGCTCCGCGGATTTCATCGGCGCTTAGAATTTCGTCCAATGGAAATCCATTGTTTGCAAAATATAATTTGGCTGTTTGAACTGTTTGCGGGACATTTGAATGTTGTTGCTGGTGACCCTGTTGATTTTTTCTTTGTTGTTTTTGTTGATTCAACTTTAACTTTTGTTTTTGGTATTGCAATTTTCGATAGTCTGCCTGCTTGGCTTTGAAGGCTTCTTGTTTTGCTAATTGCTCTGTACTTGGTTGCCATGACTTTTTAATAAAAGTTATTTTTTTGTCTTGGCTGCTTTCGTTATTAATTGCCTGATTTTTTGCTTTTGCGTTGTCGATATTTATTAAATTGAAATCGTATTTTTTAATCTCTGTTTTTGATTCTAAAAAATCAGAGTGATCTTTTCTGACTTTTGTAAATACAGCCCATATATGTTTACAGAGATTACCCTTTTTTGCTGCTGAACAATTGCAATCAGCAATGATAATTGGGCTTTCTATTTTGTCACATTTTAATGAAACTTTGTAAGGGGTCGAACCCTTTACATAGCCTTGAATTTCGGTGTCGGATGGCTGAGAACTTGTGACCTTGTCTTTCGCAATATATCTTTGCCCAGCGTTTCTGGTCTCAGGTTTAAAAAAATTTTCCCAAACAATAGTTGTACTCATACATATGTGTTCATTGCATAAATCAAACCTGAATTTAAAAACAGGAAATCATATGCAAACCGAAAACCCTTCCGAATTACAAATATACCTAATTCATATTTGGAATTCATCTCTTATTAAGGAGGCCATATGCATGTTTACCAAGAAATGAGAGATTTTGATTTGTATTTTATGAAGTCCGACAAAGGACTGGCTAAATGCCAATTCGAGAAGGACTGATACCGAGCAGAACGGCTAGAAGAGTATTCAAGATCGTATTTGTTATAAGCCAAATATACGATTTGTGCGCTCATTATGGATGACGCTGTTTTCAAATAAGAATAAAAAGGCGTTTATTAAAATATTTTAGGCCCCATTCGAAATGAGGCCTAATTCAAAATTTAGTGAACGATAATTTTTTTCAAAGGTTTCAATGCAATGACAAATAAGAATGCTCCCAAGAAAGCCATGCCGGCTACGATCAAGAAAAAGCTTTCTTGTGGCATTGTATCGTAAAAGCTGCCGATATAACCTGAAAAGTAGTTACCGAAAAAGCTTGATAGAAACCACATCCCCATCATCATCGATACGATTTTTGGTGGAGACACTTTTGTTACCAGCGATAAACCAATTGGCGACAGATACAACTCACCCATGGTGAATAAGAATGTAGCTGAGAATAGCCACATAAAATTACCCTTACCAGTTGGACCAATTACTCGCGCTGTAAGCACCATAAACAAGAACGCCAAGCCGGCTAACACGCAACCAATGGCCATCTTTGTAATAGATGACGGTTCTTTTTTGCGCTTTGCTTGCCATCCCCAAAAAATATCTACCAGAGGTGCCATTGCAAAAATGATGAACGGATTGAACGACTGAAACCACGTAGATGGAACTTCGAAACCTAATAAGTTCCAATCAGTGTTTTTATCTGCCCACAATTGCAAAGTATTACCCTGTTGTTCAAACACACCCCAAAATAAAATGTTTACGAAACACAGGTAAACCAAAGCCCAAATTTTAATCCAATCTGCACGAGAAATTTTTTGATCTCCACCCGCAGCTAACGCTTTGGAGTGAAAATCTTCTTGAGGCAGCTCATGACGGCCGAAATGATAAATCAACAAACCAACCAACATACCGATACCGGCAGCGCCGAAACCATAATGCCAGCCGACCTTTTGTCCCAAGGTACCACAAACTAGTGGAGAGAAAAATGCTCCCAAGTTGATGCCCATGTAAAACAATGTGAACGCACGGTCACGACGAGTGTCGCCCTCTGCATACAAATTACCAACTTGTGTAGAAATATTAGGTTTGAAAAAACCATTACCAAAAATTAGAAATAAAAGTGCTGGAAAAAACAATTGTTCAGAAGCCATTAAAAAGTGGCCGATTGCCATCAAGATACCACCAACATAAACTGATTTTTTCTGACCAATTAAGCGGTCGGCAATGATGCCCCCGAAGAATGGCGTGAAATAAACCAATCCTGTATACAAACCATAAATTTGCGAAGACAGAGCCTGAGTTGTCAATGGACCAAAAACATTTTCAAGAAATGATTTTAGGCCAGTGAATCCCAATACTGTTTCAGCCTTTTCTGGTTGTAAAAACAGATATTGAGTCATGTACAACACCAAAAGTGCTCTCATGCCATAGTAAGAAAATCTCTCCCACATTTCAGTGAAGAAAAGAACGAATAAGCCGCGTGGATGTCCAAAAATTTCTTTATTATTTTTCATAGCCTTTTGGGCTAACACGGCGATTTTGCGGAGACAACGAAAAGTTGTTTTTGTGCAAAGTCAAAAAATGTAAAGACAATCAAATTCAATGCTTGAATTGAAGTTTAAAACTCTAAAATCAAAGGTTGTCTCATCATTTTCTTAACTTCTTCTTCAGGCACAGTAACCGCCTCATGAGCACCGCTTGGGTCAACTAGTCGTAATGTCTTAAGTCTCCATAAACGCGGCCAATCATCTGAAACGTTAGCGAATTTGACGTGCGAAGGATGAGCATCATTAAAATCAAAATCTCCATCCGCAGCAGGCTCACCCAAAATTCTTTGCACTGGAACCCAAATAGCTGCAATGCGATTAACATCA
>CAZMVK010000010.1:0-35059 GCA_964569545.1 uncultured Bdellovibrio sp.
TGTCGTCATGACTTTGCTCACACTGGCTCGCTGTGGCTTTGCCCAGCGCACATAGCGCTCACCTATAACACTTATTTGAAAAAACTGAAACGGGAAGATAACTGTAAACAGAAAAAATATAAAATAGGATATGAGGCCATCCACGACAACCAAAATCGGTTCAAACCCAGGGCCCAGGCATTGGTCAAATGAAACAAAAAAGCGATGCTTATAAACAGTAGGCTAAGATCAGGATGCAAGAGCGAAAATGGGAATAAACACTCGAACAAAAGCACGGACCAAGTAAGAATTAGGCTCAGCTTATGATTGCTTACTATTTTTTGTATCGATGGCTGCACGCTATAATTTGAAAGAGTCAGCAACTGCGTCAGCGCAATGCCCTTGCGCCAGCTGCTGCGTTTAATCTTAACCCAGCCTGCAATAAAATAGGAAAACACAGTTTGAATGGAAACATAGGTGATTCCTGCCTGTGCTAAAATTCCCAACTGAGTGGCAGAACTTGCCGTCGAGAGCGAGCATAAAGACAAAGAGCACAATACAATGACTGTCATGTAGTCGCTTCCGCCATTAAAGTTTCCGCGCCATCGTAAACAGGTTAAAATCACAACGATGGTCGCGCACCACAAGCTCAAAGCTTGCGGTATAAAAATACCAATTGCACAGCTAAGGGCCGAGACAATTTGTAATGTTAAAAATGGATAATAAGAAAAAATAAAGCCAAAGAGTTTTTTGCTGAGATTATTACGATATTCTTTTTGTAACAAACCCCAGCTCCACACTCCTTGATTACTAAAATTTTTATGTAAATAAATCATTTCAAGATTTTGTATTAATACAGAAAATAAAATCAGACGTTCGCTTAGAACTAATAAGGGTATGTTCATAAGGCATATTCTTTCGAAACAACGGCATCATAATTGTTTTGAGGTTGATTGGGGTCTTCGACAGAAATTTTGATTTGAAAAAATAATGGAGGCAGCAGGGAATTGTTTTTTCTCAATTGCAGTTCGATGTGTTTTTGTAACAACTGAAAGGAACAAAGTTCTTCTAGTGACCCAGTGTCTGTTTCATTTTTGAGATTGAGTATGTCGACCATGAGCTGTTGGACCAACGCCTGCGAAGCTAAATATATATTTCCAGCCGGGTTGAACAAAAAAGCAGCAGGTGACTGAGTCGGTTTTAAAATGCTGGCTTGCCATGGACCAAAGTCTGATTGATCTGCCAAGCGAGATCGATGAGAGACCGTGGCAATCTGCCCAAGCTCATCAAAGAAACGCCAGGATGGTATAAAAATTCGTAAAAGATTCATGTGAGAATTCTAGCGCGAGTCCGTCTTGGCTTAAAGAACTTTGGCAACATTGCGCATTATTTTTTAAATATAGCCAAGTCTGCTTATTTTTTGTCATGATTTTCCTATGAGTAACAATAGATTGCCTAAATATTGGTGGATTCGAGTCGGCTTGATGTTTTTCTCTTTCGTTTTGTCTGTATGGGCAATGCATTCATTGCGAGTGCAAAAGAGAGTTGTCGAGGTGGATCGATCTGCTCGTATTCAATTTGAAAGTCGCGCTGAAAAATAGGGATTGCTTGACATTGCTTTAGCATTTCAATAGTTTCAGAGTTCGACTTTGTCACCGATCAGTTCAGGAGTAGCTCAGTCGGTAGAGCAAGCGGCTGTTAACCGCTTGGTCGGGGGTTCGAGTCCCTCCTCCTGAGCCATTTTTATATTAGTTATACAAGTTTACATTTGAACCGCGTTGGGACTGATAGATATATCCACTTGCCCGCGAGGGATGGTCTTCACTTCAACCTTTTGCGCCTTAAAAATAGTTTTGAGAAATTCAACCGCCGCGAGTGGGTCCATATCATCACTACAAGTGAAAATATCGATTGAAGTACATTGATGTTCGGGCCAAGAGTGTATTGCTATGTGAGATTCTGCAATAACAACCACGCCGCTGATCCCGTGGGGGTTAAACTCATGAAACACATCGGCGACAATCGTGGCCTTCGCAACTTTGGCGGCTTCAATCATGGAATCTCGAATAATATCTTTGTTATTGATGGTTTCGACACAGCATCCATAGAACTCTGCTAAAACTTGTTTTCCCAAACTGATTTTTTTCATTCGACACCTAGCCTTCTAGAAAATAAAATCTTCTGCCAATTAGCATCCGAGTCTTTAATTTTCCAAATAAATCCATCCAAAACATAATGAGTAGCTTGAGGCAATGTTAGCAATGGCACAAGCCAGCTTAGTGTGTCCTTCGCGGTGATTTCTGGCAGATGACCCAACACTCCAAAGGCCTCAAGGTGCTCCCTCCAGACTAATCCAGCCCACAGACCCTCTTCAAGAAAACCAAAGATCAAAAGTACGGCAAGAAATAATGGGATCGAGAATTTAGAAAAAAATATTTTGTAAGAAAATTTTCCTAAAATTAAAGGTGAATCCAATTTGTCTTTTTGTCTTTCACCATAGAGCCAAACCAATGCCATATATGGAATGCCATGAGAGACCACATTGGTAATTGTAAAAGTCATGTCCCCATTAAAATGCACGATGCCCACATACCAAGAAATAGCCGTGCCGAGCACAATTGCATTTTTAGGAATATTGAAAGGCTTATTGTTTTTGGCATTTACAATTTCATTCGCAAAATACAAAACTAAAAATACCAAATAAAGAAATCCAAAAATTTGACTGAAGACAGCTGGCAACCCCGCAACAAAATCCCCATCGATAAACCAATGAAAATTTCTCGGCTGGTGGCTATGCCAATAAATAATTGGATAGAGTGCGGCCAAATAAACGACTAAAGCCGAAAGCCAACGTTCTTTTTTGCTAGAATCCTCGCCACGACAGTAAAGTCGCAAAAACCCATATTGTTGCCTGATAAAGTGAAATACAGCCACATAGGTCAATACTCGCCAAAAAAGCATATTGTGAACCGAGTACAGACCAACCCCAATCAGCCAAACAATGACAGGGATCAAAGTTAGCATGGACTTGTTTTCTTTTAGTTCATTGGAGTTAAAATAAGTTCGAAATAAAGTGCTGTAAACATGGGAGACATCAATCCCCAGAATAAAAATCAACCAAGCCCACAGAGGAACATCTGTTGTGTGACCTAAAACATCTGCAAAAATAAATGCGATAAAAACCGATATTAACGAGGGTAGCAAAATAAAAGTTAAATCAAACCCAGGACTTTTAAGCCAAGGCTTGCTCATCAGCATTTTCATGAATGAGCCTTTTGCAAGATTCGTTTCGCCGCTTCGACACCTCGATACTGAGCCTCTTCAAAAATCGAAATCCCACTCATGTCGGAATGGGCGAATTCAATCGAATGGAATGGCTTAACAAAATCTTTTCTTTTTTTATTCCAAAGATAGTCAATTCCAGGGCTAACCATTCCATGACCCCAAATCCAGACATCTACATTTGAAATCGTCTGCGAAATACCTGGATGCATTTTTTCAAGATCAGGAATGATAATATCGAGCCAGTCGTGATAATTCTTTTGATAAGCTGCCATTCGCTCTTCTTTTGGCGACTTCTCGTCGAGAGGCAAATAGTAGGTAATGACAGTTTCGCTTATGTTAAATTTTAGATCCTGATGATTGGCCACTATATAACCCAGCGACTTACTGTAAAAACTAACATTGTCCCATGACAGAGGAGCCCCATGCGATTCAGGCTTTTGCTTCAATGAAATATTGGCGACGGCCCAAGGTGCATATTCAAGGGCAACATCACTTTTGTAACCTTTTATGACTTTGTTCGCTGTAAATCGAGGTCCACAATAGACAACATTTTTAGCTTGATAACGAATGCATGAGTTATCTTGAGTATTCAAGACATCGACATTATTTTTGCCTTCAGTATTCTCAACCGAAAACACCAGCGAATTACTTTGAATATGGTCGCCAACAAGGTTTTTAAATTTTGAAACAAGAAAACCATTACCTTCAGGCCAAGTTAATACTGACTGAGAGTCTGCATTAGCTCCGACCCCAGCTCTTGAGGCGAAATAATGAAGGCCTGCCCATGCCGAAACCTGATCATGGGGCATGCCATAGTCGTCTCGACAGCAATAATTTACATACCAATTTAGATACCTAGAGGTCCATCCCTTGCTTGTCATGAACTCGGCCATTGATATTTTGTCGAACTTTAAAAATTCTGGATCTTGTGAGCTTAAATCAATGGGTATGCTAAAAATAAATTTCCTATCAGCACCTTTTTTGTTTTTTAATTCTTCAATGAAGGCGAAGAATTCATCATACTGTTTTTTATCTTCATTCTGGATGCCATGCTGTGGAACCAAACCATCCTGCCATTCCCCTTGAAAAAACAATCTTTCATGAGCATCGGCACAAAGATAATACTCGTTAAAAATTGGCAGGCCTTTTTCGTAGCCTTGAATGATCCCAATCTCTTCGAAAAATTCACGAACATAGTGAGCCTCTGGTCCAGGCAATGGCACATAGTGAGCGCCCCATGGATATTTACTAATGGAATTTGATCCACCTGTAGAGTTACCGCCGACATCCGAATCCATTTCTAAAAGTAAATAGTCTTTAAAGCCACTTTTTTTAAACCACCATGCAGCTGATAATCCAGAAATGCCTCCACCAACAATGATAGTATCAATATCAATTGTCCGAGTTGGGATGACATTAACCCCAGTTCTTAAAAGATGACCGGTTTTAGAATTTGCTCCAACGATTCCACCTGAAAATGGATACTTTTTTGACTGAAAAAAACGACGATAGCCCCAAAAGCCTGAGGCAATTGCCAAAATTCCGAGACTAGCTGCTCCAATAAAATTTCTTCGCGATATTTTTAGAAACTCAGTGGACATAATCAGCCCACTCCTCCTCAAAATATCGCACTAAAATTTGATTATTGAGCTTATTAACTTCATGCGAAGCTACGATCATATCTTGGGGAAATACCAAAAGAGTTTTTGCGACTTCTGAATTTAAAAATCTAAGGCCATCTGGATATTTCTCGGAAATTTTAAAATCATGATTAGAAATTAAAATGTAACCCCAGTCACCAAAGGCAGGCACATAAACATGATAGGGAGCTGTTTTGAACCCAACTGATTTCAGGGTGCTATCGATACACCAAAATGATTTTTTTGCGACATAGGGCGAAGTACTTTGGATAACGCCAACACCAGACTCAGACAGAGCCGACTTCATCAGCCGATAAAATGAATTTGTA
The DNA here is from genome assembly GCA_964569545.1 of uncultured Bdellovibrio sp. Lineage (GTDB taxonomy): Bacteria > Bdellovibrionota > Bdellovibrionia > Bdellovibrionales > Bdellovibrionaceae > CAZMVK01. The sequence continues at coordinate 5,234 of CAZMVK010000010.1, forward strand.
TAAAGCTTTCCAACAGAAAAATTGCTGGGGTCAGGAAAATCGACAGCAATAAAATCAAATTTCTCTGTATTATTTTTCAACCAGAGAAAGGCATCTTCATTCACTATCTTAACCTTTGGGGAGTTGAAAGAGTTTAAATTTAATTTCGTCAACGCTTCGTTAGTTTTAAAAAGATCGGTCATCTCTGAATCTAGATCGACTAAAATGATCTCCTCAACCGATGGATATTTTAAAATTTCTCGAACAGCCAAACCATCGCCACCACCAAGAACTAAAACTTTTTTTGGGCTATCAAGCGATGCAAGTCCCACATGAATCAAAGCCTCATGATACCGATACTCGTCCTTTGAGCTAAATTGAAGATTTCCATTCAAAAATAGCCGAAGGTCTTCACTCGATTTGGTTAATATAATTCGCTGATAGCGAGAAGTTTTTGAATAAATGACTTTATCCTGGTAGCTGGCAGCCTCAGAAAAACTAACAATTCGATCTGAATAAATAAAACCAAGCACTAGAGAAATCAGAACAGCAAAGGCAGAACCTTTCATCAGTCTGACCCATGGAATTTCATCCTTAAAAAGATATAAAGTCCAAATAGCCACCAACACATTAAAAATACCAAATAAAAATGCTGTCCGAACAAGGCCCAAATGAGGAACTAAATAGAGTGGAAAAAGTAATGAGGCGAGCAGTGCGCCAATATAATCAAACGTAAAAACCTTTGAAACTAGGTCTTTAAATTCAAAATGTGATTGCATGATTCGCATTAGAATCGGAATTTCAAAACCAACAAGTGTCCCAGTGATAGAGACCAGGCCATAAAGAAGGATTCGAAACGATGTTATGTACTCAAAAGAAACAAATAAAATGGCAGCAGAAAAGCCACCGACAAGGCCGATGAGCAGTTCAACTTGCACAAATTTGCCGATCAAATTTTTATTAACATACTTAGAAAAAAACGAGCCAATCCCCATTGAAAAAAGATAGACTCCGATAATAGTCGAAAATTGAGTGACCGAGTCGCCGAGCAAATAGCTAGCAAGGGCTCCAGCGATTAGCTCATAAACCAAACCACATGTGGCAATTACAAAAACAGAGAATAAAAGTACATATGACATGGGTGTTAAAAACTAACCATGTATCGCGGCTGCAATAATCTGAGCAATCGCCAAAGTAAATGCAGCTGTGGTGATTGCCAAAGCGACATTTTGTTCTTCAACAATTTCTTTCCAGAGATTGCCTGGGGTCAATTTGTCAAAAATGATAAATGAGAAAGAGAGCACAACTATACCGATCAATGAAAATACCAGAGATGCGATAATGTACTTCATGCTTATTAGCTGCTGTAATGAATCGACCATTTTAATTTCCTCCTGTTTTATTTATGATATGTACTATGCCCATGTGGCCCCCATTTGCCTGACTTTACCGAATCAGCTACATTCCAACCGTTATAGTTGGCATAGGCAAAGATCAAACAAATGGCGGTTCCATAAACAATAAAAATTTTTTTCATTAGTTTTCCTCCTGGTGCTGATAATAGGGAGAAAAATCACTCTGTGACCATCGGCTCATTTCAAAGCTGCGATTTCGCCACAGAACGAGAATTGGAAAGAAAGAAATTAAACACAAGGCCCAGAGAAAATTGGACCATGTGGTGACATTTCTTTTAACAACGACATTCAATGTGACTGCACCTGAACCATTGTCATTGGCAACTGCATTGCCATCGACATAGTTGGCAATCTGAGAAACATTCCCACTGGTGTCGTACCATTTAGACGAGCCACTAAGTTTGCCATTCAAATAACTTAGCTCCTGTCCAATGCTTCCATCGGGCTTAAAAATTTTGAATTTCCCATGTTTTTCGCCATTTTTATATGGAATCTCAGAATATACCTGGCCATTGTCATGATAATATTTTGCAATACCCTCTATTTTCCCATTCAAAATAGGTTCAACAGATTTTAATTTTCCATTGGGCCAATTTTCTTTTTTAGGAGTCGCATTCACTGGGGTTGTGATTTCTTCTGCGACAGGAGCCATTGGAGTTGGCAAGGCTGGCCCAGAAGCTTCGATGTTCAAATGATACTTACCCGAAGGTACTGAGGATAAAATCAAAGAAGATATTTGGCTACCTTCGTTCCATGAGCCATCACTGTCTTGGCCTGAATAGTATTCAACACCTTGTTCAAATTCCTTGGTTTCGCCACTATCATCATTTACAAGGTCGCTTTGAACTTCGATCCAGTTATTTTGAACAGGAGACGAGACTGTGATTTCCAAGTTGGACATACCCTGTGCAATTTCAAACTGAGGCGTCACTTTTAATTTTTCGGTATCGTTAGGGCTATAAGTGAATTGTCCTGAATACACAGTTTGATTTTTCGATAAAACCATTGAGCCAAATTGAATTAAAATCAAGAATCCTAAAAACATTCCCCAATATTTACCTGCATAGTTAGCAGTTTCAGTGACAGTAGAGGGTTGATTCGGAGCAATTCCAGACTGAAGTGGCATCGACTCAGTAATCTGGAAAGCTGATTTCACCTCGCTTGAATTTACATACTCACCTAAAGACCAAACGATTTCATTTTCACTTTTTTCCGACGATAAAATTTCTGGAGAAGAAACGTAGTCTTCGACTTGAACTGTTTCGCCTTGCTTTACCTGCCAATAGAATTCGCCGACAACATAGATAACCTTGGCGGAACCTCTGTGAAAAAGATGATAATTCTTGTTCAGATGGGTGACCTTTAAAGAGTATAACTTTTTTGTAGGCTTTGACTTTGTCGTGATGACATAGTTCCAATGGCCGTCGAACTCAGTCAGCCAACGAAATCCCTTTATTGGATTGAAAAGCAAGTACTCGCTCCAGGTGTATACCGAGGATCCATCGGATTTTTCGACATAACCAATGATTTCCCAAACAACACCACGAAACTTGCCTCGCTGGCCCAGCGGGATTGCTTGATAACGTTTTCCTTTTTTTGAGGCTTGTTCGAGAATTTTATAGTTTTCATTTGATGAATCAATAATCGCAGCACAAGAGCCACAGACAGCTGTGACCGATTGACCAGCAGCGCGAAGCACAACTCCGGCCCCGCAAGATGGGCAATTGAAAACCTTAACAGATGCAGGCTTTAGCACAGTTGTAGGTTTTAATTCGTTACCAGCCATCTATTTCCCTTAAATTCATAAACTTTAAATCATCAAAATCGATATATTTTCCAAAAAATAATCGATCACCCTCTGTGGAATAGTCGATATTGCCAAAGCTATCATTGGGGCCAGCCAAATCCACACTGGTTGATTTTCGCCCCTTCAAACTTTTTACTGGCAATTCGCCCTGACTTCCCACGCAAGCCACCTCATGAATATCGTCGATGGTGTACTGCGATCCATTTATTTGAATGTCCTCTGCAATTTTTAATTTCGATAGCTCAGGTATTTTTGCCAGTTCAAAAATTTGAAAACTCACCATGTAAAACCCTTGAGCATCGGCTAGCCAACCATCTTTGCCACTATCAAAATGTAGATACCACTCATTCCAAGAGCCACTTTCCCAACCAATTCGTTGCCGACCAACAACTTCAAACTTTGAACCTTCAAAAACTCCAGTCGATCCAATCTGCAAAGGGCTCATGTCCTGTGGCATTTCGGTCATTTTGCCCAGGCTTTCGATATTCATATCGTGCCTAACAAGAGTTGAGCTGCAAAACGAACAAACACTAAAAATTGAAGATCTGGATTTAAATAAAACCTCAGCTCCGCAAGCAGTGCACGAAAGTTTCATCGCTTAAGTTACCTTTTTAAGAAGCTCAGTTTTTTTAGCCTCAAACTCTTGCTGACTGATCACGCCTTTTTTCATCATCTCATGGAGCTTGTTTATTGACTCCATTGGGTCTTCAGCTTTGGCAGATGAGCCACTCATGCCTGACATTGCTTGGCTCATCGCCATACCAATACCGAGACCTGCGCCAGCTCCAGCGGCACCATTCTCATTGCCTGCTGCAATAGAAATGCTGTCGGCGGCTTGAAATTGTGCATAACTTTTTAAATCGCCAACCATTTTCATAGAAGCCATTTTGTCAAGATGCCCCTGAAGCTCTTCAGGCAACGAAACGCTTTGGACAAAGAAGGATTCTAAACTGAGTCCATAGCTAGAAAACAATTCAAGCAAAGCTCCATTTAGTGTTTTTGAAAACTCCATTTGATTTGCAGCCATGTCGATAAAGCTCACATCAAGTTTACCCAAAAAAGTTGCTAAGTGAGTGAGGATCGCTGATCGAAGCTGACCCTCAAGTTCCTGAATCGTGAAAATTTCTTTGGTGCCACTTACTTTGTTGAAAAAAGTTTTTGGGTTTTTGATTTTATATGAGTAAGTACCATGGGCCCGAATTCGAAGTGGTCCGAATTGCTTGTCCTTTATCACGATTGCATTTGGGGTGCCCCACCGCTGATCTAGCTGATCCCGAGTTGAGAAAAAATAGAGGTCCGATTTGAACGGTGATTGAAAGCCCTTATCCCAATTTCTAAGATTGGTCAGAACTGGCAAGCTATTTGTGGCGAGTGTGTGCATACCAGCTTCGAACAAGTCAGCAATTTGGCCTTCGTTGACGAAGAGTGCCAATTGGGTATCCCGAACTGTCAGCTGGGCTCCATTTTGAATTTCTCTGTCGATCATAGGGAAACGAAAGGAAAGAACCCCAGGTTGATCATCATTCCATTCTATGACATCGATCAATTGCTTTTTAAAAATATCAAAAAGACCCACTAGGTCACCCCTTTTCTTGCCCATCTAAATGTAAGAAGATATTATGATAATTAGAAATTTTCTAGCATGCTAGCTTAAAGATCGCATGTCACCATCTTGCTGCGTGTTGATATGGCAATCTGTTAGAGATTTTCAGGAGCAAAATGACTGAATCGAATTTGCCAACATTGAGGGATAAAAATTTACCGGTTGGATCGCAATCTGCCGGGCTTGAAACCATCAAAGGCTTGCGAACAAATCGTGCTTTGATGGCTGGTGGACTCATAACAGCGACTGGGGCCGTTGGTGTTTTTTTACTCACGCAATATACAATTCTTTCTGCTTTGCTGGGCTTTGCGGCACTCGTATTTTTTGGAGCAAGACAACTGGTAAGAAAGTCCTTAGTCCTCACCGCAAATAGCGGCCAACTTCAAATTGGATCGACTCAAAATCAACTTGAACAGATTAAAAAACAAGTCAGCAAATGCAAATTTTTAGAATGGGTCGAAGCCGAGGGGATTCAAGCTGCCAGCCAAGCAGATCAACTTCTCCATCAATACAAAAATTTAAAAAATATTTTAAACCAAAAATTTGAAATTTCCGAAATGACCTATTCGCGCTACCTCGGAAGCATTGAATCTTCCTGCCTTTCGGTTGGTGAAAATCTCATCCACACGAAAAGCATTCTAGAAAATCTAAGCCTCACTGGCAAAAATCAAACTGACCAGTGGAAAGGGCAGCGAAGTCAGGTGATCAGCCTTTTAAAGTCCACCGATGAAGCTCTCCTTGGGCTGGCCAGTTTATTTAATTCAGTAAATGAAATTACAACCAAAGAAAAGCATCGAGATCAACTTGAACAATCAATGCTCCAAATTAAAGAACTTGCTGATAGAGCAAAAATTTATTCGAAGCATTGAGAAGGGAAGAAAGAAATTATGTCCACTAAAGAAACATTAACTCTTGAAAAAGAGAAATTAAAAATCCCAACTGTAACTGATATCAAAAACGAATTGGCGATTTCGACTCCATCGGACATTCATCTCTCCTCTGGTGATGAGAAAAATCTGGATGGTAAAGCCACCGAGTTTGTAGAAAAACTTTTGAATTTTAGTTCTGACGATATTGAACAACAGCAAGCAAAGAAAAACTCTGTAGAGCAAATGGGTTTTGAAATCCAAAAACGAGCAGCTAAGCAAAGTGAAATGCTCCGGCAGCCAGTTAAAAACCTCTCGCAAAAAGCCGATGATGGTGGGGATGTTGCAAATGCTCTCATCAATTTAAAAGTTACAGTTGAGGAGCTAGATCCCGCTAAGTTCAATTTCGAACCCGGTTGGTTTTCAAGAGCATTAGGCCAAATACCTGGGATTGGCACACCCATCAAAAGATATTTTTCTAAGTTTGAATCAGCTCAAACTGTTATCAGCTCAATCACCAGTTCCCTCGAAAGTGGAAGAGATCAATTGCTGAGAGACAATCTCACTCTGCATGAAGACCAAAAACAGATGCGAGAAACTTCAAGAAAACTGGAACAAGCCGTAAAACTTGGCCAGCTAATGGACACAAAAATTCAATATAAATTGGATCGTGAAATTCCAAAAGAAGATCCTAAGAATCGTTTTGTCGCCGAAGAACTTCTGTTTCCATTGAGACAAAGAATTATTGATCTTCAACAGCAGCTTGCCGTTAGCCAGCAAGGTGTGATTGCAACCGAAATCATCATGCGAAACAACAAAGAGCTGTCTCGAGGAGTCAATCGAGCCCTCAATGTGACGGTGACAGCTCTTGAAACTGCTGCGACAGTTGCAATGGCGCTAGCAAATCAAAAAATTGTTTTAGATAAAGTAAATTCGGTTAGCAAAACTACTTCGGATTTAATCGCAGGCACAGCTGCCAGGCTGAAAACGCAAGGTACTGAAATTCAAAAGCAAGCCTCTTCTTCCCAGCTTGATTTAAATTCTTTAAAATCAGCTTTTGCAGATTTAAAAATTGCCATGGAAGATGTCTCAACTTTCCGATTAAATGCGTTGCCTCAAATGGCGAATACAATTTTAGAGCTTGATAAAATTTCTGGCGATGCCGAAAAAACCATTAGTAAAATGGAAGAGGGTAATAAGGCAAAACCTCAAATCAAATTGGAAATTGAATAAAACAATCTTATGGCTTGGTTTAGTCTCGGCAAAGGTAAGAGCCCAGATTGATGGTCGATTAGAGAAAATTCGTGATCATGGTCACTATGGGCATGTGAAAAAAATAAGTTCTGTGCTGTTTGAGATCAAATTCAACAATGGCAACCGAATTTACTGCACCAAAAAGATATTTGGAAAGATTGTGGTATCGGTGCTTTGATTTTTCCAAATACTGGTTGGGCCGCAGTAACCTCAAATCTAATTTGGGATTTAGGAACAACCGCATTGGAATGTCTTATAATTATTATTGGTGAGTGAGTTTTATTTAGAAAGCTGATTTTTTACTGTGTGATTTCAATGAGGCGAGCAAAACAAGCAATTTAAGAATCACTTGTTGGTTGAAAAAATAAACGGGTAATCTACAACCACAGTTTTACCTGTAGGTGCGGGCAAAATTATTTTGAGCCTTCAGTTGAGATTTTATTATTAGATTTATTAATTATTGTTGTCTTGTTGCTTGAGCCAATATCATGTTTTGTCAGAGCACATACGCTTTTTTGCATTTGCATAGCGATTCTGGCTGCGAATATTTTTGGACGAATACGACAAAATTTACGAAGGCCTTCGTGAGCTTGTGACTGAGAGCAATTTAGTGAACTGTCTGCAAGATCAGGTCTTGTTGCAAATTCTTTTGTATGTAGAAATGAATATCCTGTTTGGATCTCGTTCTTAAGGCGACGATCTTCTTCTTTTCTTTTTGTATCAGTGACCTTAAGCGAACGCATATCAATATAATTTCCGGCATAATCTAGGGTGCTGATATCGTAACTGTGGTCTTCGTCTTGAACTGATAATGATGATCGCTCATTATCAATGATTACTTTGTAATCTGGGCTTTGAATTTTTTGACAAGAAACTTGTTCTGGCGGTTTGGTATTTCCGACTAAATCGTTTAATTGCTGAGTTTCCTTTTTCATTAAATTACAAAGACCTTTGGGAATACCACCAAATCGTGCCAATGATTGTTGTATTGTGGCTTGTGGGTCGGTCAGAATCATTGATTCACAACTTCCAGCAAGGCCGTTACTTTTAATGACTTGAGCTGGAGAAAATAACTTTCCATTCGCAAGAAAATCTATTTCTTCAGAACTCATTTGAAATCTTGTTTGACAAGAGCGAAGATCAATTTGCCCCTGATCCTGTGCTAAAATGTCTATTGCAACAACAGAAGCTGTGCCGCCGATTACTCCGCCTATTTGCGCGCCAGTTGCTGTAAATCGTTTTGTTTTTCTTTGAATTTCTCTTTCGGCATTTTGCATTTTTTCTTTACCAACAATGGATTCTGCTCTGGCAGACATGTCAGCAAAAGATATTTTTTCCACAGAACTTTTTCCGCGTTGGACAAATTCATGAACCAAACGAGTCATTCCGTTGTTGGGATTATTTAGATAGTTGTCTAAAATAAATCTTTCAGTTAATTGAAGATTTGTAATCTCTAGGATCTTATCGGAAACTGCCGCAGGATTTTTGGAGGATAAAAGTTTTTGTTTTTCAATTTCGTAATCATGAATCTTGTCATAAAATGGTTTTAATTGCTTAAATTCATTTGGAAAAAGTTCCATGAGTTTTTGTTTTTGCGAAAGACTTAATAATTCTGGATTAAATGTTTTCTGCCCGTAAGAGTCTAATGATTGCAGTTTCTGTTTGTATTCTGAATCAGTTTCTTTAGCAATTCGTTCGCGCCATTTTGCTTCAAATGCAGTCTCAATATTATTTAATTTCACCAATAGATTTTCGCTTGTTTGACCTTTGATGTGTGCAGATCGCTCAAGTGAGTTCAAGCTATAATATTTTCCATTTGTTTTTTCACGAACAAATTGATCCTGCATAGTTCTTAATTCATTAAATGCTTTTTCCTGTAGGGCTTTTTCTTTGTGAAATATTTCAAATGCTTTGTTTATTTTTTGTTGAGTCTGTGACGGCTGTTGCATGATTATAGACTTATATGCGTTAGCAGCGTGATTGCCAATTTTGCTTCCTATTTTGGCGCCAGCATCTGCTCCGATAATACCAGCTCCAAGTGCTGTAGATCCGCCAAGCATAAAACAATCCATTGATTGAGCCTCTAAAACGCAATTATGACTATTTAAATATTGATCTTGAAAGTAAGTATTGCACGAGTCATCGATCGCGACTGTATCGGCGAAACCCTGGTTCATAAATAATAAAAGGAATACAAATAGAAAAACGGATTTCATTCTGCAATTACCCAGCTTTTTTATTAGCATTAGCTGCTACTTTTTCAGTTTCGGAATCAGATAAGGTTTTCCATATTTTTTTAAATGTAGCATTTTGGTATAAAGCTTCGGTGTTCTTTACAAATTTTTTAAGATCGAATTGTCCTGCTGTTGCTGTCAACTCATCGACAATATCATGGGCAACTATAAAAACAGAGGCTAATGGTGCGATTTGGTTTGAGCGCAAACCTTTTGGAAAGCCAGTACCATTTGGTCTTTCGTGGTGTTGCAAAACAATTATATCCACGTCGCCTGGAATTTCATCCATTGATTTTATTACCTCAGCAGATTTAATCGGATGTGTTTCAATCAGTTTAATTTGTTCTGGAGTAAAGGGGATCGGATTGTTTTCAATTTGTTTTTTAGTCGAAATGCGTGCCAGGCTTGGATCTGTAAAAACAAAGTCATGAAACAAAGATGCTAATATCAATTTTTGAAAAGTTGTATCTGAAGGCCATTCCATTTGTGCAGCAATAGAGCAAGCGATGTTCGCTAACAACATGCTGTGTGATGAAATATAATTTTTACTGCTCAGTGGTGATGACGCAAGAATTTTGCTTAGCTTAGGGCTCGCGCCAACTGCTTTCACCGCCAACTCCACATTTGATTTGGCAATAGCTTGGATTTCAGGTGTGAAACCAATTCGCATGGTAAGTTCTTGTATAACATCCTGAACCTCTGCAACTGTGTTGCTTAGGGCTGGATCCTCAGGATTAGCATTTGCAACCAAAGAAGCAATGTCTTGTTTAAATTTTTCAACGAATTCGCCAGCATCTGATTTTTTCACATATAAAAATGAAACTTTTCTGCGGACTAAATATTTTTCGAGATCTTCTTGAGAAAATGAAGCCCCAGTTTTGAAAAGCTTTACATATTTAACATTTGATAAACGGATATAAATATCACCACGCAATGGAGTCACTCGCAATAAAAGTGATGTTTGAATGCGACAATAATCAGGACTTTCAGAAGCGCTTAGAATAGCACTGAAATGTTTAGTAATTAATGGAATGAGCTCTTGCGGAACCTGCGAGGAGTGTACGTGACCTAAGATTTTAAGGTCCGGATAAATTTCAGTACCCTCGTTTGCAACTTCATCTATAACAATCACAGGCATGTTGGCTGTTGCTGATAAAATATATTTGAATAATTTGTCAGTTGCCGGTTGCTGGCTAGTAATAATTAAATCAACAGAGTTTTCGTCTAATAATATATCCATTGCTTCCTGGAAATTCGAGGCTTGCAAAACAACGAGATTCATTTCGCTCTCTAAGCAAAAGCGCGTGATATCGAGGATTTCTTTCTGCGGGTGAAACAATAATATATTCATGTCATAAGTCTAATCGGTCTTTGTATAAAATAAATAAAGTTTACACAATATTGTGCAATAAAATAAAAAAGTAGAGAGCCCTGCCGTTTCAAAATGAGACAATCAGGAAGTAGTTTAAAAATACAAGATACAACCCGAATTGATCGTCCAGTTGTGAGTAGTAAAATGCGACCTCAGGACCCTTCGATTACATCGTTAGCTTAGATACTTCGAGTATGTATCAAAATGAGATGCCGGCTTAGATTTTGTTAAAACAATTAATAGGTGTCGTGGTCTTCTTTTTGCTCTCTAAATGAATGAATAACTGAGGAAGATAAATGAATTATTATAAGCTCTTTATGCGATTTATAAATTCATCCGGACAACAAGGCAAGGGTGTCGCTGATCAGTCGTTGTTCAGTCGTCTTGCAAAAATTGTCAGTGCCATCATTTTAGGTGCATCGCTATTTTTGTTTATAAGTTTGTTTGTGATAAATCATAGTCAGCAGATGGAAACTAAAAGGGATGTGTTTTTAAAATACTCTAGCAAGGTTTCTAAAGGTTTGAGTTTGCAGTTTTTCACAAATCATCAAATTGATGATTCTAAGACAGTGGCAAATGCATTTGCTGATAATACGCACAAAGAATTTTCTGATATTCAAAAATACATAAAAACACAGGCGCAAGATTTTTATAGCAACAAAAGCCTTAATGAGTGGGAAGAGTATGACAAGGACTTGCAAAATAAAATAATCAGTTTAAATGAAAATGAATTATCAATTTTATCAAATTCAGCAACAAGTTCTGAGGAGCCAATAGAAGTCAGAGCTTTGGCAGTGTATATTTTAGTTAAAGTCGGTAAAAGAGCGGATTCAAATTTATTGAAAATATTTTTATCGCCAATTAATGAGCGACAATTAAATAATGAGTATTCAATTCGGTCGATGGCGCTTGAGGGAATAGAGCAGCATCAAAATTTCAGTCTACTGACAAACGTAAGTACGGTAAAAGATGAATACATGAAAAGGTTATTAACAATTGTCCAAGAGGGCGAGCGAATTGGAAAGCCTTTGCTACATAATTATATAGAACACATAAAAACAAATGCGCGAACCGGAGAATATCAGTGAAATATTATTTTCTATTTTTTTTATTGATACCATTTTTTGTTTCTGCTGCAGAAATTGAAGATAAAAATTGTGATGAAATCCGCAATCAAAAATTAAGTAATACAATGAATTTTTTAAAAGACACTGCTTGGAAAAATTTAGAAAAATCCGAAGATCAGTCATATTATTCTGAGTTTACAGAGCAAAATAATCCCTATCAATATGTCACACGTTTGTTTACTCGAATCCTATATCAGACTTGTGATGTCTCCCAACTGAATGCAATTGCCTATGTGAATAAAGGTCAAGACGAAATTATTTTTTGTAAAAGTAATGATGACTGTCTGCCGTCTAATGATTCGTCATTAGGATTGTTGGATATGGCAACGACACTGGTGCATGAGGCTCGTCATATTGAAAACCCAAACGTTGGTCATGTTGTTTGCCCACGCGGGGCCTATAGATCACAAAAAGCGTGTGACAAAAACCGTTCAGAGCGTGGAGGTTATCATTTTGAAACTGATTATGTTGTGGGATTAAGCCGAAATTCAAATCTAAATCCTGTGCTGAGAGTTTTTTCTGCTCATTTTGCAATGTCAGATTTTTTAAATAGATTCAAAGAGATCCCTAATTTGGATTTTGAGAAATATATTTTGATTCAAGACAGTCAGAAAAATCTCTATTTGCTAAGCTCGAATTTTAAAATAATCGACCTTAATATTAAAGTTCAAAATAATTTATATGACAATTCCAATGGGGATTTTATTTTATACAACAAGCAGGAGGCTCAATTTCATTACAAGTCTTATTCGCTTGATAACAAGTTGTCTATTCCTAAGCTTGCCTTTAAATATAATAATTTTCCCGTACTAGACGACAGTTTCATAGATTATCAAATTACACAAAACGGAACAAATAGAAGAGAAATCATGTTATTTCGTGATAAAATCTCGGTTTCGCAAGAGTGGACCAGTCAATTCAGCCAATATGACTTGGCAGAAGATAAAAACTTTCGAATCGAAAGTATTCTGCCAGAAAATATAAAAATTAATTCTTTGATTACGTCACGAGTTTGTCTTTTGGATAATTTTTCTGATAAAAACGAAGTTTTACTTTTGTCAGATAAAAATACTGTTTATCGACCAGGCTGGAATGAAGATAATCAATTGCATCTTGAGACTGTCAAATGTGCCATTGATTTTTCAAAATACAAAAAACAAACATTGCTTGATAAAAACATTATTCGTTTGTCCAAATCTGGACAGTTGCTGGATGAAAAGGGAATAAAAATAAAAGGCTTTGAAAATAAAAAAATTATATTCATGAGCGAACCGTTTGATATTTTACGTTTTATGCAAAATGAAAACTGGAAGAAGGATTTCATTCTGCAGTTTGCAAATTAGGAAAAAGAAATCCATTAACAGCCTGTAGAAAAACTATTTTGTTGGGCGGTAAAGGGATTTTTTGCTGATAGAGGCAAGGCGATTACGCCATGCCTACTATGTTTTCTAAGTCTGCAATTTCTTTTGGAGCCTTGGTGGTCATGTTTTCATAACCATTGGCAGTGACGCGAATGTTGTCTTCGATGCGAACGCCAATTCCACGAAATTCTTTTGCAGCACTGGTGTCGTTCCCTGGAATGTATAAACCAGGCTCAATCGTGAAGGTCATATTTTCTTCAATCAATCGAGGTTCTCCCGTTTTTTTAGAAAAATACAAACCAGAATCATGAACATCCATACCTAAAAAGTGACCAATGCCATGTGGGTAATATTTTTTCTGTTCTGCGGCCTGAATGATGTCTTCTTTGCGGCCAGTTAATAAGCCTAACTCTAACATCAAATCAGTTAACAGTGATGTTCCCATTTCGTGTAATTGTTGAAATGGCACACCTGGTTTGACGATCGAAATAATTTCTTTTTGAATTTGTAAAACCCCATCATAAACAGCTTTTTGTGCGTCAGTAAATTTGCCATTTGATGGGTAAACACGAGTGATATCACCAGTAAAATAATTAAATTCAGCACCAGCATCGACCAAGATCATTTCGCCATTTTTAAGTGGTTGATCATTAAACACATAATGCAAAGTCGTTGCATTATTACCGCCAGCAAAAATGCCACCGTAACCTTCGCGAGCAGCCCCACGTTTCATGATTTGATACAGAAAGAAACCATGCAGTTCGCGTTCACTCATGCCAGGTTTTGTGTATTTCATTGTGTCGAGATGAGCTTCAGCTGAAATTTCACAAGCTCGACGAAGATTGGCAATGTCGGCTTCGCCTTTTTTCAAGCGAAATTCACCCATAAATTCATCGGCATCTAATACTGGTAAAATTCCAAAGCCAGTTCGGCCCTGACTGGTTTTTAAATTCAACAGAATGGTTTCAATTTTTTTATCCATCTCTGGATTTTTATAAGACCGGTAATAAAGAGATTCACAACCTTTTAAAAGTTGTGGAGCCAATTTTTCAAAATCCTCAATAGGATAAGTCTGATCTACTTGAAAATCAGTTTTAGCACCCTGTGGACCAAAACGGAAACCATCCCAAGTTTCTCTTTCCAAGTTTTTTTCACGAACAAATAAAATACTCTCTGGAGTTTTGCCGGGACGGAATAAAAACACAGTATCTGGTTCTTCAAAGCCAGTCGTATAATACAAATTTGAATCTTGGCGGAAAGGATGATGAACACTGCCGTTACGAACATATTCCAGCGGAGCTGACAAAATCAAAGCAGAGCCTTGAAGTTTCTTTGCAATTTGTGAGCGACGTTCAGTAAAGATTTTAATATTTTCTAGTGGTTTTCTCATGGTTATAGTCCCCATTTTTTCATAATAGTTGCAACCGCACTCTGCGCGGCTTGACTGCCCTTAGATAGCATTTCTCGACGTTTATTGTAATCCATTAAATCAAAGTCCTGTAGCGGCACTCTGATAATTTGGTCAAAATATTTCTCACTATTGGCCTGTTCCCTGGCCGTAAAGCTCCAAAGGATTTGGCTTTCTGTTTGCGAAGCTGCCAGCCGTGGTTTCCGCCCGATAATATCAACATAAACCAAATAATTAGCGCCTCGCGCGCGCAAATAATCGGCCGTGGCTTTGTAATCAAACACAGCGGCTACATTTTGCTGATAGGCCTTATACAATGGCGGAAATGAAATGCAGTAAGGCAACAAATCTACAAAAGCGCCCTTGTTCATAAAAAACGGTTGTTGTTTTGCCATGTTGAATGCAGGGCAGGCAAAATTGATTTTTGCATTTTCAGCAGATGCCGTAGACAGCGCGAGTTTCATAAACTCACGCAAGCTAGAAATATCGCCTGATTTGATTTCTTGAGATAACAAACCTTTTTGCACTAGATCAGATTCTTTGAGTTTCATCATTTGCCATTCAACATCATACGGCAGACCTTTGTTGGTGTAGATCGCCGCGATAAGGGCGCCCATTTCAAAACCAACTACCGTATGAATTGGTAATTTTGCTTTTGCTATTTCTTGTACAACGCCAATGTGGCCAAATGCATGCAAAGCGCCGGGACCAAGGATCAAGCCTATTTTTAAATTTGGAGCTGATGGCGGATTGGGTGTGTTAATGATTTCAGGTGCGGGAATTTCATCTTCATCGTTGGCGATGATTTCAGGTGGAGGTGAATTGATCGAGTTTATCGTCGAGGGACTGGCCGTTTTAATATTCGTAGCTGAATTTGCTGTCGCCGAGTGTTTTGATTTTGTCTGACAAGAATTTAAAACGAAAACTGTCAGTAATAAGAAAATAAATTGTGGAAAAACAAGTGTGGATTGTGGATGAAATTTATTTTTCTGCCCAAATAAAAAATTCTTTGTTGCCATCTTTACCCTCGATTGGTGAGTTGAAATAATCTCGAACCTTCCATCCTAGCTCAAGACATTTTTTGCGAACTTTGTCTTCAACCATAGTATACAGTTCTGGATCTTTAACAAGTCCACCTTTGGCAAGACCTTTGGGGCCGACTTCAAATTGCGGTTTGACCAGCGCAACTACATTGCCACCATTTTTCAGGACTTGATCTATAGAGGGTAAAATCAAATGCAAAGAAATAAAGGAAACGTCGACCACCACCAAATCAAAACCATCTGGAGGCATATGGGCAATCAATCTTGCATCTGATCTAAGATCTCGAGCATTGAGAGACTCAATGGATATTAATTTCGTATTGTTTTGTAATTTAGCGTGCAGCTGTCCCGTGCCAACATCGACGCCAACAATTTGTTCGATGCCATTTTGTAATAGATAATCGCTAAATCCGCCGGTTGAAAGGCCAACGTCTAAAGCAAATTTTCCAGAAAGATTTAATTTTATTCTCTCCAGCGCTCCAGCCAACTTCAATCCACCACGAGAGACATAGAGATCAAATTGTTGGTCTCGAATTTCAATCAGGGCTTGTGTGTTTACTTTTTCGCTTGCAGCTTTTGCTTGCTGCCATTTTGAATTAGGACCTGATTCGGTGTCTTGATACCAAATATGTCCTGATTGAATTAAATCTTGAGCTTTGGTGCGCGAGCTGACCAATTTTTTTTCAAACATTAAAAGATCAAGACGCATTTTGCTGTTCATATTTACAGCTCGCGACTGAAATTATATTCCAACATATTTTTTAGTAAACAATTGGCCAGTCCCAATTCTGTTAAAATAAGTTGTGCCTGGCTCTGAGTTTCCTCTAACAAAATTTTAGTTTGATCCCAGCCTAGCAATTCCGGAATGCTGCCTTCTTCTAATTTACCAGGTTCTGAATCTAATAGATCATCTTTGATTTGAAAAGCAAGGCCCAGCTGTTCGCCAAATTTTTTCCAAAGTAAAATTTCTTTGTCTTTGGCGCCGGCAACAAGGGCAGTACCCTCGCAACAAATTCGAATCATCGCACCAGTTTTTCTGGCATGCATTTTTAAAAGATCATCAACCCGTGTGAGTTTATGTGTTTTGGCTTTGATGTCGACGGCCTGACCACCGATCATTCCGGCAAAACCCGCGGCCTGAGTCAACAAACGAATCAATTGAACAGCCAAAGCACTGTTGTCGGGAAATTTATTTGCGAGCAATTCAAATGACAGAGTCAATAAACAATCACCCGCAAGCAGGGCCGTAGATTCGCCAAATACTTTGTGATTCGTTGGCTGACCACGACGAAAATCATCATTATCCATACAAGGCAAATCATCATGAATCAGTGAATACGTATGAATCATTTCAATAGCCGCAGCCAAGGGTAAAACTTTTTCTTCCGCACAGTGCAGGGCTTGAGCTGTCAGCAAGCATAACACGGGTCTAAATTTTTTCCCGTTTTGCAAAAGAGAGTACTGAACTGATTTTTTAAGTTCAAGATCAGCTTCAGTGTTTGCAGGCAGCAGTTCTTCAAGGTTGTGTTGCAAATATTGATTGATCAGAGCTCTTTGTTTGGCAGTCTGTTCAATAAAAAAAGATTCAACAAGCTTACAATCTGTCATAGTTAAACTCATTGTTATGCTTGTTCACCTTGAAAATCTTCAGTGATCGGTTTGCCATCAGCTCCAAAACCAACTAATTTTTTAACTTTAGATTCGGCTTCATTCAATTGAGTATGGCATTCACGAGAAAGTTTAACGCCTTCTTCAAATAATTTTAAAGAATCTTCAAGAGCCAGTTCGCCTTTTTCCATTTTTTGTACAATCTCTTCAAGTCTTCCTAATTTTTTTTCAAAGTCCATGTCGTCCTCTTTTGTTAATCATTTATTTTATTCAATTTCAGTAACTTGTGCCGAGAATTTTCCCTGCATCAACTGCACCTGTACGATGTCTTTAACCTTTAGCTGATTGGTGGATTTAACCAGCTCGCCATTTTTGCTGGTCATCGAATATCCGCGCTCGACCACCTTTAAGGGGCTTAAGCTTTCTAAAATAGACATGTACTGTTTTAGTTGAGATTTGTGTCGTTCTAAAAATCTTTGTGTATTGTTTTGCAAACGAACTTCTAATAAATTCAGTTTGGCTTTTTTTCTTTCGACCACCTGTTGTGGATCGATCATTTTTTCGCGGGCTAAATGCAGTTCCATGCGACGTCGAGAAAAAAATTGATTGCTTGCTTGAATCAGTCGAGACAACAATTCGTCATTACGAAAAATCAAATCCTGTAATTTTCTTTTTGGGTCTATTAAGCGTGAGCTCAATGCGCGGACTTTTTGAATTTCAAATTTTAAGATTTTGTTGATTGCAGTTTCCAGCATTTTTGTTTGCGAACGCAGTCGTTGTTCGACCTCAACCGTGTTTTTTGCGACTAGCTCAGCAGCAGCAGAGGGAGTTGGCGCACGTAAATCAGCAACAAAATCAGATATAGTGAAATCAATTTCATGGCCAACAGCAGAGATCACAGGCACAGGAGACGCCGCAATTATTCTGGCCAAAGCTTCATTATTAAAGGCCCACAAATCTTCCATTGAACCACCACCGCGACCAAGAATAATGACATCAAGATCTGGTAACAAGAATGCTTTTTTCATGGCTTCAACAATTTGTGCCGGAGCTTCGTCACCTTGAACAATTGTGGGAACCAAAGTGATCTGAACAGATTTGTTTCTTCGATTTAAAACATTCAGCATATCTTTGATCGCCGCACCAGTAGGCGAGGTCACCATGGCGACATGTTTAGGAAATGGCGGCAGAGGACGTTTGCGAGCAGAATCAAAAAGTCCTTCGGTTTTTAATTTTTCTTTCAATTGCTCAAAAGCTTTTTGTAAAGCACCAGCACCAACGGGCTCCATGGTTTCGCAAACAATTTGATAAGAGCCACGTGGTTCGTAAACAGAAACTTTGCCGCGAACAAGGACCTCGAGGCCATCGACTGGTTTAAATCGTAAACGTGAATTGTAACCGCGAAACATCACGGCACTGACTTGAGATTTAGAATCTTTTAAGCTGAAATAAAAATGACCAGAGGTGTGTGCTTTGAAATTTGAAATCTCACCTTGCACCCAGACAAGACCTAATTCGCCCTCGATCATTTGACGGATTTGACGATTTAAAGACTCAACACTAAATACAGTATTTTGTGAGTTTGCATTTTGTGTATTGCTTGCCGATGTATCTAAAGAAGAAATGTCATTTGGGTTCATGGCTTAGGAAATTAATGAACCCCAGCGAGTCAGTCAAACCCAAAGATTCTGCAGAGACCACAAACCACCGACAAAGAAGCAAATCCAGGCCCAGCGCGTCCCAATATGCATTTTTGTGGCTATATTAAGCTTTTGTGCCCAGGGATTTTCATGCACGAAAACCATTAAAACTCCATATAAAAAAATGCCGAAAGGAAAGATATAATCCAATTGTTGTACCGTCATGCTCCATATTTCGGGACATTTTGCGAAAAAATTAACTGGACTGCGAGCATAAGCTTTCAGTTTTTTCAAAGCTCGATTATGATGTAGTTGGGTCTCAGGAAGTGTAAGAAAAATAACCCGACAAGCATTTATTAGGGGGCTGTCCCTGACGATGGTGAGCAAGCTCAGCTCGTACTGAGAAGCCTAAAGTTGTTACCATGGCCACCCACTTTGCATATTGGGGTTATTATTTCACACCTTTCTGGGGCTTTTTTTTTAATTCTTATGATCTCAGTTTGAGACATGTCTTAGAACGAAATCTCACTCCATTCTTTTATTAAAATCATCTGTTTAATGGTCAATTTCAGACGTAAATTGCTTCAGTCGGACTCTCAAAATTCCGATTAGTTAACATGACTTTGTTGCAACTTTTTGGTCTTAATAAAAACTCAATTCAAAATTTTAAATACATTTTGATGTTGTCATTTTTTTTATTAAGCGCGTGCGGAGTCACTGAAAGTTTAGTGCCCGGATCTTCTGGCAGTTCAAACAGTGGTGGGCAATCAAAATTGTATGGTGATATTGGAACAGAGTCTTCTTTCTGTTCAAATATTTCTGTTCCGGTGATAGCAACAAGAATTACTGCCACGGCTCAGTTTCGTGCTCGCCAGGTGGTAACCAGTGGAATTTATGCGGGGCTTGGCAATCCGTCGACATTACCTATTCGTTATGCAGAAATTCAAATTTTAGATGCAAACGGAAATATTATTCAGTGCGGAGAGACTGGCACCGCTGGGCAAATCTCCGTGGACATTCCGCAATCAGCAGGGACTTATACTTTAAAAGTTTTATCTCGAGCACAAAACTCAAATCATGTGATTGCAAGCATTCTAAATAATCCAACAGCGATGACTCCGTATTCTATCTCTACCTCGTTTACAATTGGATCGGGTCAAGCAACACAGGCAGTGACTTTGGCGAGTGCGACTTACGCAGATAGCTTAGAGGGCGGAGCCTTTAATATTTTAGATCAAATTGTTAATGCCAATGAGTATTTATTAAATAATTCGACGTGTTCTTTCTGTTCAACATTTCCAGGTTCGGTGGGAATCCAAAAAGTTCGCGTGTTCTGGAAGCCAGGCTTAAGTCCTGGTGCATATTATCAATCACCGACCTCGGCAACATCGTTTTTTATTTCAACGGATCAAGCCAGCTTAGGAATGGCCGCTGGAATATATTTATTGGGTGGAATTAACGACGACATTTGTGTTGATACTGATCATTTTGACAATTCGGTGATAGTTCATGAGTACGGTCATTTTCTTGAAAACAAATATGCCTACACGGATTCACCAGGCGGTTCGCACAGTGGAAATTCTGTGATCGATCCAAGATTGGCGTGGTCAGAGGGTTGGGCGAATTTTGTTCAAAGCGCAGTTCGCAATAACGATCATTACTATGATACTGAGGGCAATGCCGATTGTGCGACGGGTACTGGTCTAAATATAAATTTAGATTTAGAAACTCCACAAGTCGGCCAAGACAAAATGAGTGTCGCAACATATTTGGGAGAAGGAATTTTTCGTGAGGTGTCTGTTTCGCGAGTTCTGTGGGATGCGATGGGATCAAGCACTGGTGGAGATGGTTATGGTGCTGGTTTAGGGTTTCCATATATCTGGAAAACATTTTCAGATACAAGCAGCGGTTTACGTTCAAGCTCTGCTCATTTTCGCAATGTGGGTTTGTTTAATCAGTATTTGCGCAGTTATGTTTCTACCAACAACAATTCGGCCTTAACCGATTTTGATAATTTGATAACCAATGAACATCAAAGGTCTGATGCCAATGAATATGGCCGAGTAGTCACAGCTCAGGTTGGCGGATCCTGTACATATGCAATCCAAGGCGTGAGTGGGGTCAGTAATTTGGCAAAAACCAACGATTTCTTGGCTTATTATTATGACGGTACCGCCGCCAATTCTTCGATCAGTTTGAAATATTCAGCGACTACGGGTGGGCAAACACCAACAGATTTGGATTTATATATTTGGCAAGATGGTTATTCGTTTTCAGATGCTAGCACTATGGCTGGGCAGAGTGCGGGAGTTTATCCAGAGAGTGGCAGCAACGGTGTTGAGGTGGTCAGTTTGTCTGGGAAAAGTGTCGGATATTATCTTATTCAGATTGCTACGGATCCTGACAGTGTTCACGGGGCAGTGACTTATTACTTAGAAACAAATTCGGGGAGTTCGCGGATATGTCCCTAATCAATAAACTTAAAGTATTTAAATTAAATTTAAATTTAAATGTCATTGCGACGGTATCGATGGCAGCATTAGTTTTGAGTTTTGGTATTATGTTAGGTTTTTTTGGAGCTCATGAGTTTTCAGCAAAACCGCAAAAAACGAATCCAATATTACAGAAAAATTTAAGTAAGTCTGTTTTTCAGCCTTGGGCAGATTCTCTGCAGGGCAAGATGAACAAAGCCGTTGATATCAAGATTACAACTATCGATGGCGACAGTTCTGATAATAAAAAACTGATTGCCAACATTTCTCTTAACCGAACCCTGCAAAGTGCTGTGTCGTATCAGTGGTCGGTCCCTGAAAATATTCGGGTGATTGATGGTGAGTTGAGTGGTTCTTTGAATTTTTCAAACGTCAGTGTTGACCAACAAATTCAAATTGAAGTTGTTGGTTTGTCACAAGCAGAAATCGAAGGTGGAATGATCACTTTGCGTGTGTGGGGTCAAAGTGGAGGGTCCAGAATTTTGAGTTCCAGCAGTTACGCCCCACAGCAGATGCGAATGCCAGCATCAGAGAATGAACAAGAAGATGAAGAACTGGCCTTGTCTAATTCCGTCGAGGTTGGAAAAATTAAAGGATTGCATCAGTAAAAACCCGAGGAGGGCTTTTAAAAAATGAAAAACCCGTTAAAAATTTCGATTTGCCTATTTATATTTTTGTTTTGCTTAGCTTTTGCTAAAAGTCAGAACCAATCGCAATCCAAAGTAGCCAATCGCACTGTCAGTTCAGAATCGGCAGCGCGTGTTTCACAATAAAACTTGATTAGATTAACTTGATTACATTGGCGTGACTTGAATATCTGGATTGAATTCGTCGCGTAAGATACCTTCGATTGCCATCAAAGTACCAGTCGTAGAGCTTGGGCAAGATCCACAGGCACCCTCATAACGAACCAATAAGTGATTGTTCTCATACTTCACAACTTCAATGTCTCCACCATCTCCTTGCAGTCCTGGGCGAATCGTTCGATCCAAGATTTCCTCAATTTTACGTACGTCTTCAGGCAAGTTGTCTCTGGCAGCCTCGCGCGATTCTTTGACCCCTAATTTAGGATCATGAACTGGCATACGCGTTTGAATGACTGAGCTGACTTGTTTTTGGATGTCATCGCTGTCACTGTCCATTCGATGAGTGATGGTGATCACATTTTGGAAAAAGTGGACTTGTTTAACTTCTGGAATGTTTAGCAGATCAATGGCTAGTCGGTTGCCAGTGGCTTCCTCTGCTGTTGAGAAAGAAGCTTTGCCCTCGAGTAATACAGGGCGATCTAAAACAAATTTCCAGGCGTTTGGATTAGGGGTTGGTTGAATGCGAATTAAAACTTCTTGAGTACTCATGATAACAACTCCTTGGCTTTGCTTAAGCCCTTCATCAAAGCGGCAATGTCGGTGGATTGATTAAATATTGAAAACGAAGCCCGCACAGTTCCGCTGACACCAAATTTTTTCAAAAGTGGCATTGTGCAATGATGGCCGGCACGAACAGCAACAGCTTCTTGGTCTAAGATCTGTGCGACGTCAGAGTGGTGTAAACCTTCGATGCTAAATGAAACAATTGGTGCCTTGTGTTTAGAGGTACCAATAATTTTTAAACCAGGAATGGTCAGCAGCTCTCTCGTTGCTAATTGTAAAAGCGTTTGTTCATGATCTTGAATTTCATCAAAACCAATATTGTTGACGTAATCAATAGCGGCACCCAGCCCAATCACTTCAGCAATTGCAGGAGTGCCGGCTTCAAAACGATAGGGGACGTCATTGTAAGTTGTTTTTTCAAAGCTGACTGTGGCGATCATGCTGCCGCCACCTTGATAGGGCGGCATGTTTTGCAGAAGAGATTTTTTCCCGTATAAAACACCAACGCCAAAGGGGCCAAATAATTTATGTCCCGAGAAAGCATAAAAATCGGCATCCAGTTTTTGCACGTCAACCGGGATGGTGGTAATAGCCTGCGCACCATCAACGACAACAATAGCATCAACCGCATGAGCCAATTGGCAAATATTTTGGATGTCATTATAGGTGCCCAGTGTGTTCGAACAATGGGTGATGGCCACAATTTTGGTTTTATTATTTAATAATTTTTTAAAGGACTCTAAATCCAAATCTCCAGTTTCAAGAACTGGTGCCACCACAAGTTTTGCCGCTGTTTTTTCACAGAGCATTTGCCATGGAACTATATTCGCGTGATGTTCCATCTCGCTGACAAGAATCTCATCACCAGCTTTAATGTTTTTCAGTCCGTAGCTGTGAGCCACCAAATTTAAGGCTTGTGTCGTACCAGAAGTGAAGATGATTTCCTCAGCGCTCGCCGCGCCAATAAATTTTGCTGTTTTTTCTCGTGTTTGTTCAAAAGCCACAGTCGCTTTGTCGGCAAGAAAGTGAGCCCCACGATGGACATTTGATGTCTCATAAGTATAAAAATGCGAAAGTCTTTCGATCACTGGCCAAGGCTTTAACGCCGTCGCAGCACTATCAAGATAAACTAAATTTTTTCCATGAATTTTCTGAGTCAGGATTGGAAAATCAATTTTTCTTTTTGCAGAGAAATTATCTGTTATGGGGCCGTTCATTTAACCAATCCTTTAGTTGTCACTTGTGAGAATTTTTCATTGAATTCATTGTTTAATATTTTTCCCAGCCATGTTTGTATGTCTAGCGAAGTAATTCTTTGCAGCAAATCGTAAACATAACCAAGGCTGAGCATTTTAATAGCCTGCTCTGTTGAAATGGCACGACTTTGTAAATAAAAAATTTCTTCTGCATTGAGCTGGCCTACGGTGCTGCCGTGAGTGGCCTTTACATCATCTGCATAGATTTCTAATTGCGGTTTGCTGTCGGCTTCGGCTTGATCAGATAATAATAAATTATTATTGAGTTGTTCTGAATACGCCTTTTGTGCTTGTGGGCGGATATGGACCCTGCCGTCAAAGACAAAACGAGATTGATCTGCCAAAATACTTTTATACAGTTGTGTGGTCGTCGCGCCGCCAATGACATGCTCAATGTTGGTGTGATGATCGTGATGTTGATTTTTTTGCGAAAGGTTTAATCCATTGACGCTGGCAAAGGCCTCTGCGCCAAGGCAAAGAACATCAAGATTGTGACGGCTGATGGCAGCTCCGCTGTTGTAACTCAAACTTTCAAAGTTCGAATTTTTTTGTAAATACACACGAGTACATCCAACATGAAGAGATGTGTTGTTTTGCTTTTGCAAACGCACATATCCCAATCGTGCATTTTCATGCAAAGAGATCTCGGTAGTTGAATTCATCAAATGTTGATTTTTTGAAGGATCATCAGAGGTCTCATCAGTTTGCGTAGGATGAAGAGCAGATCCGCCGACAAAAGTTTCTATGAACTTTAAATGTGATCGATTTCCCACAGTCAAAAAACATTTTGGATAATAATACTTTTGAGTTTGATAATAAATAATCTGGATAGGCTTGGGTACAGACTGATTGTCTGGCAAATGAATGATCAGGCCAGTTTTGTGAAATGCTGAATTCATTGCCTCCATAGCATCTTGTCTGACTGGGGCGATAGACTTGCGTAAAATTTTAAATTGATGAATAGATTTTTTGTATGCTTCACGATTTTGAATGGCAGTAATTTGTAAATACTGATTTGCCAGTTTCCATTGTGATAATGGTTCGCAAGGCACTCCGTCCACTAAAACAATATTAATGAATTCATTTTGAATGTATGGCTGTAATTCGGTTTCTATTTTTTTAAGTTGCGATGAATTCCAAGATGATTTCTTTTGTGTTGTCGACTGCAAAGATTCATTGGTAACTAGATATTCATTGAGCAGATCGTGAAGATTTAATGGAAGCTTGGTGTACTTCCAGTCCTCTTGTTGTTTGTTTGGTAGGCCATGGGTGGCAAGATAGGCAAAACCATTTTGTTGAATTTTGCGAGCCAATCCCTGGACCTTGTTGTTTTTCTGCCATTGGGTGAATTCAAAATTTCTTGAAGTCATGTTAGCAACCAATCATAACCTTGTTTTTCTAATTTTAATGCAAGGCTGGCATCGCCAGTTTCAATGATTTTTCCATTTGCTAAGACGTGAACAAAATCAGGCTTTATATAATCAAGCAATCTCTGATAATGAGTTACCAAAACAATGGCATTATGCTTATTTCGCAAACTGTTAACACCTTCGGAAACAATGCGAAGTGCATCGATATCCAAACCTGAATCAGTTTCATCTAATAAAGACAAGCGTGGTGATAAAACAGCCATTTGCAAAATTTCGTTACGTTTTTTTTCTCCGCCAGAAAAACCAACGTTGACTGGTCTTTCGATAAAATCCTCGCGCATCTGAACGACTTTCATTTTTTCGCGTAACAATTGACGAAATTCATTTTCAGAAAGTTCTTCAGAGCCTTGGTGTTTTAATACCGAGTTTAAAGAAGTATGCAAAAAATTAAAATTAGATACACCCGGAATTTCTACGGGATATTGCATGGCTAAGAAAATACCTTCTTTGGCGCGCTCATCCGCTTCAAGATCTAAAAGATTTTTCATCTGAAAATTGATTTCGTAGAGCACTTGGCCCTCGGTGACTTGATATGCGGGGTGGCCAGCTAATATTTTTGAGAGTGTGCTTTTTCCAGAGCCATTAGGTCCCATGATAGCGTGAACCTCTCCGGCTTTGATGGAAAGATTGATACCTTTTAAGACTTCTTTGTTTTCAACACTTGCATGGAGATTTTTAATTTCTAACATTTCAATATCCTTTTTAGCCGACGCTATTTTCTAATTTCATTTCTATCAGTTTCACGGCTTCAACAGAAAACTCTAAAGGCAGCTGTTTAAAGACCTCTTTACAAAAACCATTAACTAACATTGAGATCGCTTTCTCCATGTCTAAACCACGTGATTGTAAATAAAAAATTTGGTCTTCACTGATTCTAGATGTTGAAGCTTCATGTTCTAGTGTTGCTGTTTTATTTTTGACTTCGATATAAGGAAAGGTGTGCGCGCTGCACTGGTCGCCAACTAACATAGAATCACACTGAGTGTAATTTCTGGCGTTATGTGCAGACGGTAAAATTTTAACTAATCCGCGATAGGCATTGCTTGATTTGCCAGTCGAGATCCCTTTGGAAATAATTGTGCTCTTGGTATTACGGCCAATATGAATCATCTTGGTGCCGGTATCAGCCTGCATATAATCATGGGTCAATGCCACAGAATAAAAAGCGCCTTCAGAATATTCGCCCTGCAAGATAACAGAAGGATATTTCCAAGTGATCGCGGATCCGCTCTCTACCTGAGTCCAAGAAATTTTTGAATGACTGCCGACGCATTTTCCGCGTTTGGTTACAAAATTATATATTCCGCCCCGCCCTTGTTTGTCGCCGGTGTACCAGTTTTGCACGGTCGAATATTTAATTTCAGCATTGCTCAATGAGACCAGCTCAACCACGGCTGCATGCAGTTGGTTTTCGTCACGTTGAGGTGCGGTGCAACCCTCGAGATAATTCACAAAACTGCCTTCGTCAGCTACAAGCAATGTTCGTTCAAATTGTCCAGTTTCGGAAGCGTTGATACGAAAGTATGTCGATAAATCAATCGGGCAGCGAACACCCTTTGGAATATAACAAAAAGAGCCATCAGTAAAAACCGCAGCATTCAAGGCGGCGTAATAGTTGTCGGTAAAGGGAACCACGCTGCCGAAATATTTTTTTACCAAGTCTGGATGCTTGTGAACAGCTTCAGAAATCGAGCAAAAAATAACCCCAGCTTCTTCTAAAACTTCTTTGTGTGAAGTACCAATAGAGACCGAATCAAAAACCACATCGACGGCGATGCCAGAAATTCTCTTTTGTTCATTGAGCGGGATGCCAAGTTTTTCAAAAGTTTTGATTAACTCTGGATCCATTTCATCCAAGGAGCCTGGTTTTTCTGTATTTTTTTTCGGAGCAGAGTAATAGACAATATCTTGAAAATTAATTTTAGGATAATGAACATGGGCCCAGGTTGGTTCATCCATGGTCAACCAATGGCGATAGGCTTTTAAGCGGTAATCAAGCATCCATTGCGGCTCATTTTTTTTGTTTGATATGATTCGAATAATATCTTCATTCAAACCTTTTGGAACTTGTTCCGTTTCGATATCGGTAACAAAACCATATTTATATTCATTGTCTACTGCTGCAGGATTTTTGCTAGTATTATTAGACATTGTAGACATCGCTTTGTTTTATCATTTTTAGTAATGGTTCAGTTTTCACGGTTGTCCTAACAGCTCTTGCAAAGATAAAGCTTTGTAGAACTCATTGAGCTTGTGATTTAAATTTGAAACAGGGGAAACAATATTGCAGTTTGCGCGCAATTCGCAGGGGTCACTCTTGTGCATGCATTTGGCAATTTGAGTATTGCCTTGAATAAGCTGAATGAGATCGTACATCGTCACCTTAGACAAATCTTTTTTGATTTGATAACCACCGGTTGCGCCTTGCTCTGAATGCAGAACGCCTTTTTGAGCCATGATTTGCATCACACGTGCCGTCGCATCGAATGGTGCATGATAGCTGTCGGCGACTTCTTTAGCAGAGGTCAGTTGTCCTGGTCGTTTGGTGCTCATATGCTTTAAGGCCATTAAAGAATATTCGATTTTTCGATTCAGTTTGTTCATGCAGTTCATTTATTTGAAATTGAAATGAAAATCAATTGAAATACGTCTTTTTTTAGCGTAATTGAATGGGCATGAAAAATATTGCGAAATTTGTCAGCCTTATCTTGAGTACCTTTTTTATCGTTTTTATGCTGCTGTCAACAGTAAGGTTGTGGGGTGAGGGGCAGCGTTATTTTCCCTATGACAGCGAATATTTTAAAGCTGAAAACGTGCGTGCTAATGAAGAGCTGATTTTGCCTTGGGAACAAAGCTTTTTTCTTGAGCAAGATAAGCACATTATACTGTGGATTGAGACCTATATAGGATCTGAAGTTGATGCCGCCGGCAAAGAACAGCCTGTCATGTTGGCTATGCCTTGGATGGACCGTGACAAACCTCGCAAAAGTTTAGAAAAAAAATCAAGTCCGACCAGGCCGTTGCTGCGACAGTTGTTGGCAGAGATTTTAGAAAAATACCCTCAAGCTCGTTTTATTATTTCGTGTGATGACAATCGTGAACAAGTTCATCAATATTTATCAACAGCTATTGAGCAAGCACATGCTGAAACACATGTGATTATACAGAGTAAATACGACACGATTTTGATCAGTTTGAAAGAACAACGACCGACTTGGTTGTTTGGCTCGACCCCATCGGATTTGGCTCGCGTGAAAACTATGGATGGAATGTGGTTGTTGGCAGCGGCTCCATTTAAGGGTGATGTGATGATTGTTCCTTTAAAGCATAGAGGTCGGGACTCACTGAATCATAACATTGTGCAAGAGCTGAAAAAAAGATTTAAAAAAATAATCATTGGACCATTGAATAGCGCAGAAGAAGCGCGCGCGGCTCGTCAGTTGCAAGCAGATGGGTTGTTTTATTCGGACCCGACAGTGATTTTACAATAAAATAGTAGTTGGATTGGTTCTCTCTTCGTTGGTATCCTGTGGCCCTCAAGGAGAGAGACGATGAAAGTAAATACCAGTGCTTTGGATGCTATTTGGCAAGCCAGTTTTCTAGTTCAACTGACATTGATTATTTTGCTGGGCTTATCAGTATTTTGTTGGGCAGTGGCCATTTCAAAATACAAACAATTCAAATCCATTTCAGAAACAAATCGAAAATTTTTAAATTCATTTTGGAATGCAAAATCCCTCGAAGCTATTTACGAAGATTTTGCTTCATACTCTGCCAGCCCTTTGGCGCGAGTGTTCAAAGCTGGTTATGTCGAATTGCAAAAACTGGTGGATCAAGTCAAGCCTGTTTCTAATAACGAGAGCGAAGAAACCATTTCATTTCAGAGAATATCAGGTTCTGACAATCTTGAACGTGAGCTGAGCAAGGCGATTGATCTTGAGATTGCTCTGATGGAATCTCGATTGACCATGTTAGCGACCACTGGCAGCACCGGACCATTTATTGGTTTGTTCGGAACGGTTTGGGGAATTATGACATCGTTTCATAAAATTGGACAAACGGGCTCGGCAAGTTTGGCAGTCGTTGCGCCTGGAATTTCTGAAGCCTTGATTTCAACAGCGATAGGTTTGGCTGCTGCGATTCCAGCAGTTGTTCTGTACAATCATTTTATTGCTAAAATTCGTCGGGAAGAAATGGCCTTGGGAAATTTTCGCACAGATTTTTTAAATATTACTAAACGCAATTTCTTTAAGGCTTAATCTTTATGGGAATGAGTTCGGGCTCGAAAAATACTCGCGGTATATTGAGTGAAATCAATGTCACTCCTCTTGTCGATGTGATGTTGGTTCTGTTGATCATGTTTATGGTGACGGCACCGCTGATGCAGCAGGGGATCGACGTCGATTTGCCAAAGACTTCGTCTTCTGGTGTCGAGCCCAGTGAAGACCCATTTGTTTTGGTGATTTCAACTAACAAACAAATCAGCGCAGCCAAACAAAATATTGCCTCAGCAGAATTGCAAACAAAGCTGAAAGCAATTTTTGAAAAAAGAAAAAACAAA
>CAZMVK010000010.1:35069-42165 GCA_964569545.1 uncultured Bdellovibrio sp.
GATTTATTTACAAATAGATAAGCGTGTTGATTATGGTTTCGTGGCAGAGACCATGGCAGATATTCGTGCGGCAGGAATTTATAATATTGGTTTGATTACTTTACCGAAAGATCACTGATAAGGAATTTGGAATTTTTCAATTTATTTTGTTTTTTTGGTTATGCAATGCGATTTTCGGAAAAGACGAAATGAAGACAATAACAAATTAGCAAGTTATGGTTGTGGTGAATGAATTTAAGTGCAGAGCAAACTCTAAATCAGCAAGAAGAACGGCTTAACAAGTATCTGAGATACTCGTTGATAGTTCATGTGGTTTTGTTTTTAGTCCTGACTGTAGAAAATGTTTTTTTTGCTAATACCGATGTAAATATTCAAAATGCAATTCGCGTCGATATGGTCGCGTTGCCGGATAAGGCCGTGCCAAATGAAA
Organism: uncultured Bdellovibrio sp.; assembly: GCA_964569545.1. Classification (GTDB taxonomy): domain Bacteria; phylum Bdellovibrionota; class Bdellovibrionia; order Bdellovibrionales; family Bdellovibrionaceae; genus CAZMVK01. Next base: position 35,500 of record CAZMVK010000010.1, read on the forward strand.
TGCCAGCTCCAGCGCCAGAGCCCGCTCCACCGCCTGATGCCAGCAACAAGTTGGCTGAAAAAAACGCAGAAAATATCAAAATAGAAAAATCAGTGGTTTTAAACACCAAAGCAAAAGATCCAGAGGCGATACGTTTAAACAAAAGCAAAGCAAAACAAAAACAAGCTTTGGAAAAATTAAAACAATTGGAAGCGCTTGAGAATATTCAAAAGGATATCGATAAAGATGCAAGAGCTAACAAAAACAAAAACAGCAAAGATAAAAAATATAAAGGCAATGTGCTGTCGCCCGGCAGTTCTTTGACAGGTATTACAAAGCTTGAGGTGGATGCCTATATTGACAATGTTCATCAGCACATGTTGGCGCGATGGATGTTGCCGCAGTTTTTAAAGAATAGAAATTTTCGCACCGACGTCGTAGTTAAATTTGATAGTAATGGAAATATTTTGAGTAAAGAAATATTAAAATCAAGCGGCAATCCAACGTTTGATGATTATGTGTTAACAGCGATTCAAAAAAGCTCACCAGTTCCAATCCCGCCAAATAAATTTACAAGGATTGCGTCTGAACAGGGATTTTTATTTCGATTCAGTCATGACAACGATTAATAGTTACAGATACCAGGAGGCAGAAAATGTTTAAACTTAAAGCCAATCAAATTGTTCCATTTTTTATACTTTGTTTTTTGGTGGGAACAGCGTGGGGGGCAGAAGAAGAAGAAGAAGGTTCTCGCTCAACAGCTTCCGCAGCAGTAGTAAGCAATGAGCCCGCTGTTTCTTCAACTGTGGCAGACAAATCAACCTCAAGTGGATCTGGTGTGCAAATAGATATTAGCAAGGCACAAAACAAAAAAACCTTGGTAGCTTTTCCGCCATTACAATTCAGTGGTAATGCTTCGGCAAATAAAAATTTCCACACTCAGGGTGCAGAGATTTACCGAGTCATCACTAACGATTTAAGCATTGCTGGATTTTTTCAGTTCATGTCACAGAGTGCTTTTTTAGAAGACACTAGCAAGCTGGCATTAAAGCCAATGCCTGTAGAGAGTAACGGATTTAAATTTGATTCATGGAAACAGATTGGTGCTGATTATTTAATTCGAGGAGCATTCAGTACTGGGGCTGATGGCATTACGCTAGAAATTTATGCTTACAGTGTTTCTAAAGCAAATTTGGTATTTGGCAAAAAGTATAAAGCTCCGGTGTCAGCGCTGCGACGTGTGGCGCATACTTTTTCGAATGATTTTTTAGAGGCTTTGACTGGACAAAAAGGTGTATTTTTATCCAAGGTCACAGCCGCAAGCGACCGTGGCGGTAGCAAGATTAAAGAAATTTACGTTATGGATTGGGATGGTGATAATGTTGAAAAGATAACATCACATAAATCAGTAACGCTATCTCCGGCTTGGTCACCAGACGGAACCAAGGTTGCGTATACGGCATTCGTGCAGAGAGCAAAAACAAAAACTCGAAATGCAGATATGTTTATTTATGAATTGTTAACTGGCAAACGTTGGTTGGTATCATATCGTCAGGGTATTAATTCTGGGGCGACATTTTCACCAGATGGAAAAAGTATTTTTCTTACCATTTCGCAAGAAGGCAGCCCTGATATTTATAAAATGGATTTAGATGGAACCTTGGGTAAGAAAATCACCAACGGTCCTCGTGGTGCAATGAACGTTGAGCCAGCAGTCAGCCCTGATGGTAAAAAAATTGCCTTTTCATCTGATCGCAGTGGCAATCCTATGATTTATGTTATGGATATAGATGGCAGCAATCCAGTGCGTATGACCTTTGCCGGAAAATATAATGCAACACCGGCGTGGTCACCAGACGGAAAAAAATTAGCATTCTCAGGTTGGAGTGATGATCATTTTGATATTTTCACCATGAACGTAGATGGCTCGCAAATGTTACGCATCACTTCGGCAAAAAAACCAAATGGCAAGTGGGCACAAAATGAAGACCCAGTGTTTTCTGCTGATGGCCGCATGTTGATGTACACAAGCAATCGTACGGGTGTGAATCAAATTTATATTTCTAATTTGGATGGTTCCGACGAAAGAAGAATCACCACGGATTCGCACAATTATTACAAACCAAAATGGTCAAAAAATATTGAGTAACCGATTGTGATATTGCAAGCAGAGCCCATTGCTAACTTAGATTCTTACTCTCATACAGAGTTGACACAAGCGTTGGCAGCTTTGCCAGCCTTGCGGCGATATTATGATTTATTAAATATGCATGGTTACTGGCAGCAAGAGATATCCATAGACGATATTACCGATGAAACATTGGATACAGCTCTGCTCTCACAGCAACTGAGATTGTATCGTCATCGGGCCTGGTCTCGATGTGCCTTGGCCGAGTACTTTCAAAAAAATAGTTGTGAACATATTTGTTATTTTTGGTCACAGGTTGCAGATTATTTGGTGCAACAGGTACATTCTCGTTTTGCCCCTGAAAATTTAGCTGTGTTTGCCTATGGTAAATGGGGTGCTGGTGAACTGAATTTGAGTTCTGATATAGATTTGGTTTTGATTTCAGAGCAAGATTCGCGCGAAAATATTTCTTTTGTTCGAAAACTGCAAACCTTTTTGCATGAGCCAACTGATTGTGGTTTTTGTTTTCGTTTGGATTTTGATTTGCGTCCCGGTGGTCGCATGGGGCAGATGGTAACAACGGTAGAACAATTTTCTGATTATTATGGAAATTACGGCGAGGCCTGGGAACGATTGGCTTTTGTGCGTTTGCGAGCCATCGTGGGGACTGAAAATATAAGTGAACAAGTTTACAAATTCGTAAACAAGTTTTGTTATCGTCGACACTTAGATTATTCGTTGTTATCAGATTTAAAAATTTTACGTCAGCGGATTCACTCGCATTATAATATTCATACTTATTTAAATGCGACAGAGCTAACAATTGATTTAAAGCTTGGAATCGGTGGGATTCGCGATCTAGAGCTTTTTGTGCATACTTTGCAGGTGGTTCATGGTGGCAAGGACAAGGATTTGCGCCATCCACAAACAGGACAAGCGCTGACCAATCTGCGTGAAAAAGAACTGTTACCAAAAGAAGATGTAAAATTTCTTTTGCAGCATTATTGGGATTTGCGACATTATGAAAACTTGGCTCAAGCTTATGATGACCAGCAAACTCATTTGTTACATCAATCAGATTTGAAAAATTTAATTTGCCAACAGCCGCATGATTTTGAAAAACAAATATTTTTTGATCTAAATAATCATATGCAAAATTGTGACACGATGGTGAGTGGCTTGCTTGGTAAGGTAGACACTCAGGCACGTTCTGTGCCTGACGAGTTGCCGTTGCAACAGCAGTGGCTGAGATCATTGAAATATTCCGAGCGCGCTTGTACTGAGACTTGGCCAGAAATTATTCAGGCAACAGCTTTGTCTCGACAAAAAGAGCGGGATGAGTTTTTACGAAAAAGATTTTTATTTCTGATGATTGAAAAGCTTGCCCAGTATTCACAAACACAAGATCGTGGTTTGGGGATTTTAGCTGATTTTTTAAAAGCCACGCGCGCCAAAGCTACTTTTTTCAGTTTGTTACTGAGTCATGAAAATTTAATAGATCAGGTGGCCAAGATATTCGCGACCTCACCATATCTTTCAGGCTTGTTGTGTGCCAGGCCCGAATTGTTGGACAGTTATGTTTATCGCGCCCACTCGCCAACAGTGGATCAAGATTTAGAAGGTCTATTGGCTTCGTTAAGTGAAAAGAAATTATTGTCAGAGTTGATCGATGGGGCACAGTTTTTACAGGATTATAATTTACAAATATTGATTGAGCATCAGTCAGAAACTGCAGACGATTTAGTGGGTCAGTTGTTGTCCTCGATCGAACAATCTTTCAATAATCAATTAGAGATCGTGCGCCTGGGAAAATGGGGCGGACAGGAAATGGGAGTTCGATCAGATTTGGATTTTATTTTTGTCACAGAACAGGAGCCAACAGAAAATGACATGCGTTCTGCGCGCAAGTTTTTTCATGCTTTGACTTTTGCTCATCACAAATCAGGAGCTTTGTACTCTGTTGATTTGCGATTAAAACCATCGGGCAAGGGCGGTTTGGTTGTGACATCAAAAGACAAGTTATTACAGTACCTGTCGCAAGAGGCTCCGGCATGGGAACGTCAGGCTTACTTGCGCTGTCGGCCTTTGGGGAGATTTCTGCATCGTCATCAAATATTGCAGGCCTGTTTTGCTCGGCCATTGAGAGATGAAGATTTGCTAGAGCTTAAAAACATTCGACAGAAATTGCTGCGTCCGCAAGAGGAAGAGTCTATTGATTTAAAATATGTGAGTGGTGGTTTGGTCGATATAGAATTTGCTGTGCAAGTTCGTGTTTTAAAATCCGCCGTTGAAACGACGTCGAGCCAAACAGAGTTTTTATTACGTGAGTTTGCATGGCATTCGTTAGCGGAAACCTATCAACAACTGCGAAAAATAGAGCAAGTTTCACAATTGTTGCACAGCAGCTCAACACAAAAGATATTTTTTAATGATGACGCCTTCTCGCACCTGTCGCAGATGATGGAGATGTCTTCGGATGCAATGCGAAAATCAATCTTGAAACTGGTAGATGACAGCCAGCACACATTGAAACGGCTTGACCCTCGTCAGCTGATTGAATAACCCATCTTACAGTTCATAAAAAGGAGTTGGGATTATGTATACATCACGTCAAAATGTGCGCGAGTATTTTACAAGGCCCTATTGGAAAGCGGCTTGGATTTATTTGTTTGCTCTGTTGTTGATTGCAATGACCTTCCACGCTGAGGCGGCAGAGAAAACAAAAGCGGATGATTCATCAGCAAAGACTGTGGAATCTTCAGCAGATAAGGCAGACAAAAAAGTGTCTGCGAAAAAAGAAGCTGGAAAAAAAGAAAAGACTAAAAAATTAGAAACTGAAAAAAACAAAAAAAATGAGCAAAAAAAGGATAAAGAAATGATTGCTGTTTTCGAAACGAACATGGGAACTTTTAAAATTAAATTGTTTGCTGATAAGGCGCCTAAAACAGTTGGGAACTTTGTAGATCTTGCTGAGGGCACTAAAGAATGGACAGATCCTAAATCTGGTCAAAAAGTTAAAAAAGCATTTTACGATGGTTTGAAATTTCACCGAGTGATTGCAAATTTTATGATTCAAGGTGGAGATCCATTGGGTAACGGAACTGGCGGCCCAGGTTTCCGTTTTGAAGATGAATTTGCACCTGGCCTTACTCACAGCAAGCCAGGTATTTTATCAATGGCTAATGCCGGTCCAAACACAAATGGCAGCCAGTTTTTTATTACTTTGGCAGCAACGCCATGGCTTGATGGAAAACACGCTATCTTCGGTGAAGTTATTGAAGGTATGGATGTTGTTTCAAAAATCGGCGTAACCAGAACTGGTTCTATGGATCGCCCGGTTGAAGATGTTGTAGTTACTCATCTTAAAATCGAAAGAAAATAATTTTTTTAAAAATGTCATTCTTAAAGGTCTGCAGTTTTGCAGGCCTTTTTTTTGTCTTATGGAATATTCTATAACGACTGAATTCATTGTTGCTCAATCAAATAAGGACACACCCAGTTTTTGAAAATGAATTTATTTACTATCGATGATCTCTAAAGATTGGCAAAGATCTGAAAAAAATATTTTTTCGTATTCAATTTCTTTTTGCGTAATTTCTAAAGCTTTATCGAATTGATCAATTTGTGAATATCTAATACGTATTTCATTTTGAGCAATGGTACCTTTAGCGTGAAAAACCAAGGCTACGGCCACCAAGGCGCTTGCTGTTAGGGTTAATTGCTTGGGCATAGCTTCGGCAGGGCCTTTGTCAACATAGGCCATGACGAGGGTTACAAGGCCAATGATGCCAGTGGTGTTTCGGGCGGCTTCAGAAATGATAACGGTGCCTTCCAAATCTTGGTAATGCGGAGTTTTTTTTATTTGTTCAACCTGATTTCGAAACACTGCTGCTTGATTTTCAAGAGCATTGATTTTGATCAGTAAATCATTAATCACCTTATTACGTTCGTTTTTGGACAGGTATTGCAGTTTTTGAAACAAAATCGTTTCGCTACTTATCATGTTTGCTGTCAACCCTGGCTCATAGGGCGACATAGCTCTGCAAAGTTCTGAGAAAAATAAAAAACAAATAATAAAAAGAGAAAAGAATTTTTTCCCCATTAGTAGTCACCATTTCGCAAAATATAAAATGTATAGATGGGATCAATAGTGTTGTCGTTAATGTTTGGTAAGTTGTACTCCATATAATTCATGACATCGCCAGCACTTTGTTCAAGGCGCACGCCGTACTGCCATTTTTTACCTGCAGAAAAATCAAGATATGGAATGTACTGATAGCCTGCCGAGTGCGCTCGCGTTCGATTGCCGATATCTAAACGATAATAAATACTTTTTTTACTGGTTCTGCATGCAAGCACAGCGCCTTCGTTTGTTTCAAAATAGGAAGCGTGATTGAGCTCACTCGCTCGGCCACCAAAATCAGCATATAAATGTGCTTGGCAGGTTTTAAACATTTCTAATTGTTTGCTGGCCAATCCAAAATAGACTCCAACAAAATATCCATCACGGATTCCTTTACCATCAGCAACATAAAGTGGTTGTTTGGTGGTTCCAGGAG
>CAZMVK010000011.1:0-33536 GCA_964569545.1 uncultured Bdellovibrio sp.
AACTAAAATCAGCTGTTTGGCTGCGGCTCAAATTGATTCATACGGAATTGCTGTGATTTTCTAAAGAGCCTTTAGTTTTCAGAGTTTTACGCCGAAAAATCATTGAACCGCCTAACAACTATAGGAAGGAGATTCTCCATGGATACAACACAGTCGCCAGCTCCGCGCACCCCTCTTCACATTGATGTGGAATTCCGAAAGAGTTATGCGCGCGATGAAAGTTCAGCAACACTTAAAAACATTAGTCTGTCTGGTGCATTCTTAAAGCACGGAACAGAGTCCCTAAAAGTCGGAGAAAAACTCTCTCTGCGCTTTCAGGTTAGTGGTCGTGAGCGCATGGTTCCAGCACAAGTTGTGTGGACTAACAAACAGGGCTCGGGCATTAAATTTATGCCGCAAAATAATCGCGACACACAAATTGTTGATGATTTGATTTATTATGTTGAAAACAAAAGAACAGATCACAAAGATGTCTTAGATAAAATCTTTAAAAAAGTAGCTTAGTTATTTAGGTTTTTTTTAGGATTTATTTTTTATGAGTCATTTTCTGAGCCCCTTTTTTTCAAAAAAAAAGAGCCTCACATTAAAACACAAATTGATTTGCAAATAAAAAAGCCGGAGTGAATCCGGCTTTTTTTCTTTTATATATTTAAAAATTAATAATCATGTTCCAACTTGTGTATCATTGAAGGCTGCTGCCATTTCTTTTTGTGCACGCCTTTTTCTTGCGATAATCACACCCGCAGCTAGCACTGCCAAAATACCCGCGCCAGCTAATGACATAATCATATCATTATCCAATCCCATCGGTTGATCTGCTTCAACATGCGGAGTGTTTTTCGCAACCGGAGGTGGTGGTGGCGGCGGAAGATCTGCCGTAGGCGGCGGAGCGGCTTGCTCTACCTCTGGCGGCGGAGGCGGAGGTAAATCTTGTGCAACTGGTGGCGGAGGTGCCGCATCCACTTGCGCTGGTGGTGGTGGTGGTGGTGGAGACATCTCTTGCGCTGGTGGTGGCGGCATGTCAGCAGGCATCTCTGCAGGAGGCGGCGTATTCATAGCCACATCTGCAGCCGCAGCAACCGCTGCAACTGGTGCCACTTTCCAATATCGTAACTCTGTGCCCGCTGGCATTTTACCTTTGGACTCGACAGTGTTCAAAGCCCAGGTTTCTTTCCATGCATTGTCATACCCCAAAAGTTGTTTAGAAACTTTTTTGATATCATCGCCCTCTTTAGCAACATAAACCTCAGGCAACATTCCATTGTCTTCATAATATGTCACAATTTTAGTATCATCAGTCGGGCGCACGGGAGAGTTGTAATAGATTTTATCACCAACTTTAGGCGACACGCCTGGATTCGCTTTTTTCAATTCACTGGCTTTATCATTTGAGCCATAAATCATTTTACTGATTTTTTTAAAATTGTCTTTCGGTCTCGCGATGTAAACTGCATTTAATAAAATCCCTTCGCGAGTCATCGGCATGCTTTCAACTTTTTTCAAACTTGCTTTTGGTTTTTCTGATATCGCCTCTGGCGCAACAGGGGCAGATTCACTCGGACTGCTCATTGCGGTAACATCACCAATGGGCTCGGTTGGTGATGCGCTCACGTCTGCGGGATTTGTTGTTGTACCCGTATCAACAGAAGCTGTTTCTGCAGGTGGGGGTGTTGACTCGCTTGCTGCAACATCTGTCGCCGGCGCCATTGGTTCGTCAGGCGGGGGAGACGATAAATCTGTTGATGCTGTTTTTTCACCAAGAGCTTCCTCTGGCAGCTGATCATCCAACATACTGTCATTGCTTGCGGTATCTTTATTATCACCGTCTAACTCTGTGTTTTCTGCTGAATTGGAATCGCTAGCAACAGATTCATCTGAAGCCGCATTTTCATCTGAGCTTTTAAATAAACTGCACCCAGATAAATGCAGAGCAAGTGTAAGACCGGCAACTAGAACAATGAGCTTTTTCATATCCTTCATCCTTGATGTTATGAGGAACGTTCTATTCCTGCTTTAATTCCTATTTCTGTTCCTACGCTCAATGTTAAGGTGTTTTTTTCAAATATGTAAATATTTACAGTTTAGGACCGGACTAGCCCAGACATATACTAGACATAAGTCATCGGATTTATTTAATTCTCTCAAACCTTTGTCCAAGTTTTATCTTGTTTTTTTGAAACCAACCTAGACTCATTTCCAATGCATACTGTGCTGGCGCACGGCTGGCGTAGCTTGGAAAATCGGTTTGCATTTCACTGATTGCGGGTTTCATGTCTTGAATATCTATTAATTTTTTTTGTGAATCAAAATATCCAATAGATAACGGTACAAAAGTGTTTTTCATCCAAAATGATCTTACTTGTTCATCAGAAAAAACAAACAACATACCTTGATCATTAGCTAGAGCAGACCTGTACATCAAGCCAAAGGCCTGCTTTTCATGATTATCTGCAATTTCTACAGTAATTAATTTACTGCCAATTTTTATTTTTTCTTTCGCAAATGAAATCTCAGCTGATTTTTTTTGTATTTTTTCTTTTGCAATGGATCTGCCATTCTCTGCCTGGGAAAATAAAAAAAACATTGTTATAGTGATAATTGGGGCTAGTGATTTAAAATGAACTCTGTTTTTTTTCATCAAAAGGCCCCACATTAGCGTTTGCATTTTATATTACAAACTTGTTCTATTTTAATTAACTTACACTTCTTTTCTGCTGACAACTCAATTTTAAAAACTCACTAGCTTAAGCCGTTGTTTGTGCTGACCGCGTGATATTCAAATCTCGTAAGTGTTTGCTGGGCAATTTGTAGAATCTATCGAGCTGCAAAAAGGGTCACTGGGAAATTTTCACCTGTCAGAAAACTAACAGCTTTCATTTTAAATAAACGGGTATATGGTCCGACGGTATCTAAGCCGTCAGAGTTTAGAAGTTTTGGGGATAGTAGAAATACATAGGGTAAATTGGGAGGTTCTAATGAAGAACAATATAAAGAGCACAGAGTCGAGTTCGAAAACGTGGATTATTACATTAATCCTTTTGGCTGGTCTATTTTGGGGCGCAAAATCACATGCAGCAGGTGCTTATCGCGGAGAAATCTTGTTAACTTCATCAATTGATGCGGCCAAGATCAGCTCTGTTCAAAGTCTATGCGAGAACATCGCTTATGATCTTTATCTGCCAAAAGATAAAGGCGTTTCATTGGCAGAAGTTCGTGCCGCTTTGACTGCAGGAAAAAGCAGTAACTATATTCAATACCAACGTCGCATCAGCATCACTCATATTGCTGCTTTGAAAAAAGCTTTGGGTGAAAAAGCCGTTAGAGATCTTGTATGGAATTTAGTTGAAGCTTCTTTAGCTAATCCAAACGTTCAGATCGTTATCAACTAGTTTTATTTCGATTTTCCATCTCAAGAGCTACGCCATAACGTACGCCTCGAGTGGATACCGTCAACGCTTGCATGCCTAAAGCTGCAAGCGTTTGGCTTAAGATCATAGTTCCGGCCAAAATAATATCGGCACGGCCTGGATTGATTTTATATTTGTGCGTTCTCTGTTGCGCAGTTGTTTGTGCAAACTTCTGAAACCAATTTTGCAAATCATTTTGAGATATTACAAAGCCATCTATTTTTTCTGGGACAAATTGATCAATCTCCATGCCTTGTTGAGCTCTCGCCAACTCTGTGGGAGTACCCGCTACTGCTAAAACATTTGCGATAGAAAAACCACTAAGCTCAGTGAGTAGTTTTTTAATTTCTTGATCTATCCATCGTTGGCATAAATTGATTTGCTCCGAAGAAACAACCGCATCAGTACCATTATTAGAGAAAAACTTTTCTGTTAAGCGAACGCCACCAAGATTGAGGCTGCCACCACCCAGTACTTTATCGCGAGTGCCCACAATAATTTCGGTAGAACCACCGCCAACATCAATGACTGCCCAAAGAGAAGCCGGGTCATTTTTTATTTTAAGAGAGTCTAAACTTGAAAGAGCACCACGATAAGTAATCTCAGCTTCTTTTTCACCAGGAATGATTTCAATTGGAATATTTAAATCACGTCCAATTTTAAATAACTCGTCGGCATTTGAAACATCTCTGGCCGCCGAAGTCGCCATTGCTAAAACAGCTTCTGGTTTTTGCTCATCAATAGTTTTTTTAAAATTGCCTAGACTTGCTCGAGCCCTAACCAGGGCGTCAGGGTGAAATTTTTTATTTTCATTTACACCTTGACCAAGTCGAACGATTTCGACTTGATCTGAGTATATTTTTTTAATACGACCGTCTTGAACCTCGGCAATCAAACACAAAAATGAATTGGTGCCCAGATCAAGAGCGGCTATTTTCATTTTAATTTTTCCAATAATATTTTATTCACCAGATCAGGGTTGGCCTGACCACGAGAAGCTTTCATTACTGCTCCAACAAAAAAGCCAAACAACTTGGTTTTGCCGGCACGATAATCCGTAGCTTGTTGTGTATTTGCAGCCAGAACTTCGTCGATGATTTTTTCAATAGATCCAGTATCAGAAATTTGCACCAGATTTTTTTCTTTAATAATAACATCTGCAGTCTTGCCACTGGTCCACATTTCAAGAAAAACCTGTTTTCCAATTTTTCCTGAAATAGTGCCACTTTCAATTAAACAAATCATTTCGCCCAATTGTTTAGGTGAGATTGGTGATTGTAAAATTGTTTTTTCAGCTTGATTCAACTCACGCAAAAGCTCTGTCATAATCCAGTTCGAAGCCGCTTTGGCATTTTTAGCAATCACCACTGTGTTTTCATAAAAATCTGCCAAATCTTTTTCTGCCGTTAATACAAAGGCATCATATTCAGGCAATCCGTGAGCAGAAATAAATCTCTGCGCACGAGCCAGCGGAAGTTCTGGTAATTCAGCACGGAATTTTGCAATCATTTGATCGTCAACCATGATTGGCAACAAATCTGGATCAGGAAAATAACGATAATCTTGCGCGTTTTCTTTGGTTCTCATTGAAAACGTTCTGTTTTTATCTGGATCCCACAATCTGGTTTCTTGAATGATCTTTTCACCACGCTCTACAGCTTCAATTTGACGATCAATTTCATACTCTATCGCTTTTTCAACAAAACGAAATGAATTGATATTTTTAATTTCAACTTTGGTTCCAAATTTTTCTGCACCGATTTTTCGAACACTCACGTTGCAATCTGCGCGCAACGAACCCTCTTCCAGATTGCCATCGCAGACATCAAGATATCGTAAAATCTGACGAATGGTTCGCGCGTACTCTGCGGCCTCTTGTGGCGTGCGCATATCTGGACCAGATACAATTTCCAACAACGGGATGCCGCTTCGATTGTAATTGATTAGGGTGTACTCGCCAAAGTGATTGGACTTGCCCGCATCTTCTTCCATGTGCGCTCGTTCAATGCGAATTTCTTTAAGTTTATTATCTAACAAAAATTTTACGCTGCCATTCTCGCACAGGGGCAAATCGTATTGAGAAATTTGATATCCTTTTGGTAAATCAGGATAAAAATAATTTTTTCGTGCAAACACTGATTTTTTTCGAATATCACAACCAAGGGCCAACCCTGTTTTGATCGAATATTCAATTGCTTTGGTATTTACCACTGGCAAAGTTCCAGGCATACCAATGCTGACTGGGCTGGTGTTTTCATTATCGCCAGCATCAAACTGTGTTGAATCGGCACAAAACATTTTACTGAATGTTTTTAACTGCGCATGAACCTCAAGTCCAATTACAGCTTCATATCCACGATAATAAGTAGGATTAGACATTGGCTACCTTCCATTTCTGAGATGATGCTTGTTCAAGCGAGAAACCAACGGTCAACATACTCTGCTCGTCAAAATGAGTCGAGGTCAGCTGAATTCCAATAGGCAAACCATTTTGTGACATGCCAAATGGAACACTCATTCCTGGCAATCCCGCCAAATTCGTAGAGACGGTGAAAATGTCATTCAAATACATTGCAAGCGGATCTGAAATGCGATCACCAATTTTAAAAGCAGCAGACGTCGTAACGGGACTTAGAATCACATCGCATTTTTTAAATGCTTCCATGTATTGTTCGCGCATTAAGCGGCGAACTTGGCAGGCCTTGTTGTAATAAGCATCATAGTATCCACTTGATAAACAATATGTACCTAACATAATTCGACGCTTAACCTCGGAACCAAAACCTTCGCCACGTGTTTTTTCATAAAACTCATCAAGGCTTACAGATGCAAGCGAATCCATTTTTGTGCGATAGCCATATTTGACACCATCATAACGAGCCAAGTTGCTTGAAGCTTCTGATGAAGCAATCAAATAATACATTGGTACCGCGTGAGAAGTTAACGGAACTGAAACCTCGACAATTTCTGCTCCACGTTTTTTCACAGTTTCAATCGCTTCATCCACAGTTTTTTGCACATCCGGGCTTAGCGCATCTGTCATGTACTCTTTCATCAAACCAATTTTCATTCCCTTTAAATCTTCTTTTAGATTTTGTGAAAATTTTGGTACAGGACGCGAGCTTGTCGTTGCATCACGTTCATCTCTGCCGCATAAAACCTCAAGCGTGAGAGCCGCATCTTCAACACAAGAAACCATCGGACCAGCCTGATCCAAAGACGAAGCATATGAAACAATTCCGTAACGACTGATGCGTCCGTATGTTGGTTTGACACCAACAATTCCACAAAAACTTGCTGGCTGACGAATAGAGCCACCGGTATCCGTACCAACGGTGCCCGCTGCCAAACGCGCGGCTTGTGCTGCCGCAGAACCACCGCTGGATCCACCCGGAACAAAATCAGTATTCCATGGATTTTTTGTCGGACCAAAAAAAGATGTTTCATTGCTGGAGCCCATGGCGAACTCGTCTTGGTTTAATTTACCTAAAATTGTAATGCCAGCGCTTTTTAATTTCGCAACCACGGTTGAATCATATGGTGGGACAAAGTTTTCTAAAATTTTCGAAGCTGCCGTAGTTTTTAAACCTTTGGTGCAAAACATATCTTTTATACCAAAAGGCACGCCGGCCAAGACACCAACGTCCTCACCCTTGGCAATACGCTCATCAATCTGTTTTGCCTCTTTATTTAAATTTTCATTTTCTGTTATGTAAGAATTTAATTTTTTGTCATGAGCCTGAACGCGCTTTTGAAAAAAATCTGCAACCTCTACGGCGCTCAATTTTTTTGTGCGAACATTTTCGGCGATTTGCTTAAAGCTTGCTGTTAATAAATCCATGAAATCCTCTTTTGAACCCGATGTGGTCACTGATAAATTATTCTTGATTTAAAAAGTTCGAAATTCTCTTTGGCTTAAGTTAAAGCGCTTATACTACCGGTGGAACGGTAAACAAATTGCCCGTTTTTTGCGGAGCATTTTCCACCAAAGCTTCTGCTGTAAATTCTTTTTTTGCCTGATCTTCTCGCCAAAAAGATTCAATTTCAGACGGGGTCACCAGTGGCTCTACGCCAGCCGTTGCTACTTTTTCAATTTGTTCAAAATAACCTAAAACTTTTGAAAGCTGAGCGCTATATTCTTGTGCTTCTTTTTCGCTGATATGCAAACGCGCTAATTTAGCAATATGAGCGGTTGTTTTTTGATCGATCAAAATGAGTTCCTTTTTTGAAGTTGTGCAATGTTATTGCGTTTGTAAATAATAGCACTAATTTATTCAAGAAATGATGGATTTTTGCACCGCGGTCTTGTTAGTTTGTAGCCCATGCATAAACACAATCAAGACAATAGTCTAACTGAAACAGCTTTGCGTCGCCATCTGGAGCTTAAAAATGAGATCCAACAACACGATCACAACTATTACGTGTTGGATCAGCCGACCATCACAGATTTTGAATATGACAAACTATTTTCCGAATTAATTACTCTTGAAAAAACACATCCAGACCTAGACATCGTGGACTCTCCGAGTCAGCGAGTAGGGGGCGCGGTCCTTGATGCTTTTCAAAAAACCAATCATCGCCTGCCGATGCTGTCTCTAGCAAATTCTTACTCACCTGAAGATATTTTAGATTTTGATGAAAAAGTTAAAAAGTTTTTAAACTCTGACAACAACATTGATTATTTTTGTGAGCCCAAATTTGATGGTTTAGCTATTGAGCTCATTTATGAAAACGGCGAATTTATCCGCGCCTTGACCCGAGGCGATGGCTTGGTCGGCGAAGATATCACGAACAATATTAAAACCATCAAATCCATTCCTCTGCGACTGAAAACTTCTTCGCCGCCAGCACTCCTTGAGGTCCGTGGTGAAGTTTTAATGTTTAAAAAAGATTTTGCCGATCTCAATCTCGCGCAGGAAGAAAATGGATTGCAGGTATTTGCCAATCCTCGCAACGCGGCCGCAGGAACGGTTCGACAACTGGATTCAAAAATTACCGCCCAACGGCCCTTGAGATTTTTTGCCTATGCACTTGGTGCTGTTGATGGAATTGATTTTTCTTCACAAGAAGATATAGAAAATAGGCTTTATCAATTAGGTCTTCCTGTTTTACAAAATAAACTAGATTTTGTATTTCGCAAAGTCTGCAGCGGGCCACAAGAGGCCATTGATTATTATCATCATATCGAAAAGATCAGACCCAATATCGCTTTTGATATCGACGGCATTGTGATCAAAGTAAACTCGACACAGTTACAAAATGATTTGGGCTTGGTCGCTCGCAGTCCTCGTTGGGCCACGGCTGCGAAATACAAACCTGAACAAGCAATAACCGTGATTGAAGAAATTCAAGTCCAAGTCGGCCGCACCGGCGTATTAACCCCAGTTGCGATTATGAAACCCGTCAAAGTCGGTGGCGTAACAATAACCAATGCGACATTACACAACCAAGAAGAAATTGATCGTAAAGATGTTCGCGTCGGCGACACCGTGGTCATTCAAAGAGCAGGAGATGTTATACCCGAAGTAGTCTCTGTTGTTTTAGATAAGCGCCCGCAACACAGTCACGCTTTTGTTTTACCAAGCCAGTGCCCAGCCTGTGGCCAAGCAGTTGCTAAAAACGAAGAGGAAGTTGCTTATCGTTGTGTAAATAATTTTTGCCCAGCAATTTTAAAAGAATCTATCAAACACTTTGCCTCTCGTCGCGCGATGAATATCGATAAGGTCGGCGACCGCCTGATTGAATCACTGATTGATAATAAACTTATAAAATCATTTTCTGATCTTTATCGCTTAAACAAAGAACAGCTGATGGAGTTAGATCGTCAAGGACAAAAATCTGCTGAAAATGCCATTCTCTCCATTGAGAAAAGCAAACAAACCGAATTGCCAAAATTTATTTTTGCTCTTGGTATACGTTTCGTCGGCGAGCAAACGGCCAAAGATCTTGCCGATCATTTTGTTAGTATCGAAAAATTTTTGCAGGCCACCCCAGAAGAGTTAACACAAATTCCACAAGTCGGACCCAAGGTCGCTCAGGCCATTCAAGTCTGGTTGGCAAATTCGCAAAATATTGATGAAGTGCAGGCGATGATTAAACTGGGCCTAAAAATTCAAAGCAAAGAAAGAAATTTTTCTGGTCCACTGTCAGGCAAAAGTTTTCTTGTCACCGGCACCTTGCCCGTTAAGCGTGACTATGCCCACGAAGTGATTGAAACCAATGGAGGAAAACTGGTTAGCTCAGTTTCAACGAAACTAAGTTATTTGGTGGTCGGTGATGATCCTGGATCAAAAGCAGAAAAAGCAGAACGTCTTGGAGTTTCTACAATCTCTTGGGACGATCTGCTTCAAATGATTGAAAACTAAAGGTGATCAATAACGATATCGCGAGCCATGACAGTCTTGCGACCATCTGCCTTCGCGCTATCAATACCTTTTTGGCAAAGCAATTCAATAGCCTTGCTAAGCATATCGATTGTTTCTGCAGACGTATTCATTTCGCCTTTTTCTTTGATTAGCTTTTTTACTTTTGATGTAACAACTAAAACCTCAGTCACGGAGATCCTCCTTCATATGTACCCGCTAGGGTGATTACCAATAGAGTGTAAACAAGTTTGCCTCACACACCTACAATTCTTAGATTTTTTGCATTGCATTAGGATCAAAGACCAAGACTTGTGACCGACGATTGCCCTCGGCGCACGGTTCTATCCATATAAAATTTTTCTGACCGACGGCTTTGGTGCACTCGACATCTGAAAAAGCCGGGGACCAACATCCACTGTTAAGATGTTCCACCGCGCCAATCATTTCGTGGCGCACCACGTGAGTGTGTCCAAAAACTATACGATGAACCCTAGTAATCGCAGCCGCAGTCGAAAGATTTTTTTCATCTGGCTCTTTATAATTAGAAACCAGCGAGGTGATTGATTTACTGTAAAACAAAAAAAATGGCAAAAAAAGTGCGATTGGGATCAAGCCCCAAAAAATAGAGACATCAAAAAACTGTTTCACCATTAACATGATTTCTAAAACAATTAAAAACGCGATCAACACAAAAAATGCTCGATCCAACCACAACTCTTGAGCAATTAAAAAAGGATTGCTAGTTGCTGATGGCACAAACAACTCACGCAGCTCTCTGACCATGCGGGCATCCGCGTTGGCTTTTTGTGCTATTTGATTGACCTTGTCTTCGAGACGAAGAGGGTCTCGTATCGGCCGAAGCAATCGATCAGACAAAGAAACAATCAACGTCACCACCGAGCCAAAAAACCAATCCCAAACCAAAAGAGGTTGTGCTCGCCAAATATATTTTACGAAAAATTTAATATACTGTCCAAGGCTCATTATATAGTTTGAGTCCACATGTGGATTGAAAAATCCCATACCATTTAAAATATAACGACATGCTAAATTTCCAAACGGCAGCTTGAGAGTACTGTAATTATATCCTTGAGAAAATGGGTTGATTGGATCCTCGCAAACACAATAAGGGTCATACTGGTTTCCATGTTCAATCAAGGTGTCTTGATTGCTAATGTAAAACCACTCGCAGAAACGCACCAACTCTTGCGTCGAATCAGACAATTGAAGCGCATGCCGAATTTCATTTTGTACCACGGGATAATGCAATTCCAAATCGTGATTTCCCATAATAAAAACCACAGAATGGCCATCCTGAATAAATTTACTTAGCGATTCAAACCACACTGGATGATGCTTTATAATTGTTTTTATTTTAAAGTGTGCGCGCTCTGGTCGGGGGTATAAACCTCGCTTGCGCTCCAGCCAATGTATGCGAAAGGTAGGGTCCTCTGGCATAACCATCACCGAATCAAAATCAAAAATATCGCCATTTAAAATCAGCTCGACCTTTTCGCCCTTAGCTTTGAACTGAATATGAAGTAAAAAACTTTGAAAGGTTTCATCAAAAAAAAACTGTCTGGTTTTAAACTTTTTCCACAAAGGAAACTTTGGATTTATTTGTTCGGCCTCGCACAAATGCAAATCGCTGATAATCGCCGTGTGTTTTACCAAATGATTTACTTTGTCTGGTGTGTCGCCATGGAGTCCCATCTTTATTATTGTCTCTGAGATTTGGTGAATTTCAAGCCTTACCTGTGATATCTAAATGAACATGAATAAACTGAATAAAGGTCCATCTCATAATTTTCTAAATTTACCCGCGAAAAATCTTTCTGTTACCTCGCTGACTCAGCATTTACCTCTACCTGTTGCCATAATTGGTATGGGCGTGACGGGACAAGCCACGCTGGACCTTTTGTTGGCTTGTCATATTCCTCGTAATGAAATTCTAACCTTTGATGAAAAAACATCTGCTGATTTTTCTGATCCGTCAACCCTCATCTCTAGGAAACCGAAAACGCTGTGTATTTCTCCGGGGATCAGTTTGAAAAAAGACTGGATTGTGCAAGCTCTCGCTGAAGGTGCAAAACTAACCAGCGAACTGGCACTTGCCTTTTCTTTACTTGAAGACGAAACCGTTATTGCCATCACTGGCTCTGTCGGAAAAAGCACGACCACCTCTATCTTGGGTGAGGCAGCCAAGGTTGTCGATTCTCATTGTTTTGTCGGCGGAAATCTTGGCACAACATTGGCTCAGTATGTATGTCAGAATATAACCGGCCCGAACAGGACAAAATATTTAGTGCTAGAGTTATCAAGCTATCAGTTAGAAAATTTTGATAACTTAATTGCTGATGTGGGCGTGATAACTTCTTTAAACCCAAATCACCTCGAAAGATATCATGATGTCGAAGAATATTATCAAACTAAAATCTCTCTTTTTGATAAAACCAAAAGCGTAATTGTTCTCAATCAAAACGGTGGGGACCTTGGTCAATATATTCCACAAATCAAACAGAGATATCCACATTTAAAATGTCTTCAAACCTCTCGTCATGATTTAACCAACAATTCTCCGGATATTTTACAAAATTTTCCGCCGAAAATGATCGGAGCCCACAATCTGGATAATTTAGCAGTTGGTTTTGCTATCGCTGATTTTTTCTCGTGGCCATGCGAATGCAAAATAGCCATGCTCAATTTTGCGGGCCTCGCTCATCGTCTAGAAAACTGTGGCCAGATCAATGGCGTTACTTTTGTCAATGATAGCAAAGCAACAACAATAGATTCCGTTTTACAAGCCGTGCGCTCTGTTTTGCCAGACAACACTCAATCTCGTTTGCATCTACTGCTTGGTGGAAAAGATAAAAATCTACCCTGGGAAGAGCTCTCGGTGTTAACTCATGATAAAAATATAATATTTTATTTTTTTGGCGAGTATGGCGCAAAAGCTCAGGTTAAATCAAAATTATCAGGTTCCATTTTTCCAAATCTTAATCACTGTCTTGCTGAGCTTAAAATAATTCTTCAACAACAAAAGCATCAACATAATCATCTAAATGGAGACTTGGTTTTACTCAGCCCTGGCGGCACTAGCTTGGATGAGTTTAAAAATTTTGAAGAGCGTGGAAATTATTTTAAAAACTGGGTAAGGTCTTTAAAAAATATTGAGACTTAATTTAATGGATCAGCTCTAGGCTGTTGGCACCAAGAACTGTTACGCGGCCAGCATCCACCGGCACAACCTTCATAATTGGACTGTTGGATTTACCCGAAAGCAGCGACACCGTTTGCACTGATGGTGGAACATTGTAAATAACAAAACCGCCACCGTTAACTGCTTTAGGTACAACATCCCCTTGCACATTAAAATAAATAATATTTAGTTGTGAAAAATAATTTTCTTGCGACAGCTTAACAGTAAACGCGTCGAAAGAAACAAAACCAACAATAATTCCTGTACCTGGCAATTCTGATAGTTTTTTTGTTCCCATAATTCCCTTAAGCCAAGCAGACTGAACCAGCGGAACCTGAATCGAATCCTGATCATCTTCGTAAACATATGTTGCATCGACATATTTTTCCAACTCGGCATGAACATTCATCAAACTAAGCCGATGAATCGGCGCAATGTCTAATTTAGAAAAACCCTGAACTTGCAATGGAAGCTCTAAGCTTTGCATTTCTAATTCTGCATTTTGTGGCATACCACCAATGCCATCATAAACTTTGACATCAACTTTTTCTGTTCGAACAGAAGACTCTAGGTTGGCCACCGAGACTGTGTTTTCATCAACAATCACATTTACGTGAGATAAATATCCGCTGAGTCTACTGGCCACCAAAGAGTGCATCCCTGCCGGTAAATTTAAAATCGCAAAATATCCATTATCACTTGTTGTTGTCAGGCCAATGTCAGGCATAAGTAAGCTGTTAAAATATACGACTTTGTATTTATCAAAAAACTCTGCTTCGATACCTGCTCCGGCCAAAGGTTTTCCATCGTGAACAACCTGCCCCCAAACAATGGAGCCATTTTCTGCTACTGTGCTACTGACATTTTGATCGCGGATAATTTCTTTAAGTGCCGTAATCATTTTTAATGGAAACAATGGGGTGACCTGCGGTTTGTTTGTCGCTGACTGTAAATGCAGGCCTGAATAATACCCTTTTGCTTCGACACGGACGATACCCCAAGAGTTTTCACGAACATGATCAAACTCATATTGACCACGCACGTCGGATCTTGCTTCGTCTCCGTTAGAGGCTAATAAAACTCGAGTTTGTGGATTTTTAACTCGAGTTTTTACACCGACAATTGGGTTCGCAGACATTAAGCTTGTTGGGTTTGCATAAAAATCCTGAACAGTGGAAGCAATTGTATTGATTGCCCTTCGAAGAACAATTCCCGAATCTGCATCATTCACTGAAGACTTGCTGACTCTTGTATTTTTTGAAACAGTCGTTGGAGTGGAGGGCGGCGTTCCCAAGCGTCTTGAGCCCGAACCTAAAACCTCTCCTGTGATTGCATCAAACAACTCGGCCTTAATTGTACCGCTATTGCTAGCGACATTGATTTGATATGTTCCTTTTTGTGGATCTACAACAGCATCTTCTTTTTTAACGCCATCTTCGTAACGTGAAACACGAATTTGCCAACGAGGATCGCCAAATGGCAATCCATCCGCAGTCAAATCTCCACGTACAATTTCACCACCATTTGTATATGCTTGACGCAAATGTGCACGCGCATTCTCTAACACTTCATCATCAGAAATTTTTCTAACTACTTGAGAGTATTGTGGCTCAGATTGTATATTCTGCTCGGCAGCCACTTCTTTTTTATTTTCTAAAACAATTTCTTCTGGCATTTCCCTACTAAAATCCTGACGAGCAATTACCATCGGTTGTAAAATCATTTTCTTTTCACGAATCGCGATGATCGCTTTTTCATTAACAACTTGAGGTTGATTTAGATTATAAAATCCATCACGCTTTTGTGGCGCATCCGTTGCTGGCAAACGATTGTCTCGCAACTGATCAAAGGCAATGCGTGGCGGATCCATCTTTGATGTTTGAATAACTAATGTTTTTTTTATCAAGATAACTTTTTGTGTTCTAAGAAATGATGGAGATGTTGCAATCACTAAGATTGCAAAAAATAAAATCCTCAAATAAGGTTTAAACTTTTTAAATAAAGCCACGTCGTGACTCTATTTTATTTAGAAAGGTCGGATATCGTCAATAACGTTACGACCTTCGAGACTTTGGTGAAGCTTCTTTCTTAAATCAACACCCATCTTTTTCGCGTCCACAGCGGAAAAGCCAGACTCTTCATAAGTCCCGTTTATCAGTTTTTCTGCTATCACTTCGACTGAGATATCATATGGCCTGCGATCACCAAGAATTAATATTTTCGCAAACAATCTTTCTTTAGATTTTTTTGCATCAAATTTTGGGTCTGGTTTACGACTAAAGTACCGTGAAAAATACATTCTTTCATTCTCACTCACTGTGCGCGGCTCGCCAATAGTCCCGAGCACAGCCTTGCGAATATCAGCTACAGAACAATTTTGTTCTGAGATAATATATTCAGCACTTGAACAGGACAGCAAGCCAGCGCAGAAAAATAATAAAAAAATATTTTTCAATAGCTTCATGCTTTGTTGGCCTTAGCCCAATCATCCATAAAAATCTTAATCCCTTTGTCTGTAAGATGATGATGTGTCAATTGCTGCATAACTTTGTACGGTATGGTCGCGATGTCAGCGCCCATCAGTGCTGCGTTCTGTAGGTGCAGCGGACTGCGAATGCTTGCTACCAATACATCTGTTGTAAAATCATAGCTGTCGTAAATTTGAATAATATCTGCAACCAGATCCATGCCATCTTGCCCAATATCATCTAATCGCCCAACAAAAGGAGAAACCATTGTGGCTCCGGCTTTTGCTGCCAACAAGGCCTGCACAGCAGAAAAAACCAAAGTTACATTTGTTTTAATTCCTTCTGATGTTAATTTTTTCACGGCAATCATGCCATTTTCAGTCATCGGAATTTTAACCACGACATTGTTAGCAATTTTTGCCAACTCTTTTCCTTCTCGAACCATTTGGTCAGCCTCAAGGCCGATCACTTCGGCAGACACTGGCCCGTCAATCAGTTGGCAAATTGATTTAATGACTTCAAAAAATGGCTTACCCGTTTTTGCCACCAAAGATGGATTGGTTGTGACGCCATCAACCCAACCGCGCAAGTGAGCTTGTTTGATCTCTTCAATATCTGCTGTATCAATAAAAAAACGCATAATTCTTCCTTGTTAATTTAAAAGGCTGTTTCCTTGGCTAAAAAACTCATAATTCTTTGTTTGCAGTTCCAACTGTACTAACTCATTCAATGTTTGTCCAAGCACTGGATGCTCATATGAGCCCCAAACCTCACATGCACAACGCAGCGTCAGAGGGTCCGTATGTAAAAGCGGGTGAGGTAAATTTAAATCTGGCAACAAAAACACATCTGAATCAAAACTCAAAATCGCCGCACTGTTGCCCATTTTTTCTTTAACCCAAAGCGATAATTTTTCAACAGATAAATACGTTTCAGCTTTTACAACCACTACCAACTCTGAAAAAAATCGACTGGATAGCGGGGACTGCTGACTGCGTTTGTAAACATTGGAAATTGCCAACCCCTCACTCTGGGTTCTCAATAAATCAATCTTTGTTTTCAAAGAAATTGCGCCCTCTAGCACATCAACAGCAATAAAAACCAATGTCATATGACCAACCGGGGTCATAATAAAACATCCCTCATTGCATAATTGCCTGGTTTTTTTCCCACAATCCAACGAGCCGCGGTCAGCGCGCCCTGTGCAAACACTGTTCTGTTTAATGCCGAATGAGTAAATTCAATAGTCTCACAATCTGACATCGCATGAACTTTGTGAACACCAAAAATTCCACCACCACGAATGGCCAAAGGCTCAGGATTTTTTTGACCAACAACTTCATCTAATTTTTTTTGTAAAAACAATGCGGTTCCGCTGGGTTTATCTTTTTTATGTTTGTGGTGAAACTCTTCAATTTGAAAATCAAAACCTTTCAGTTTTGTAAAAACACCGAGAGCCTCGCTAAGCACAGCAACGCCCAAGCTCATATTCGGAGCCCACAATACCGCCGTTTTTTTACTGGCCATTTTAATTTTCTTCTGTTGTTCTGACCCAATTCCTGTCGTGCCAGAGACAATTGGAATTTTCAACTCTGCAGCCAGGCTCAATGCTTCAGAAAAAAATTCTGGTTGAGTAAAATCAATAATAACATCAATATTCTTAAATTTCTTTTTATCCAAAGACTTGGTGCTTTGTTTATAACCTTCAACAGAATTGTGTCGAGAATAGGCCAGGGCCGCACTGAAATCCTTACTCGTAAAAAGCAGGTGACTGATTTCGACTCCCATTCTGCCATTAGCTCCCAAAACCGCTACATTAATTTTTTTCATGAACACAATCTTTTTTGTACCAAAAGCATTTTCAACGCCGGGACCTTGTCTTCTGCCATTGTTACCAACGGAAGACGGCACTCGGGACTGCGAATAATTCCCATTAAATACAGGGCCATTTTCACAGGCATAGGGTTGGCTTCGCAGAATAACATATTGATCAATTCTAAATTTTCACTGGCTTTCACTTGCAACATTTCTTCTGGAATGATGTGTGATGAAACTGAAATAACGCCATCGCCGCCAGCTTTTTTAAAATCATCATAAGTTCCATCATCACCAGATAGAAGTAAAAAAGTTTCACCACACTGTTGACGAATAGCTTTTGCAAAATCAATATTTCCGGAGGCTTCTTTAATGCCAACAATTGACGGGTGAGCTGAAAGTTTTTTTATTGTATCCAACTCAAGCGCCGTAATCGTACGCGAAGGAACGTTATATAAAATCGTAGGAATATTAATTGACGAGGCGACTTGTTTAAAATGTTCAAACAAACCTCTCTGTGGTGGTTTATTATAATAGGGAACAACCACCAGAACGCCATCAGCTCCCATTTTTTCTGCAGCCACTGACGCCGCTATTGTTTTTTCAGTGCTGTTACTGCCTGTTCCAACAATCAAAGGAAAATCTTTTGCAACACGCGCTTTAATAAAATGAAATATTTTTTCAACTTCTTCTTCGCTAAGAGTTGGACTCTCTGCTGTCGTGCCATTTACAACGAAGCCTTCGACACCTTTTTTAATTTGAAAATCAACCAGCTTTGCCAACGAATCATAATCTACCTTGCCCTGATAAAACGGGGTTATTAAAGCCGTTATAACTCCTTTAAATTTTTTCATAACACTCTCCTGTTCAAATTCAATTTTCAAATATTTCTTTCAACTCATATTCAAAATGAGCTTCGCCTATTAAAAAGGGTTTTTCTCCAAGCAAAGCATTTTCAATTTTTAAAACTCCGCCGGGCATATAAACCTGTACAATTTTATTTTTATCGCCCGGCAGTTGCTTTAAAAGCCAGGTCGCAGCAGCCACAGCGCCTGTTCCGCAGGCCTCTGTTAGATCTTCCACGCCACGCTCATAGGTGACGGCATTCAAAGAAACATTCTGCAAATCAATATTTTCTACAAACGTAACATTGGCTCCGGCCGGAGCAAAACTTGGCGAGTGACGCAATCTCTGTCCCAAATGAAAGTCGGCAGATTGCTGTACGACAAAATGTGGGACTCCTGTATCCAATAAATAGCCGTCAACATTTTCTACCGTCATTTTGTCTAATTTTTTTATTTGTGGCATCTGGACGCAAACCAAAGATCCCCCAAGAATCTCGCCAGAAACTGGGCCTGCGCCAGTCATAAATGTCATTTTCTTTTTGCCTGGGAAAATTTTATGACTGGCAAAAAGCGCCACACATCTAGCAGCATTACCGCACATATCTGCGTGCGAGCCATCGGAATTAAAAAATTGCCAAGCAAAATCCGTCGTGTCCGTTTTTATTTGATTGGGGATTAAAAAAATTAAACCATCGGTGTGATTGTCCTCAAAACCAAGGCAAATTTTTTGCGCTATCTTTTCTTTGCTTTGCTGATCCAACTCTGACCACGTTTTAAAATTTTCACCTTGTGTGCAGTCCACCATAAAAAAAGTATTTTTTGCTCCAGACATTCGCGTAAAGGAAAGCTGACTATTTTTCATTTACGAACGTCCTCGACAAAATCAAGTTCTTCCCACTCTGGGTCTTCGCCGACAGCATCCTTCGTAGAATCATTTTTCTTTTTATCTGTATTTTGACCTGTTCCACGCTTTTTAATTTTAATTTTTTCAGTCGCCTTTTGAAAGGTGGGTTCGCCGTGCCCCAAAACAGTTGGCGATAGGGGGGGCATCGGATCACCCTTGACTCCGCATGCGATACAAAACTGAAAAATAGCCAATAAGAAAAATAAACGACAATATTGAGTTTGATTGTGAATCTTCATAACTCTGAATTATTGTTTTTCTTTAGGTAAGTTTCAACCTCCGTTGTGCGACGACATAAAAGTGGTTCCCAAAAAAACTGACGTACATGACGATTACTCATAGTCTTACAAAGACTTAAATACTTTTGTGCAGATTTGTCAGATTTTACTTTGAGGTCATTCTCCGCTTTCCAGAGCCAATAATAACTTTCTGGAAACTTTTCATCCAGCTTTATACTGTTTTGTGCGGCTTCACGTGCCTTGTTTGTCAAATTCGTGCGAAAAAAGTACTCAATCTCTAAAATCTGCCAACGAAAACTGTCGCTGCTTTTTTTATAATCAGAAAGACCCCTGGCATTAACATAGTCTTCCAGTTTTCCAGCACACAAAAGGGCTTGCATCTGATGCAATCTCAGATCTTCAATGTAAGGCAACATCTCTTTATACTTATTAATTCGGTTGCTAGCGCCATCACAATCGTTTTGTGCCAACTGACTGCGAATCAAAGCCAGCTCTATCGAAATATTATCTGGCTCTAAACGAATTGCCTCATTCATTTTATTTACTGACATAGTCAAATCAGACGTCGCCAATGATAAAGCCAATTCATATGTCTGCTGAGCCTTATCTGAATAAAATATCTTGGCTACGGTTTCAAGATTTGTTGATAATTCTTTTAAGGCTTGCGCTTTTTTTTCTTTTTTAAGCGCTCCGACAAGAATGCCCATCGCTTGCAAACGATCTTTTTGTATAGATAGATTTTGCGCCTTCTCGATGATGTCCTTATAGGTTTCTGAGGTGGCCACGGGCGCAGCAAACGCCACCGTGGAAAGAAAAAAAAGAGCCACAAATAAAGTGGCTCTTTTCTCGTAAAAATGGATAACTTGTTTTAACAAATTCGAATCCAATTTTTTCTCTTAGTTTTTATGGAAAGCAGTCAGTTCAACAACAACTTGACCCATTTGTGATGGAGCAATTGTTTTTGCCATGCCCATAACAGGAATCATTTTTGGATTGATCCACTGTTCAACAGTTTGTGAGTTTCCTTGAGATGTTTGTTGGGCTTTGATGTACATACAAGTAAATGTTCCCGCTGGCACAGTCACTGTATCTTCTTTAGATTCAATAATTGAAACTTCGCCACCGCTTGTGTCTTGAGCTTGACCATTGCAAACCAACGACTTGGTCTGACCATTTGTTGGATTGATTGTGATATCACAATGTTGTTTACCCAAGAAACCAAGATCTACATCCTGAGAAAATACCACTTCAGTTGGTGCTACTGACACAACCTTCATGATCATTTTTCCAGAAATAAAACCCATATTCATGTTGTAATCAGCCTCATCGCCAGCTTTCCAATCGAAAGTTCCACTAGCAACTGGGCCATTCAACATTTGTTGAGTCACTTCTAATGCAGTATTCACATAAGTAGATGCTGCATTTGCATTTGCAGCCACGAAAAATCCTAGAGCAAGCATAATTGCTTTAAACATAAGTCCCTCCTTGTTTTTTTGGACAGTTGGACAAATCATTTCACTGCCCACAAAACAGGGTCAACTCTTTTTACTCGACCAAATGATTATAGCTACTAACCAGCACTTGACGCGGCTTGCTGCCGTTGGATGGGCCAACAACGCCTTCGCGCTCAAAAGTTTCAACAATTCGTGCCGCTCGCGGATAACCCAAGCTAAATCTTCTTTGTATCAAAGATGCGCTGATTTCTTTTTGCTCAGAGGCCCAAGATAAAATTTCATCATAGCGATCGTCATAACTTTCTTCTTCGCCACCCATGGCGCCATCTTCGCTAGACATTTCGTTGGCACTCTCCATCGCTTTCATCGCCGAAGTTAAATATTCTGGTTCTGCTTGCGATGACCAAAATTTTGCAATTTGAGCGATCTCTGCATCTTTTAAAAATGGACCGTGATGACGAATCAAACTTGAGCCACCCGGAGATTTATAAAGCATATCCCCTTGGGCTAATAGTCTTTCAGCGCCAGTGTCATCTAAAATAATTCGCGAATCCATTGACGAGTTCACCTTGAAGCTGATTCGGCCTGGAATATTTGTTTTAATCAAACCCGTGACCACTTCTTTTCGCGGCGACTGCATTGCTAAAATCAAATGTATTCCACAGGCCCGCGCCATTTGTGCCAATCTCACGACCGCAGCTTCCACGTTGACCTTGTCAACAGACATCAAATCACCAAACTCTTCCACCACAATGACAATGTATGGCAGCTGAGAAAAATAATATTGCTCTGATCGTTTGCCAGGCGAACTCTCTAATTCTTGATTGACCTTGTCATGTTCTTCGATTTGTTCTTTGCTAAGATTAGAAACGGTTTCATTGTAAATTTCCAAGCCGCGAGCGCTAAATTTATTCATCGAACGATATCGTTTTTCCATCTCACGCACGGCCCACTTTAATGCATTCACCGCTTGGCGAGTGTCGGTCACCGGCGGCATTGCAAGATGTGGAATTTTCTCAAACACTGTTAAATCAACTTGTTTTGGATCAATTAAAATCATACGCAATGTCTTCGGCGAGTGTGTAAACAACAATCCCGTAATCGCCGAAACAACAAATACAGATTTTCCCGAGCCCGTGGTGCCCGCCACCATCAAGTGTGGCATTTTTCGCAGGTCCACAATTTTAGGTTCTCCGTTTGCTTGTTTACCAAGGGCAATCGGCAGCTTTATGTCATCTTTCCAAAACGTATCATCCGCTAAAAGATCTTTTAAATATACAGTTTCTCGCTGAGCGTTCGAAGTCTCAATCCCTACAACATCTCGGCCAGGGATCGGAGCAATAATCCGCAGTGATTCGCTAGACAAAGCTAAAGATAAATCGTCTGCAAGCTCAGTGATTTTGCTGACACGAACATTTGCGCTAGGTTTGAATTCAAACAAGGTCACAGCAGGCCCTGGCTTTGCCGCCACAACCTCGCCAGTCACAGAAAATTGGCTGAGTTTGTCTGTCAATGTTTCTGCTTTTCTTTTGATTTCTTTTTCGTCGACGCGAATGCGCGTTGCTGGCGGATCTTCCATCAATGACATTTTTGGCAATTCCCAATTTTCTATTCGTCGCATAACTTTTGTTTTTAATACAACTTTACGCCTGCCGGATTCGTTCACATCTTCAACAGACTTATCCACAGTCTTGTCGCCCAATTGAATTTCTAATTGCTCACCAATAAATAGTGGCTTTAAATTCTGCATACCATTTTCAATTTCAAAACTTTCTTTTTTTTGATTATTATCAATTGGGAAAAAATTTTGTACTAAGCTCTTCTTTTCCGCTGGTTCTGTTTTTTTCTCATCCTGATTTTCGTCTTTCTTCTTAAAAAACAATTTATTTTTCAAAACTTCTTTTGTTGATTTTTTTTCTTTCACTACAAAAAACGTAGCTAAATATTTCCAGAACGGTGATTTGTGAACGGCAAAAAATTTCACCACAACGGCCCTTGCCGACTGAGACAATTCTTGAATGGATTTTTCCGAGTAAAACACCACCAACAGAGACGCCAAACTCCAAAGCAAAACCTGTGCGCCGACAAGGTTGAATACCTTGGTAAGCATGGTCGAAATTCCAAGCCCAATCAAACCGCCTAAATATATTTGTCCATGATACAGTTTGGTTTGTGGAAAATATATTGCCGAAAGCGTGCTAAGAGTAACAACCAACAATGAGGCCCAAACCCACCGTTGATCTTTGAAAGAAAAGCCTTCTCCCTGAAAAACTTCCCACGCCTGCCTTAAGACCCCCGCCACAATCAGCCAAACAGACAAACCAAAAAGTTGAAAAAATCCGTCAGCCAAAAAGCTACCAACATAACCACAGGCGTTGGCAACCTTGAGTCCCTGGCCAATCGAGTTCAGTGATGGATCTAATGGATTGTAAGTCGCCAATGACAATCCTAAAAAAAGTCCAATAGCAATAAGTGCGATACCCCAAATGTCGTGCTGAAATTTCATGTACAGTTTTTTCATATAGGAATAGGTTACAAAATTTGCCTGACGCCGAACAGACCAGAAGTCCATGGTCTTGACTTTGGTCCCTATTCACAGCAAGACCAAGCCCATGATAAAAATCAATGAAATCTTCTATTCGATTCAGGGCGAGACCACGCTAGCTGGACTACCAACGGTTTTCGTGCGAACCACGGCTTGCAACCTGCGTTGCACATACTGTGATACGAAATACTCTTATTATGACGGCGCCAATCAATCCCTAGAGCAGATTCTTGGCTCGATTGCAGAACATGATACAAAATACGTCTGCATTACGGGTGGCGAGCCTCTTTTGCAAAAGTCTGTTCACACCCTCATGACGGCGCTGTGTGATTTGGGATACACAGTTTCTCTTGAAACCAGCGGGTCAAAATCTATTGAGGCAGTTGATCCACGTGTAAAAATTATTTTAGATGTTAAAACCCCAGACTCAGGAGCGGCAAATAGTTTCCTGATACAGAATCTACAGTGGGCAACGCCAAGTACTGAATTCAAATTTGTTATTTCTTCTGTACAAGATTTTGACTGGTCAGAAAAATTTTGCCGTCAACATGATTTATTCAAAAAACATATCGTGTTATACAGTCCCGTCTTTAACGCTATGAAAGAACAGGACTTAGCACTGTTATTATTGGGTAAAAAGTCGCGAGCAAGGATGCAGCTGCAGCTTCATAAATATATTTGGAGCCCAGAATTACGAGGAGTTTAATTTTTTTGCACTTCTCGCTTGTCCCGCGACGAAAAAAGCTTTAAATACCTGCCTTCGGAAAAAATTAATTAACCATAAACACTAACATAACAATCGGGAGTCCCATGACGCCAAATCTGAATAATTCAGACAATCTCTTTGTTGCCAATCTTCAGGCTGTAAGCCTTGAGAAATTGGTTAAGAGCAAACTAGAAGTTCTTTTTCAACAACAAAAAGAAGCGCAAGTTGAACTAAACGGATTATATGATGTTGTATTAGAGCAAGTAGAAAGACCTCTTCTTGAGATCGCTTTGCGCGCTTACAACGGTAACCAAGTAAAAACAGCTCAGATGTTGGGTATCAACCGCAACACTTTGAAAAAGAAAATCGACAATTACAAAATCCGCGTTAAAAAGAACAGCAGCACTCAGTTACAAGTTCCTCCACAATTGTAATTTGTAATTTAACTTTTGGCGACGGGGGGGCGCGTGGCTCAAAAGGTACCACCACAAAATTTGGAGGCTGAACAATCTATATTGGGCAGCCTAATGCTCGAGCGAGACGCTTGGGACCAAGTTGTGGACCATATTGATGCCAGCGCTTTCTATAAGCCAGCTCATCAAAAAATATTTTCAATTATTGATGAGCTCCACAAGCGCAATCAGCCTGTGGATTTAATTACCGTATCTAATTCCCTGCAATCCAAGGGTGAAATCGAACAAATCGGCGGAACAGAATATTTAGTTGATCTTGTGAACAAAACAATTTCATCAGCTAATATTGCAAGCTACGCCAAAATCGTTAAAGACAAATACCTTCTGCGCAAAGTTATTTACTCAAGCTCACAGTTAATTGAAAAAGCTTATGCTGAAGATTTTCCTGACGTTGAATCTTTTATCGATCAGGCCGAGGGTGAATTTTATAAACTCGGTGAGGCAAAAAAAACTGAGGGCCTCGTTAGCCCGATGGAAGTTGTTAAATCTAGCGTTATTAAAATTGAAGAGCTTTATAAAAAACGCTCCGACATCACCGGTGTTGCGACTGGCTTTACCATGCTTGATCGCATGACTTCCGGCTTACAGCCTGGCGAGCTGATCATCATTGCCGCTCGTCCATCAATGGGTAAGACAGCCTTCTCATTAAATCTTGCTCAACACATGGCTTTGCGCCAACAAAAGACAGTGGCCTTCTTCTCATTAGAGATGTCACGCGACGCCGTCATGATGAGGATCTTGGCCTCTGAGGCGCGAGTTAACATGAAGGACATCCGATCTGGAAAAATTGCAGATCAAATCTGGCCAAAATTAATCAACGTGGCCGGCCAGGTCAGCGATTCAAAATTATACATAGATGAAAGCTCCGGCGTCAGCCCATTCGAGGTGCGCGCTCGCGCCAGACGTTTGAAAGCTCAGGTTGGTTTAGATATTATCGTCATCGATTACTTGCAGTTGATGGATTTAAAACAAAAAGTTGAAA
This sequence comes from uncultured Bdellovibrio sp., assembly GCA_964569545.1. Taxonomy (GTDB): domain Bacteria; phylum Bdellovibrionota; class Bdellovibrionia; order Bdellovibrionales; family Bdellovibrionaceae; genus CAZMVK01. Next base: position 25,403 of record CAZMVK010000011.1, read on the forward strand.
GCCGCGAACGTGCCGTATCAGAAATATCAAAAACCTTGAAATCTATCGCCAAGGAATTAGAGGTTCCAGTGATTGCCCTTGCTCAGTTGAATCGGGGAGTGGAGGGTCGTTCTGATCGAAGACCTATGCTTTCTGATTTGCGGGAATCTGGTTCTATTGAACAAGATGCCGATGTCATTATGATGCTTTATCGTGATGACTACTACGACAAAGACGATCCAGAAAAACAAGGCCATGCCGAGGTCATTATCGGAAAACAAAGGAATGGTCCAACCGGAACTGTAAAGCTTAAATGGGAAGCCGAATTCGGTCGTTTCCGCGATGCAGATCCAGAAGTGCAACATCCTTTGCCTCCTCCTCCACAGCCTCCATCGGGTGCTTACGTTGGCGGTGGCTTGACTGGGCAGACTTCAGGCTCTGGTGGCAAACCAAAAAACTTTGCTCCGACTAGATAAATAAAAAAGAATTGAGTGTCTCTCCTTGATCGTACTACATGACAATCAATATAAAACGACCTCAACGTTCTTCGCTTACAACCTATTTATTTAAAAACTTGCTGTATATTTTTTCTAAAAATCTTTGCTTTGGTTTTGGTGCGGGCGGAAATGAAATATTTTGATACTGCTCAATTGCCGTCATTAAGTTTTTATTCGTAGCAAAATAATTATCAATCAGTATCTGATATTCATCTTTCTGATTCCAATAATGATAAACCACTCCATCAGAGGGCAAAACCTTGGTGGCATTTTGCAAACAAACAGAAAAAGCCAATTGTTCCATAATGTGTTTTTGATAAAGAGAATACAGACGATCAGTTAATTCTAGAACATGTGGCAATAAGCTTTTGTTTATCTGTGAAACTGCCAGGACCCCAGCATTCCACATCATCGTCTCAACAGGAATTTGCATATTCTGACCAGCAACTTGAAATTTGTTTTTTTTCACAAATCGTTTAATTTTTTTCGACAATGGGTCTCTGCCGTCAATGAGCGTGTTTTCCGCAATATGCATCAAGCTAATATTATTGTTTACCTGATCAAAAAGACTTGCGGGAGAACTTAGAAAATAAGTATCACCATCACAGTAATATAGCTCACCTACAAATTGAGCTGCAGCATCGATAAGAATTTCTACTTTTACACGATGAACAAAATCAATAGCTCCACGCCATTTTTTAATTTGCTCCATGGCCACCAGCTTGCATTTCACAAGCGGGTGATTGGCAAAATATGGTGTAAAGAATTGTTCATCTTCAGTATAAATCCAAACCTGAAAGGCTTCGGCAACGAAATTAGTTTTACTCAAAAGCGAAACTATTGAAAACAGCGTTTGTCTTTTAATATCGTCTCTGCCGTATGCCTGATAAACTAAAACTTTCATAAGTTTACTTCTTTAAAAAATGTTTAACATGCCAGCCGTGTGCTGTTGCAATAATATTTTCAACGTCTGAAAACACAGGTTTCCAGCCAAGCTCTTTAAATGCTCTTTCGCTATTAGCAATAAGCCTTGGCGGATCTCCAGCGCGACGCAAACCTAATGTTCTTTTAACCTGTCGTTTGGCAATTTTCTCAATTGCTGAAACTATTTGAAAGACAGAAAGCCCATTCCCTGTACCAACATTATAAGCTTCAAATATTCCATTTTTTTGAATGCGCGATAAGGCCAAAACATGAGCCGCTGCCAAATCCATTACATGAATATAATCACGAATACAGGTTCCATCTTCTGTTTCATAATCAGTCCCGAAAATTGTTAGACTTTTATCTTCTTCATAAGCTGCCTGTAAAGCTAACGGAATCAAGTGTGTTTCTGGATTGTGAGCCTCGCCAATTTGTAAATCAACATCAGCACCACAGGCATTAAAATATCTCAGGCAAACCGCCGAAAGACCATAAGCTCTGGCGTAATCTTGCAAAATAGTTTCAACCATCAGCTTGCTGTGACCATACGGATTGATCGGGGACTGTGTACAGTTTTCTGGAATAGGAACGATCTCGGGTTCACCATAGGTGGCACAGGTGCTTGAAAAAACTATCTTCAACACCCCAGCTTCTTTCATCGCCTCAAGTAAACTCATCGTTCCTAAAACATTATTGTGATAATATTTGTAAGGATTTTTAACTGACTCACCGACATATGCAAAGGCTGCAAAATGTAATACGGCCTCTATTTTTTCTTTTTTAAGAACTTCAACTATTTTTTCTTTTTCAAAAATATCAAGCTTGTAAAAAGGTCCCCACTGAACTGCCCACTCATGGCCATAGACAAGGCTGTCTACAACAACGGGAACATGCCCTTGTGATGCCAGCAATTTGCAAGTATGACTCCCCACATAGCCAGCGCCACCAGTAACAAGAATTCTCATAGCGGCTTGCCTGCCATTTGAATTTTTTCCAGATCCTCTGTCTTCAGCCATTCAAGCATTTTTTCTAAACCTAAAGCTAAATTAATTTGGGGCTGCCATGGCGACAAAACTTGTTTCGCTAAAGTTAAATCGGGGCGCCTTTGTCTTGGATCATCTTTTGGTAAATCAAAAAAATGAAGCTTCAGTTTGTTTCCAGAAAATATTTTTTCCACCAACTGTGCCAGCTCCAATATAGTAAATTCAGTTTCATTTCCAACGTTCACAGGAATTGTCAAACTGGTTGCTGCATATCTGGTAATTGCCGAAACCAAATCATCAACGTAACAAAAACTTCGTGTTTGTGAGCCCGTACCATAAATCGTTAAATCTTTTCCCAACAAAGCCTGTACCAAAAAATTAATAATTACTCGTCCATCATTTGGATTCATGCGAGGACCATAGGTATTAAAAATACGAACCAGTCCGTGATTTGTTTTATTTTTTAAGTTGTAAGAATATAAAACAGCTTCGCCCATTCGTTTTGCTTCATCATAACAAGAGCGTGGCCCCTGGGTATTTACATTTCCCCAGTAAGATTCTTTTTGCGGAGAGAACTCGGGGTCTCCATAAATTTCGCTTGTTGATGCAAAGATCACTCGAGCATTGATTTGATCAGCAAACAGAATCGCGTTTTCTAAACCCTTGGTGTTCACCCACATCGTCTCGACCGAAAGCCTTTGATAATGGGGCGGAGAGGCCGGCGAGGCAAAATGAAATATATGAGATATATTTGTGTTTTTAATAATTCCAACCCAAGAATTCCAAGACTCAGTCACATCAGTTTCAATGAATTGAAACTTTTTTTCTGGAATATCAAGTTCTTCTAAATATTTTTGATTTGATTTTAAGCCTGTACAAAAATCATCAACACAAGTTACTGGTATGTTCTTTCTCATAAAGTGCTCTGCCAAATGAGAGCCAAGAAATCCACCGCCACCAGTGATTAAAACACCGGTAATTGTTGATTGCTCACCAGAAGTTGCTAATTGTTCTTTTGTTTGTTTTTCACTATTCGTCACTTAAGTTCCTCGCCCTGTGTGTTTTCATATCTCTTCATCGGCCAGTTTTCAACATTAACAACTTTTGTTAGCATACAAATTGACTGATTGATTTTATGCTGGATTTTACAATAGACCAAGGACTAAGTTTATAGAATCTTGTCTTGCTAGATTTGATACACGCTTGAATTTTTACAATACTATCAATGTTACGTTACGCTCACTAGAGTTTAATTTTAACCGTTTTTTTAAAGCGCGTGTCATATTTAAAGAAACTCAGAAAGGAAAACTCAATATGCAGGGAATGACTTTAATCAAAACTCTCGTTCAACAAACTGGACTACCTTCAGAGTATCTCGAGCCACAGCTAATACGACTGATAGAAAATCGCAATTTAAAGCCTGAAAATATAAATCTTAATTGCATACGAGACCTTCTTGGAGAGCTGCTAATGAAAACGTTTGAAGAGCTTGTAGCCGAGCCAGTGCAGAAATAAAAACGCCCCAGCTTTTAAGGCTGAGGCGCATAAAAATTTAATTTTTCTGTCAGAGATTAAGCTCTTTCAACAACAACCTGGATAGAAGCCTCTTGGCCTTCACCCATTTTGATAGTTGCCTTGTGAGTACCTAAAACTTTAACGCTATCTTCGAAATGAATGTCGCGGCGATCAACTGAAAAACCCTGTTTTTCAAGTTCTTTTGAAACATCAGCTGATGTAACAGATCCAAAAATTTTATCAGATTCACCAGCAGACACTTTGAAAGATACAGAAATGCCGCTGATTTTCTTCAACAACTCTTGTCTCTCAGTTACTGCTTTTTTCTTTTTAATTTCAGCAACACGCTTTAAGTGTTCCCACTCTTTAACCTTTTTCTCAGTCGCCTCAGAAGCCATTTTACGTGGAAACAAAAAGTTTCTCGCAAATCCTTCAGAAACACTAACTAGGTCTCCAACTTTACCCACATCTTTTACATCTTTTTGTAGGATAACTTTCATATGTTTTCCTCACTCCTTCGGTTTTTTTCAGACGATCGCCAGCGTTTAATTCGTCGTCTAAAATCCACCCAATAATCAATTACACCAACCACACTTAATAAAAAGAGCAGTTGGCCTACCACCAATAAATAAGTCAAAAAACGTGTAACGTTTCCGACCTTGAACGCCAAGAATGCCGCCTCTAATACGGCTAATCCTTGGAAAAAATAGAACCCCATCGTCACGCTAAACACATTCGTTGATACCGTAGATATCCACGCTGGTTTCACGCTAATGAAGCTCAACAAGAACGAAAACATCGCAATCCAGATCAAAAAATCAGGAACACGAAACTCAAGCAAGCGCATTTCTCCAGCCACTCGCTCAAACCGCAATCCCATTAGGACTGCTGTTCTTCGTCCAAACATCAATGCAAACGCCAAACACGTCATCTCTAGGCCAATAACCATTGAAGGAACTTGGCCTATAATTGATTCAGCGCTAATTCCATAATCACTCAGTTTCTTCCCGCTGGTAGATAGCTGCTGAGCAATGATTTCAAGGTTTGATTTAAACTCGGAAGCTAAATCCAACCCCAAAGAGTTCGCCCACAAATGTGAGCCCTCAAGAATTATTAAGCTTCCTGCTGCAACACCGAGCGCGGCAGTCCAGAAACTCGCATGACCTCTTTCTTCAAGCTCTTGGTAACAACCAACTGTTACCCAAAGTGAAAAAAGAATTAAAACAAACATTCCAACAGTAGGCATTGCTAAAATAATCGCTGCAGAAACCAAAACTCCAGACAACCAATAAATAACCGGACCATAATGATTTCGCAGAGCCCTTAGCATTGGAGCGCCCATAAACAACATGAGCGCCGTGACAGTCACAGTGGTAGCTACTAAGAAAGCGTACTTTACAATTTCGAAAGCTCTTTTCTTAACAACCACGACAACCTGCCTACTTAAAAAAGAAATCTAGTCGTCAGAACGAGAGGCAGCTGCTGCTGCACGACGCGCCTGAAACTTTGCTTCTTTTTCTTTTTCTCTTTGAACAGTCTCTTGAAGACCTTTTTTGAAAGACTCCAAATGTTTAGTCATAGATACGCGCTCATCAAGTTTAGTATGCATAAAACGCAAAACTTTATCATTGATACGCATAGTTCTTTCAATCTCTGAAATAGCCTGTGTTCCGGCTTCGAAAACAGAGTGAAAATAAATGGCTCTTTTAGTTTTACCAATTTGATTGGCAAGAATCTTTTTGCCCCATGTTTCTATCGAGTGAACAGATCCACCAAAGCTCTGGATGATAGACTTGTTTTTTAGAAAAAGATCTTTTTGCTCTTGAAGAGATGCATCTGGATGCATAAGAACAACAACTTCGTAAGGTCTTTTAATGACTTCTGTTTTTTCCATTTTACCCTTTCGGTTTATCAGCTAACGCCCTGGGCGCCAGCAAGGTTTTTATCGTGAAGGCCTAGGTACCATGGGTTTGGACTATTCTCAAGCAAAGAAGATAGGTTAGAATGTAATCCATGGCTTTATTTTTAGAAATTACAGATGGTCCGCAAAAGGGCACGCGCTTTCATGTTTTTAATGGCGTGAAAATTGGCCGTTCCGTTGGAGAAATTGTTTTAGATGACCCTAAGGTTTCGGCTCTCCATGCTCAATTTGAGGTCGATGCTCGTGGAGCCCTCTCGCTTGTGGACCGTGGTTCTGCTAATGGCTTGCACATCAGCGGTCAAAGCGTACAAAGAATACGCATGCTGCCTGGCGTTAGGTTTCGCGTTGGAAAAACACATTTTTTAGTCATCAAAGATGACAGCATTATTGATGAGCCGCCAATTTCGGGCGGGGATTTACAAAAGCCACAAAAATGGAAAAACACACTAAAAAATCGCATTCCTCAGTTGGCATCAAGCAATCAAGTAAATCCTGAAACTATTTCTGCCTTTCCTAATATTGTTGAGCTGGTTTTCATTAGGGGCGCGCAGCTAAATCAAAAAATCACCCTTGGTTATGGACCAAGAAGGGTCGGACGAGATGGCTTAGATATCGAAATCTTTGAGCCCTCTTGCCCCGATGTAGCCTTTGAGCTTAGGCCCGCAGTGCAAAACGAGCACGACCCCGATGCGGTCAGCGGTATAGCATTTCAAACTAAATATCCTCAAGTTGTTACGCTGAACGGAGAAAATCGTTTCGGCCGTCACCTCAAACATGGAGATCTGATTCAGATTGGCTCCACCACTATCGAGGTGCGAATTTTATGAAACAAAAAGGCACAGCCAAACGGGTGGGCAGCTTCCAAAGTTTTGATGGCACAAAAATTTATTATGAAACCCATGGTCAGGGCGAACCTATCATTATGATTTATGGCTTAGCTTGCCTAATCAATCACTGGCATTTTCAAATTGAGCACTTTTCACAAAATTATCAGGTTATTGCTTTCGACATTCGTGGCCACCACAAGTCTGCAATTCCAACAAATCCATCAAACCTAACTCTTGATGCGATTTCAAAAGATGTTTCTGCTTTATTGAGAGAATTGGGAATTCGCAAGGCTCATTTTTTTGGACACAGCTTAGGAGTGCAGGCACTGTTAAAAGCTTATGAACAATTTCCGGAGCACTTTTTATCAATGGTCTTGGTAAACGGTTTTGCGAGAAATCCAATTCAGGGAATGTTTGGCACTAATATTATGGAAAATCTTTTTTATTTTTTTAAAAGTCGTTTTGAATCACACCCTGAACTTATGTCGACTATTTGGCTAAATATGATCGACAATCCTGTTGCGATATTTGGAGCGGGTGCTGTTGGTGGATTTAACATGCGCTTAGCCCCGGTTCGTGACATGGAAATTTATGCTCGTGGAGTTTCTCGCGTTCCGATGTCTGTCTTTATATCTTTTTTCGAAGATATGATGGCCTTTCGCGGCGATCAGGTTGCGCCCACGGTTTCGATTCCAAGTTTAATTATTGGCGGGGATAGGGACGGAGTGACGCCTCCTCGTTTTCAAAAGGACTTGCACGAACAAATTCCTCAAAGCGAATACCTGCAAGTTCCTTATGGTTCGCATTGCACACAGTTAGATTTTCCTGATTATGTAAACTTGAAAATCGAAAATTTCCTACAAAGACCACATCCGCCAGCTTCTGCCCAAACCTTACAAAGTGAATAACAAAAGCCAGCGGCTTTAAATTATCTGTACGAGACCTTGCCTATATCAAAACCATATTTGTTTACAGACGAATCACTGGTTAAAACTATTTTAACATAGTCCACCGAAAAAACAGGGGAATAAGTTTGATCTTGAGCCCCAGTCATTTCTCCTAATTTATTTCCGTTAACATCAAAAAATGTCAGCTTGTCATAACCTTTTTCCATTTCAAATCTTGAAAAATAAATTGCCATCTCTTTAGCGCCAGGAGCCCTGACCTCATAGACCACGTTAGTATTTGATTTGTATGGGTGCTCTGAAGAAATCGGCGTATCTATCGCCGCCCACTGATCGGGATCGTTCATGTCAATTGGTGAAGTTTGATTGGTAATGGCAAAATAGGAATTTACAAGTCCGCCGCTTGATACTCTAGATTTAATCGAAGAGAGTTTGCGAACCGAAGAAATCAATCTCTGTTTTAATTGATCGTTAGTCAAAGTTAAATCAGAGGCCAGCAATAGTGCCGCAACACCTGAAACATGTGGCGTTGCCATTGAAGTACCTGACATATACACATATTTTCCCCCAGCTACTGAAGAAT
>CAZMVK010000011.1:33546-42063 GCA_964569545.1 uncultured Bdellovibrio sp.
GGCGCCGCAACGTGCACTGTTTTTTTACCATAGTTTGAAAATGAGGCTAATTTTCCGTTATTGTCGATCGCTGCTACTGACAACACATTTGGGACTTCGTAGTTGGATGGGTAGTGTGGGGAAGAATCATTATTTGCTGAATCATTTCCAGCCGCCGCCACAAACAAAACACCTGCCGCATTTGCTCTTTCAATGGCTTGTTTTAACAGATCAGATTGACCACCGCCACCCCAAGAATTACTCATGATTTTAGCGCCCATTTTTGTTGCGTAATCAATACCTTTGATTGCGCCCTCAAGCGTTCCGCCGCCATCTCCACCTAAAAATTTGATAGCCATTAATTTTACATTCCAGTTTACGCCAACAACGCCCGTGCCATCATTGCCGCGACCACCAATGGTTCCAGAACAATGCGTTCCGTGACCATGATCATCCATTGGATTTGCAGTTGGTTTGTTCGCATCAACAAAATTAAATCCATAAACGTCATCGACATAACCATTGTTATCATCATCTACGCCAGCTTGTCCGCTTGCTTCAGCTTGGTTAACCCACATGTTTTCTTTAATATCTGGGTGAGTGTAATCGATACCAGTATCAATCACTGCAACGACAACCTCAGAAGATCCTTGTGTAATATCCCAAGCGCGAATGGCATCAATATCAATTCCAGCCGTACCATTTGTTTTACCATCGCTTTGACCTGTGTTTTGCATTCCCCAAAGTTTACCCAAAAAAGGATCGTTTGGAGCCGCCTCTGCTCTATAAATATAATTAGGCTCTACCAACTCTACCATTGGATTTTCTGACAATTGAGAAATCGCCGTGGTGGTCAGTTCAACCGAACCTTTTTGAACAACTAAAATATTTGTATTTGGAATTTTCCTTAAAACCTGTGCGCCCAATGCTTGAGAAAGGTTTTTATAGTTTTGAATTCGAATTTGTGATTTCAGTTGAATTAGATATTGGCCGGGAACAACCTCTGCCTCTTTTGCGAATGATACAGTCGATGAAAACATGCCAAATATCATTGTCGATGCCAGCATCCAAGCCGACAGAGTTCTGATCTTCATGATCCCTCCTTGGGTCCTTGATTCGAAAAGTATAAATAATTAAACCTACAAAATGTTAACAAGGGTCATGATTTTTTTTGAATCGAAAATAATAATAGCTAAAGTAAATATTTCTTCTTTGGTGTAAAACCAAGCGCATCTTCATCAAGCGAGAACGTCAACTGCAAAGGGTTTGCAGTTTTTCCGCTTCTTTTTTTTCGTTGGTTGTGAGTGATTTTATCAGCAGGACGCCGAGTGACATCCTGGACCAAAGCCTGAGCTGATTTGCGTGCGTATTCTAATAAGGCGGCACGAACTGCTAATTTATATTCTGATTTTGACAAAGATAACCCCCAGGTATTGGGGTTATCGGTATTTTGATATTATTTATTAACACCCTAAGGTCTGGGCAATTCAAAATAAAGTTACCGACTTCTTCGGGCTCCTTCGTTTAATTACCCAAACACAGATTATTTAGATGCCGTCTCCATCGGATACTTTGCGTCTATTCAGGGTTGCGCTCAACAACTCACGATTCATCATTGCTATGTTAGTTAGACTGATACCTTTTGGACAAGCCGCATGGCAAGCGCCAGTGCTGGTACAAGAGCCAAATTGTTCTGAATCCATTTGTGCAACCATTCTCTCTACTCGCGTGGCGCGCTCTACTTGTCCTTGAGGTAACAATGCCAAGTGAGAAACCTTCGCAGAGACAAATAGCATTGCTGACGCATTTTTACATGAAGCAACGCAAGCACCACAACCGATACACTCTGCAGCCTCAAACGCCGCATCAGAATCTGGTTTTGATACGGGTAACGTATTTGCATCGGGTGCGTTTCCGGTATCAACCGAAATAAAACCACCAGATGAAATAATACGGTCAAAGGCAGAGCGATCCACCATTAAATCTTTAATAACTGGAAACGCTTTTGCTCTCCATGGCTCAATAACAATTGTATCGCCATCTTTAAAGTTGCGCATATGCAACTGACATACTGTTGTGTTTTTTTGTGGGCCGTGGGCCTCGCCATTGATAACAAAACCGCAGGTCCCACAAATGCCCTCACGACAATCGTGATCAAAGGTCACAGGCTCTTCGCCCTTTAGAACAAGCTTTTCATTCACTTGATCTAACATCTCTAAAAATGATGCGTCCTCAGAAACGCCAGGAGCATCATAATCAACCAAATGACCTTCGCTTTTGTTAGATTTTTGTCGCCAAATTTTCAGTTTCAAATTCAAATTTTTACCAGATCCTGATCCCATGTATATCCTCGTTATTTATATGATCGAGTAGCAAGCTTCACATCTTCAAATTTCAATTCTTCTTTGTGAAATGTGTGCGGTTTGTTTGTACCTTGATATTCCCAAGCAGCCACATGACAAAAATTTTCATCATCACGTTTTGCTTCGCCATCAACTTGATATTCTTCGCGGTAATGTCCACCACAAGATTCTTTTCTTTCAAGAGCATCTCTGCACATCAACTCACCCAGCTCTAAAAAGTCTGCCACTCGACCTGCTTTTTCTAGCTCTGTATTGACGTCGTTGCTGTTGCCAGGAATCCGAACATTATTCCAGAATTCATCACGCAATTTTGGAATTTGCTCCAAAGCTTTTTTTAATCCAGCATCACTACGAGACATACCACAGTATTCCCACATCACGCGACCAAGCTCTTTGTGAATACTATCTACTGTGCGTGCTCCATTGATTTTCATCATGCGTTGAATTTCCATTTCGGTCACAGCCACAGACGCTTTGAATGCATCGTGAGTGTTCGAAACCTTTTCAATCGGAGTGCTCGCAATATAGTTACTAATTGTATACGGTAAAACAAAATAGCCGTCTGCTAAACCTTGCATCAAAGCAGAAGCTCCAAGTCGATTGGCACCGTGATCAGAAAAATTGGCTTCACCAGCAACAAACAACCCCGGAACAGTACTCATCAAATTGTAATCCACCCACAAGCCACCCATAGTATAGTGTGGTGCTGGATAGATGCACATTGGTGTTTCATATGGGTTTTCGCCAGTGATTTTATCATACATCTCAAACAAGTTGCCGTATTTTTCTGAAATCGCTTTTTTACCTAAACGTGTAATTGCATCTTTGAAATCAAGGTAAACCGCAACACCAGTTGGACCCACGCCATAACCTTCGTCGACACGAAATTTTGCTTGGCGAGAGGCCACATCTCTTGGCGCTAAATTACCAAAACTTGGGTAAATACGCTCTAAGAAATAATCTCTTTCATCTTCTGGGATTTGTGCCGGTGAGCGTTTGTCGCCCTTTGCTTTTGGCACCCAAACTCGACCATCATTACGTAATGATTCTGACATCAATGTCAATTTTGACTGAAGCTCTCCCGAAACTGGAATGCAAGTCGGGTGGATTTGTGTAAAACAAGGATTCGCAAAATAAGCCCCTCGTTTATGAGCCTTCCATGCAGCCGTCACAGCACACGCCATTGCATTGGTTGACAAGAAAAACACATTTGAATATCCGCCAGTTGCCAGAACAACAACATCTGCTTCGTGAGATTCAATTTCTCCAGTTAACAAATTTCTTACAACTATTCCACGTGCCTTACCGTTGATAGTCACAAGATCCAACATTTCTCGACGGTAAAACAATTCAACTTGCTTTTTATCAACCTGTCTCATCATTGCTGAATAGGCTCCAATCAGCAGCTGCTGACCAGTCTGTCCTCGGGCATAAAATGTACGCGAAACCTGAGCGCCACCAAAAGATCTGTTTGCAAGCAAACCGCCATACTCACGGGCAAATGGAACACCCTGAGCCACACATTGATCTATAATATCAGTTGAGATTTCAGCCAGACGATGAACATTGGCCTCGCGAGCGCGAAAATCTCCGCCTTTAACTGTGTCATAAAACAAGCGATGAACACTGTCGCCATCATTTTTGTAAGCTTTAGCGGCGTTAATTCCGCCTTGAGCCGCAACCGAGTGCGCTCGGCGAGGACTTTCGTGAACACAAAAAGCTTTAACGTTATAACCGAGCTCACCCAAAGAGGCCGCAGCACTTGCTCCGGCCAAGCCAGTGCCAACCACAATAACAGTGTGCTTTCTTTTGTTCGCGGGGTTGACCAGCTTCATATTAAATTTATGATCATTCCATTTGCTTTCAACCGAACCAGCAGGAACTTTTCCATCAAGAATAGACATATTCAATTACCCCGCAAAAAAATAAACGTAAATAGGTTGAGACAAAAATCCAAGAGCAACCAAAAAACCGTACAGCAGGCCAAGTTTTTTGATCATACACGCGCGATTGTCGTTCAAAAGACCAAACGATTGAAACACAGATCCAACTCCGTGGCTCAAGTGAAATCCCAAAAGACAAAGACAAACAACATACCAAGCTACATAACCAGGTTGATGAAAAACTTCGACAACCAATCTGTGTAAATCGCGCATTTTCACGCCATCAACAGTCGTTTCATAAACTGTTCCATATTTAAAAGTTGCGATGTGCAGAATAATAAACAACAGGATCAAGCTTCCTTGAATAGCCATCGTGCGCGAAGCAAGAGTGACCTTTTTTTCGCCCTTCGCTGCTACCGCGTATCTTGTTCCACCTGCAGAATCTCGATTCTCTTTGCTCAGCTTGATCGCCAAAATTACGTGCGAAATAAGGGCTAAAATCAAAACCGCTTCTGCCGGATAAATAATTCCGCTGTTAATTATGCCGTGACCATACTTGTTGTAAGCATCAGCACTGACCAAGATCAGCATGTTGCCCAACATATGCGTCAACACAAAGCCTGACCAAATCAGACCCGTAAAACCCATGAGATATTTTTTTCCTATGCTAGTGCAAAGAAAAGGACGCGCTAAAGACACACTCATACATTGCTTCCTTTTTAGATATGTTTGTTATTGTTATGACAGCATAATTCTGTCTTTTAAGCTTGTCCAGTCGGAGCATCATGTTAGTTTGCGATTTCATTTCACTGCGCTAGCCTTTCGTCGCGGTCGCACCAAGCCTTCACCGATTTTCAATTTGACTCTTGAGTCGCTCCTAAATAGCTTCGTGCAATAGCTCAAGGGAGATCTCATGAAAATTTTTGTGTGCATCAAGCAAGTTCCAGATACGGAAACTAAAATTAAAGTGGCCGCAGACAACCAGTCTATTGATACGAACGGCATTAAATGGGTGATCAATCCGTATGATGAGTACGCCATCGAAGAGGGTGTTAAAACTCGAGACGCAAACCCATGCTCTAGTCTTTGGGTCGTCAGCGTTGGCCCAAAAAAACGCACCGTGGATTCTATCCGCACTGCACTTGCGATGGGCGCCGACGAAGGAATTGCGGTTGATGCTCCGGAAAATTTAGATTCTTACTCAACAGCAAAAGCATTAGCCGCTTTGATTCAACAAGAGGGCGGAGCTAAAATAGTTTTCACTGGAAAACTGGCAATCGATGACAACGCTTCTGCGGTTGGACAAATGGTAGCCGAATTTCTAAGCATCCCACACACCTCTGTCGTTTCAAAACTACAAATGACTGCTGAAAATGTCGTCGCGGAAAGAGACGTTGAGGGCGGAGCAAAAGAGGTTGTGCAAATGGCATTGCCTGCATTGATCGCAGCCAACAAGGGTTTAAATATGCCTAGATATGCAAGTTTGCCTGGCATCATGAAAGCCAAAAAGAAAACTATTAAAGAGGTGGATCTTGCTGCTCTGAATGTAGATATTCAACTTAAAACCAAGACATTGGCCCTTGAGTTGCCTGCTGATAAGCCGCCTGTCAAAATGTTGTCTGGTGATTCAGCTCAACAAGTTGCTGATTTGGTTCGTGGTCTTCGCGATGAAGCCAAGGTTTTGTAATTCACATTTTAAACATTGATTAGGAATAAAATATTATGAGTAAAATTTTAGTCTTCGCTGAATCTCTAAACGGAAAATTAAAACGCAGCACCTTAGAGCTTTTGTCTGCAGCAAAAAAATCTGGCCTTACGACAGAGGCCCTTTTGCTTGGCAGCACGGCCGCCTCTGCAGCAAATGAATGCGCCCAATATGGGGCCAGCGTTGTCCATGTTTTTAAAGATGCGGCATTAGACCAGTACAATCCAGAGCTTTATGCACATGCCACAACTGAGGCAATTCAAAAATCTGGTGCACAAATTGTGTTATCTTCTGCTAGCTCAACTGGAAAAGATTTATTTCCTCGCGTAGCTGCTAGATTAAATACTGGTGTTCTGAGTGATTGTACTGAGTTAACAATTCAAGGCGCAGACGTTCAGGTTAAAAAGCCCGTTTACTCTGGCAAAGCAATGGCAAAAATGTCCTTTGAAAACAGCCCAGTAAAAATTGTTTTAATGCGCGCAAATCAGCTGATTATTGAGACCGCAAATACTTCTGCTACGGCTCAAGTTCAAGAACACGCTCTAAATAAACCTGATTTAAAAACATTGATAAAAGAAATTGTTAAAGGCACCTCTGAAAAATTGGATTTGACCGAGGCCAACATCATCGTTTCCGGTGGACGCGGAATGAAAGAGGCCGCCAATTTCAAGTTATTAAATGATTTAGCAGACTCATTGGGCGCAACGGTTGGCGCTTCACGCGCAGTAGTTGATGCCGGTTGGGTTTCTCATGGTATGCAAGTTGGTCAAACTGGAAAAACTGTAGCTCCATCATTATATATTGCGGTTGGAATTTCTGGCGCCATTCAACACTTGGCCGGAATGTCTGGCAGCAAAGTGATTGTTGCTATTAATAACGATCCTAATGCTCCAATTTTTCAAAAAGCAACTTACGGTATCGTTGGCGACTTGTTTGACGTCGTTCCAAAGTTGACTGAAGAATTCAAAAAGGCGTTAGCGCATTGATTTGGTTTCGAAAATATTTTTTAGGATTTATTATTTGGCTCTTTTTTAAAACTCTCTCGTCAACATGGCGAGTGCGAGTTCGGGAGCCAGAATCAATGAAGGATTTTGTTGCAAACGGACAACCTCTGATTTTGGCTCATTGGCATGGCGACGAGGTGGCTCTACTTTATTTAATTCCTCACTATCGAATTGCCACCATCACTTCAACAAGCAAAGACGGCGAGATGATGAACACGATGGTTCGTTTGCTTGGTGGAAAGACTTCACGTGGATCCTCAACTCGTGGTGCGATAAACGCCCTTAAGGGATTGATTCGTATTGTAAGATCAGAAAAAAGAAACTCAAGTTTTGCAGTAGATGGCCCCAAGGGTCCTATATATAAAATCAAACCTGGAGTTTTTGAGCTCAGCCGACTAATGAAATCCCCGATATTTGCAGCAGGTGTTTCCTGCGATCGCGCATGGGTTTTTCACAAAGCCTGGAATAAAGCTTATCTTCCAAAACCATTTGCAAAAATTCATATTCATTGGTCGGGCCCAGTCGGGCCAGTCGGCCCAGACCAAGATCCAAGATCTGATGCCTTAGCTGCCCAGCTTGAGGACGCAATGCGAAATGCCAAGGCTTTGGCCATCAAAGAATTTGCGACACCAGCCGCACTCAGTTAGCCTTTAAGGTGAGTCTCTCTCAACAAGGATGTTAAAATATGAAGCGTTTTCAAGTTGTTGTCTTACTTTTGGTGAGCAGTTTTATTTTTTCTAAATCAGCTCTAGCAGAACAGGCAAAGGATGCGCCTGTCGTTGCTGTTATTGGCAATAAATCTATAACTGTAGCAGAGTTTAATAAACGCTATGCTGACGTTAAAGCACAGGCAATTAACGCTCCCACCAAAGAACAATTTCTCGAAGACCTCGTTCGTTATGAAATGGGATTGCAAGAGGCCGAGAAAAGAAAACTACAAAACGATCCAATAGTCATAGAGCGCATGCAACAAGAAATGTACAAAGCCCTAGTCGAAAAAGAATTGGGTGCTAAAGTACAAAAGATTAACGTTACAGAAAAAGATATGACTTCTTATTACGAAAAAAATCCAGAGCTTAGAACTTCACACATCCTTATCGAAGTAAAAGCCGGATCCAACGCTGAGCAAAAACAAGTTGCTAAAAAAAGAGCACAAGAAATATTTGAAGAAGTAAAAAAGAGCAAAAGACCATTTGATGAGTTGGTTAAGCTTTACTCTGATGACCCAGCCGCAAAACAAACTGCTGGTGATATCGGCTGGCAAACTCGCTTAACGCTGGTCCCGGCTTACTATGAAACTGCGCTTAAAATGAAAATGGGGGACGTGGCTGGTCTTATCGAAACGCCCTTTGGATTTCACATTATCACACTGACTGGTAAAAAAGCTTATGCTTCTGCTGATAAGCGCGCAGTCAGAACTGCGGCATTTGATGAAAAGCGTAGAGAGATTTTTAATGACTACTTTGAGAAAATGAAGAAAAACTACAAAATACAGCTGAACAAAAAGGCTATTGAGTAAGCGGGAACTACATGAAGTTTTGCAAAAACCCCGTTTCAGCGGGGTTTTTTATTTTAAACGCTCT
>CAZMVK010000012.1:0-16519 GCA_964569545.1 uncultured Bdellovibrio sp.
CCTTGGAGTGGGATTAATGGGACAGGACGCGTTTCAGATCACAGTCAACTGTATCAAATTGGTGGTTGTGTTTTTAATGATGGTGCAGGCTGTGCCAATTTTGGTGTGGCTAGAGCGTCGTGGTTCGGCGTTTATTCAAAATCGTTTTGGTCCAAATCGCGTTGGCCCATTGGGTTTGATGCAGCTTTTGGCGGATGCGGTTAAGTTTTTATTTAAAGAAGAATTCATGCCGGCCAAGGGTATTCGAATCTTGTATTACGCCGCGCCTGTAACGGCTTTGCTGCCAGGAACTCTTGCGTTTTGTTCGATACCAATGTCGGCACCAGTGAATATTGATGCCTTTGAAATGTTTGGTAAAAACTGGGGACCCTATGTTTTTTACTGGCAAGGTTTTGAAATCAACGTTGGCATTGTCTACATTCTTGGGATTTCTTCTTTAGCTGCATACACGATATTAATGGCGGGCTGGGGTTCAGGAAATAAATATGCTTTACTGGGTGCCTTGCGCGCCAGCGCTCAAACAATTAGTTATGAGTTGGCCTTGGGTTTGTCTATCGTGGGTATTATTTTACTCTATGGAACTTTCAATTTATCAGAAATGATTGCGGCTCAAGAGGGCGTATTGAATTTTCAATTTTTAGGTTACACGATCACCGTTGGTTGGTTGCCTAACTGGGGAATTTTCTATCAACCGCTTGCTGCTATTATTTTCTTTGTCGCAACATTTGCAGAGTGCAATCGTTTGCCGTTTGATTTAGCCGAGGGCGAAGCAGAGCTTGTAGCTGGTTTTCACGTTGAATATGGTGGCTTTAAAATGTTGCTATTTTTCTTGGGTGAATATGGTCACATGATGGTTGCTTCGGGATTGATGGCGACATTCTTTTTTGGTGGCTGGCATATTCCGTTTGTTACCTATCAAGAAGTTTTGCATTGGGCTCAGGGGGCTACGGCAACAGGTTCTGGCGCAAGTTTGCTTGCGGGTCTTGTGCATTTTCTTGCTTGGATGGTAAAATTCGCAATTTTCTTGTGGATCTTTATTCAGGTTCGATGGACTCTTCCGCGTTTTCGTTATGATCAGTTAATGGATTTGGGTTGGAAAACAATGTTGCCATGGGCTTTGGCAAACACGATTTTGACGGCATTGATAATTTTCATTGCTCACGGATAAGGAGAAGTTGTGACTGCGGATATTATAATATTTTGGATTTTAGCTATACTGACCGTGGCGTCGGCGCTGACGGTGGTTTTGATTTCTAATCCTATATATAGTGCCTTGGCATTGGCGATGACTATGATTGGAATCTCTGGCTTGTTTGCAACCTTACAGGCTTACTTTATCGCCGGTGTTCAGCTGATTGTTTATGCGGGCGCGGTGATGGTTTTGTTTGTCATGGTTTTGATGCTGTTTGATTTGAAAAAAGAATTGCAAACGTTTACTCGCGGAAAAATTTCTGGTTTTTTTAAGATTATCAGTGTCGGCATGTTAGCTGGCTTGATTGTTGGCGCTATTGTTATGAGTAAAGGTGTTGTTGGCACTCCTGATTTGAGCACTGCTGATCAAACTAAAAAATTAGGTCAGATGTTGTTTTCACAATATTTGTTTGGCTTTGAGGCCTTGGGCGTTTTGTTGTTGGTGGTGGCCGTCGGCGCCGTTGCGTTGTCACGAAGCAAAGGGGGAACACATGCAAAGCACTGAAGTGATGAGTGTGGGCATTGATTATTATTTAATTTTATCAGCAATACTTTTTGTGATCGGAATGGCCGGCGTGTTGTTGCGACGAAATGCGATCGTATTATTAATGTCGATCGAGTTGATGTTGAATGCTGTGAATTTGAGTTTTGTAACCTTCAGTCATTTTTCTGGAAAAATGGAAGGTCAAATCATGGTTTTTTTCGTCATGACAATTGCGGCAGCGGAAGCGGCGGTTGGTTTGGCGTTGGTAGTATCTATATTTAAACGATTTAAAGAAGTTAACATTCGTTTCTTCGAGCATTTGAAAGGATAATAATGATGAGCCACAGTATATTAATGGCAATCCTTATTCTTGCCCCATTGGTTGGATTTTTAATCAATGGTTTCCGATATCAAAAACACTCGGCAAATGTTGCTGGAACAATTGCAACCATCATGGCGGTGATTTCATTCATCTGTTCACTAACAATGATGGTTGATTTGGTTTCAACGCCGGCAGAATCAAGAAATATTTCTGTTCAGTTTTTTGAGTGGATGGCGGTATCTAATTTTAAAGTCAACATGGGTTTCACAGTAGATGCGATCAGCGCGATCATGATTCTGATAATTACTGGTGTGGGCTCGTTGATTCATTTGTTTAGTATTGGATATATGCACCATGATTCTGGTGCGGCAAAATATTTTGCGTATTTGAATTTGTTTTTGTTCAACATGCTTTTGTTGGTGTTGGGTGACAATCTTTTGGTGATGTTTGTTGGCTGGGAAGGTGTTGGTCTTTGTTCGTATTTGTTAATTGGTTTCTGGTTTACAGATTCACAAAAAGCAGCTGCGGGCATGAAGGCGTTTATTACTAATAGAATTGGTGATGCGGCATTCTTACTGGGAATGTTTGTTTTGTTTTTAACGTTTGGAACTTTGAATTTTCAGGAAATTAATAATCTAGTTCCTGCAAATCCAGAGTTGATGTGGCTTGCGCCGATTACAATGGGAACAATGTTTTTATTTATTGGTGCTACTGGAAAATCTGCGCAGATTCCGCTGTATGTTTGGTTGCCAGATGCGATGGCAGGTCCAACTCCTGTTTCTGCATTGATTCACGCTGCGACCATGGTAACTGCTGGTGTTTATATGATCGTGCGTTTGAATCCATTGTTTTTGATGGCTCCAAACACACTGATGGTTGTTGCAATTATCGGTGCTTTGACTGCGGTGTTGGCGGCTACAATTGGTATGACCCAATGGGATATCAAAAAGGTGTTGGCATATTCGACAGTTTCACAGCTGGGTTATATGTTTTTAGCTTGTGGTGTTGGCGCTTTTGGTGCGGCAATGTTTCATTTAATGACACATGCATTTTTTAAAGCCCTGATGTTCTTGGGTTCGGGCTCAGTAATTCACGCCATGCACGAAGAACAAGATATTCGTAAAATGGGTGGCTTGAGAAAATATTTGCCGGTTACTCATTTAACATTTTTCTTTGGTTGGCTTGCAATTATTGGTATTCCACCATTTGCGGGTTTCTTTTCAAAAGATGAAATTTTATGGATGTCTTTTCATTCTCCTTACGGTCATCAAGCCCTGTGGGCGATGGGCGCTTTGGGCGCAACGATTACGGCATTTTATATGACAAGATTAATGTGTTTAACGTTCTGGGGTAAAAGCCGTGTTCCAGCTAGCGTTCACCCACATGAATCACCAATCTCAATGACTATTCCACTTATTGTTTTGGGTTTGTTATCGATTGTTGGTGGTTGGGTAGGGGTTCCTCACGTCATTGGTGAAGCTCTTGGTGGCATTCCAAATGTTTGGGAAAATTGGTTAGAGCATTTGATTAAAGTTCCACATATGGAGCACGCGGAGGCTTCGTTAGAGTGGTCGCTGATGGGCGTATCTGTAGCGTTGGCTACGGTGTCTTCTCTGGTTGCATATCATTTATATGTTCAGTCGCCAGAAAAACCTTCGAGAATTGTTGAGAAAATAAAACCAGTTTATAATTTGGTTTATAATAAATATTTCGTTGATGAGGCTTATTTCGGAGTAATTATTAATCCGCTAGTAAATGGAAGCAAAAACTTGTGGTTGTATGTTGATGTTAATTTTATTGATAAAGCTACATATCTGATTGCTGATATTGTTCGTGGCGGTGGAACATTTGTTCGCGGCCTTCAAAATGGAAATATTCAGCAATATGCGTTGTATATTGCACTTGGTGTAGTCTTAACCTTATCAATTGTGCTGGCGAGGTAATTCATGTTGCTGTCTGCAGTTGTTCTTTTACCAATAGTTTTTGCCCTGATAGTCAGTCTTTGGCCGAATGATAAGACCATTAGACATTTAGCTTTAGGGCTTTCAATTATTGAATTTATTTTGAGTCTTTTTATATTTCAGTCCTTTAATGCTTCCTCGGCGTCTCTTCAGTTGGTTGAGAGATACGTTTGGATTGAAAGATTTGGCATTAGTTATTTTCTTGGAATTGACGGGCTTTCATTGTGGCTTGTGATTCTGACAACATTTTTGTTGCCAGTAATTATTTTGGGTTCATGGACATCGATTGAAAATCGTTTGAAAGGTTTTTTTGCAGCACTGTTTGTATTGCAAACGGCAATGTTAGGAACTTTTTTAGCAATTGATGCGATCTTCTTTTATTTGTTTTGGGAGCTATCGTTGGTGCCGATGTATTTTATGATCGGTATTTGGGGCGGCCAGAGAAGAATTTATGCTACGGTAAAATTCTTTATCTATACAATGCTTGGTTCGGTTCTGATGTTGGCCGCGATGATTTACATGATGTACCTTACACAGGAATCATCAGGTCAAATGAGCGCAAGCTTGTTAGACTTTTATAAATTAAAAATTCCTTTTATTGGCGGTCAGTTTTTTAGCTTACAAACAATGTTGTTCTTTGCATTTGCTTTAGCTTTCGCAATCAAAGTTCCGGTGTTTCCGTTTCATACTTGGTTGCCCGATGCACACGTTGAGGCGCCGACTCCGGGCTCTGTGATTCTTGCTGGCGTTATGCTTAAGATGGGAACTTATGGATTTTTGCGCTGGACGATCCCACTGTTTCCAGATGCTGCAGAACACTGGTCTTGGTTGTTTATGTTGGTCGGTGTTGTTGGCATTATTTACGGTGCATTGGTTGCAATGGTTCAGCCAGACATTAAAAAGTTAGTAGCGTATTCGTCAGTTTCGCACATGGGTTATGTATTGATTGGATTGTTTGCGATGAACCATTTTGGAATCACGGGCAGTTTGTATCAAATGTTAAATCACGGGATTTCAACCGGAGCATTGTTCTTGTTGGTGGGAATGATTTACGAAAGAACACACTCGCGAGAAATTTCTAAATATGGCGGCCTGGCATCGGTTCTGCCAATTTTTACGGTTTTCTTTTTCATTACAACATTATCTTCAATTGCCGTTCCGATGACGAATGGTTTTGTCGGTGAACTTTTTATTTTGTTGGGTGTTTTTAAAGCTCAGCCTGCGTTCGCATATTTTGCTGTGACCGGCGTTGTGCTGGGTGCGGTTTATATGTTGTGGATGTTTAAGCGAGTATTCTTTGGTCAAAAAGGTGAGTTGGTAAAAGACGAACATCATCCTTTACATGATTTAACCGCTAGAGAAATCACCGTAATGGTGCCGATGGTGGTGTTAATGTTTGTGATGGGATTGTTTCCAAATTTATTTTTGGATTTTTCAAAAGTTAGTGTTGATTATTATGTTCAAAATAAATCGCACTATCATTTATCAATTCTGGAAAATGGCACAGAGAAAAATGAAAACAGCAGCATTAGTGCCGCTAATGAAGGGGGGCGCTAATGAGTATGAATATTGGTATCGGAGATGTTTTATTGGTTTCCCCGATGATCATGCTTTTCCTAGCGAGCATCATCCCAATCACGGTTAAGGTTTTTCGCGGCAACTCAGAACAAAGTGCCTCGGCGACCTTGATTCAAGGTTTGGGTGGAATTTTGGCCGCAATTGTTTTGCTTTTGGTTGTTTCTGGATCTGGCGCAACTGCATTTGCGAACGCATTGGTGTTTGATGGTATTACAAAATGGATGGGCCTGATCGCGTTGGTTTCTTCGGCGGGCGCACTATTGTTGATGTATGACAATCCATCAACAAACGGAGAGCAGTTTTCGGAATTGGTGTTTTTAACTTTAAGTTCTGTTATTGGCATGATGATTTTGGTTTCAGCAGTTGATTTGCTTATGGTTTTTGTTGGATTGGAGACAATGTCATTGGCTCTTTATTTAATGATTGCCATGTCACATGAGCAAAAGCTGTCAAAAGAAGCGGCGCTAAAATATTTTATTTTAGGAAGTTTTGCTTCGGCAATTTTCTTGTACGGCATCGCGATGACATTTGGTAGCGCCGGCAGCACCTATATTCCAATGATCATTCAAAAATCTGCGGACCTGATTGTTTCGTCGCACTTGTTTTTGTTTGGTATTGTTTTGTTGATTTTGGGATTTTGTTTCAAGGTTTCAATTGTGCCGTTTCATGCTTGGACCCCAGACGTATATCAGGGCGCCCCGACTCCGCATGCAGCCTATATGGCAACAGCTGTTAAGGCAGTAAGCTTTGCTGCTTTCTTGCGATTAATTGCTACTCGTCCACTGGTTGGATCAGAAAATCTTTTAGATATGTTGCAGTGGTTGGCAGTTATCACGATGTTGGTTGGCAATATGGCCGCCATTTTACAAAATAACTTTAAGCGCATGTTGGCGTATTCGTCGATTGCACACTCTGGTTATTTGTTGGTGGGAGTAATTACAACTGGATACAGCGAAAACATGTCGTTTGGCGCTTCTGGCGTTGTTTTTTATTTGGCGGCGTACTCGCTCATGACACTTGGTGCTTTTGCTGTGGTTTCATTGATGGAAAAAAACGAGAATTCTTCTGTGAATGTTGACGACCTTGCAGGTTACGCAAAGAAAAGACCTTTGATGGCTTTGTGCCTGACGGTATTGTTGTTATCTCTTGCTGGAATTCCGCCAACAGTTGGATTTTTTGGTAAATTCTATTTATTTACCGCAGCGATTGGTGAAGGTTTCTTGTGGCTGGCTCTTTGGGGTGTGTTGAACTCTGTGATCAGTGCATATTATTATCTTCGTCCAATTGTTGTGATGTACATGAAAGAGGGAGATGCTCAAGAAGCGACTCACTCTGTGAATGCAACTCGAACAGCGATTATTATTTCTGCAGTATTAGTTGTGGTTCTTGGTCTAGTCTCTGGACCTATTTTTGAAATGTTTGAAAGAGCATTGTCTTAAGTAATCAGGTGGCGCCATTACAAATTAAAATGGCGCAGCTGTTGAATCGCAGAACGAAATCCAATCTTTACGATTTTTTCTAGAATCTCGGGTCCCAAACTAAAATGATCAGCAAAAAACATTTCGTGGTCTTGTGGTCGCGGGTGAATGTACAGGTAATTCACCTGTGGTTTGTATCTGGTTCCTTCGCGAATAATTTCTAAGATATGTTCTCGATGTTGTTCGCTAATTTTATTTTGCACACAATAGCTATCGATAGAATCATAGACGTTTTTAACGTCATTTTTATACTGAATATGACGATCAATTTTTTGCTGAATGACCTGATATAAAGCTTGATTCAAAATAGCTGGAATACCAAATTTGTCCAAGCTGCCAACTTCGTTTGTATAGTGATAGGGTTGGTATGAATAACTGGCAATGACCAAATCCGCTCCATTATCAGTAGCCACATGCGTAGAAAGAGAATCTCTGATTTCACCATCAAAGAAAAACATATCTTTTCCTTTGGGATCTCTAATCATGTATGGAGCAAAAACGGGGGGTAGGCTTACTGATGCGGCAACTGCCTCTGAAATTTTGGCATAATTAACGTACATTAATTTTTGTGTTTTTGAGGTTTCGGGAAAGTTTCCAAAGATCACTTTGCGAGTGTGGTTGAGCTGAGTGCCGATCACAAACAAATCAACCCCAAGTTGGCGAAATTCGTTATGTGAAAGAGCATATTGGCTTAAGTATTTTTCAATACCACCGGCAGTAAAAAAACCATTAATTTTAAAACGATCTTTTATCAACGTTTCCAAACCACCAGTTGCAACGGATCTTCGCCAAAAGGCCAGGGGAATAGATTTGATTATGTTTCTACCGTTAAGGTCAAAAATATTTTTATAGGAAATTGGCTTTAAATGACCAAGCGAATGCTCAAAGCCTTGCTCAGAAAAATGTGGAGCTTGACCTCGACCAATTTCAAAAGCATTGATTAGGGCTTCGATGCTGTAGCCGGCAGATAAAATGGAAGCAACAAAAGAGCCGGCGCTAGAACCAACATACATACGAATAATTTGTTCGGCATCTTCAGGAAAGTTTTTGCGGACTTGTTCTTTTGTGCCGCCAGCAAAGCGAAACCCTTTTTCCTTTAGCGCAAGACAGACGCCAATGTGAAATGCTGCAGCCTTTAATCCGCCACCACTGAAGACAATTCCGATTTTTCTTTTTTTAGAGATATCTACCCGCATGTTCTGATTATCATTAATGAATGTTTAAAGATCACCGTCAGATCGTAAATATCGTGTTGCGGCAACCAAAGAAAGAGTCGTGACTAGGACCTTGGTCCTGAGTATTCAAATTTGAGTATCCACGAAAACCAGACCTAGAGCTGGTTTTTGGGCTTAATAACTTAATGTGAGTATTCAAATTTGACAGAAATGTCGACAGTGGTACAGTGAGTACTCAGAAGGGTTGATGAAAATCATGGTGACCGAATGGCTTCCGCTCACTGATTACTCGACCAAGTACGGAATAAGTGTAAGCACTTTGCGGAGGCGCATTAAGGCTCAAGAAATCAAATACCGTTTCGCAGACGGAAAATATTTGATTCATGAACAATCCGACGAACATCGCCCCTCCCAGGACGATCAACATGACGCGGCTTCACGGCCGGCGTCATCGACAGTAGAGAACATCGCCTCCTCCCTTAAAGAACAGGTCGATGGCCGCAGTGAAGGATTTTCTGCTTCGGCAAATCGACTATTGGGTGAGCTGAAAAAAGCTTACGCTCAAATTCTACAAGAACGCGAAGAACAGATTATTAATCTGAAAGAAGAAGTTGTAGATTTAAAAACGCTCGTGCGAGTGCTTGAATCTGAAAACGATCGACTGCAATCGTCGGTCTATATATATCATCAATCCGACAAATAATTTCGGCTGTTGAAAAAGGTCCATCTGACTGCGTTGGATGGATCAAAGCCTCTCTCCGACGTACCTGAAGGTACGCCTGCGTTCGTTTTGATTCATCCGCCTTGCATCTGGGCCTTTTTGAACAGCCTTGGTTTTTTTCTTTTTTCGCTCGCTTCGCTTGCGCGGGGGGGGATGGGCTTATTTTATTAAACCGTGGTTTTTTCTTGCTTGCTTTGCTTGCGTCTTTTTTGCTTTGCGTAAATTTGTTTGTTGTTGTGATGGTTGCTATTAGAAAAAAATTCTAGTCAAAGTGCTTGGTTTAATGCAACGATCTTTGGCCATGGGGGGATTCATGAAACTATTAAGATTTTTAACTATTTCTGTAACTGCATTATTGATCGCGGGGGCACAGGTTGCTCAGGCTTTGTCTTTTGATAACGATGTTCCTAAGGACATTCAATCACAAGTTGTTGCTGACTTGGGGTTTATGGCTCAGATTCAAGGTTCAAATCAAACAAAGCTACACCAACAAATTTACGGTAATGTGCAGGGGCAAGCCTATAAAACATTTTTTGAGACACGCATTAAGGAAATTGGTGTGGATGGTTGTGGTAATGGTGCAGCGGTTGCTTGCGTGATGCCTTTTTACAACCCAAACAAAATGTGGCTAACACAAAACTATATTAAATTTAGCCATCCTCAAATTGCACGCTCAATGGTTGTTTACCATGAAGCTCGTCATTCTGAGAGCAAAAATGGTAACTGGGGTCATGATACTTGCCCAAAACCTTTCTTGGATGAAAATGGCAAAGACAAAGCTAGCATTTGGACTGGTGCTAAATTAGAAGGCCAACCGGCTTGTGATTCTACAGCGTTTGGTTCATATGGTTCTTCAACAATCATGTTGAAAAATATTGCTAAGTACTGCGCAAATTGCACAGACAAAGTAAAAATGGATGCTGATATTTATTCTACTGACCAATTGGGTCGAATTGACCGCGAAGATGTTAAAAAATCTATGTTAGCGGATTTTAGCCAACCATAAAATGTTAGGCAAAAACAAATTACATTTTTTTGTAATCGGTGGAGCGTTGTTAATAGCAACGCTCTTTTTATTAATGCCACAAAAAATACAGCCACAAAAAACCGATGTGCTTGGTCAACAAATGTCTGAGGCTCCGCCCCTGAAGCCGAGCCAATTGGATTTTGTTAATAGTAACTTGCCAGCAGCAAGTTCCGCTCAACGGGAACCGTCGGAAAAATCGGAAAAAAGTAAACTCATTAAAAAAAATGAAGTATGGGCTTCTGGAGAGATGTTAACCGGTGAGGATGCTGAAACGTGGCACGCCTTGCGTTCTGTTGTGGAATCAAAAAATGATAATGATCCACGCTTGGATAAAGAGTTAAAACACATGAGCGAAGCTGTTCATAAAACTATTCGCGACGCTTATCAAAAAATGGCAATGGAAGATCGTAATGAACGGGGTACCTTGGTTTTTTTGTTAACGAGAGATTTGAAAAGCTCTGAGGATTTACAGTTTTTAAAATCTGTTTATGAAGAGCAAGCGTGCACAAGTTTTGAATCGTGCAATCAGGTTCCGTCAGAAGACGCGCACTTGTCATCTATTGATGAAGCATCTTTAAGTTATCCGCAAAGAGCGGGACTGTATCAGTTGGCATCAGTTGTAGAAAAACATCCTGAATATATGCGTGATCCGAAATTTCGTGATGAGATTCGCGCGGTGATTGACAGTGCTGCGAATTTTCCAGTTCCGATGGTGCAAAAAAAAGCACAGGAACTTAGGGCTCGCTTGTTTCCAAACGGTAAGTTCCTGTGATTCTGTTGAAATAATATTTTATATTTCTTAGGCCGCAGCGGCAGCAGCAGTGCCTTTGCCTTTGCGTCCTACTTTTCCTGAAGTCACTTTTTTCAGGACTTTTGCTTCGCGGTCAAAGGCTACGGCAAACACCTCATCAAGATTCTCAACCAAGACAAATTTCATATGGTCTTTGAATTCTTTTGGGATGTCTGACAAATCTTTTTCATTGGCAAAAGGAATAATGAGTTCCTTGATACCTTGAGAAAGAGCGGCCAAGCATTTCTCGCGAATTCCACCAACTGGCAGCACTCGACCTTGCAGCGTAACCTCGCCAGTCATGGCGATGTCATGTCTGACGGGCATGTCTGTCATCAATGAAACCAGGGCGGTCGTCATGGTTATCCCTGCAGAAGGGCCATCTTTTGGAATGGCTCCAGCAGGAAGGTGCACATGAACGTCCCATTTTTCGAAGAAGTCTTCGGGTATGCCCAGCTCTTCAGTGTGAGAGCGAGCATAAGCCATAGCTGCATGAGCAGATTCTTTCATCACGTCACCCAGTTGACCGGTCAGAATTAAGCTGCCTTTGCCTTTATATTTCAAAGCTTCAACATACAGAACCTCACCACCAGCTTGAGTCCAGGCAAGACCAGTGACGACGCCCACTTGAGAATCACTCATTTTTACATCTCGTAAAAACCGCGGAGGACCGAGCATTTCAGGAACACTCACCTCGTTGACTTCTACAAAAGTACTTTCACCTAAGACGATTTGTTTTGCAACTTTGCGGCAAACAGATCCAACCTCGCGTTCAAGATTTCTTAAGCCTGCTTCGCGAGTATAGTGTGAAATTAAATATTTAATGCCCTCATCAGTAAATCGAATGTTTTCTGGTTTGATACCATTGGCTTCGATTTGACGATCGATCAAATGTTTTTTCGTAATCAAAAGCTTATCGTTTTCTGTGTAACCAGAAATTTGAATCAGCTCCATTCGATCTCGCAAAGCTGGCGGAATATTTTCTAAAACATTTGCCGTTGCGATGAACAATGCATTTGAAAGATCAAAATCTACATTTAAATAGTTATCTCGAAATGCAAAGTTTTGTTCAGGATCTAACACCTCAAGCATAGCCGCAGATGGATCGCCGCGGAAATCACTACCAAGCTTATCAACCTCATCCAATACAATGACTGGATTGTTGGTTTTAACTTGTCTTAAAGCTTGAACAACTTTTCCTGGCATTGCACCAACGTATGTGCGACGGTGACCACGAATTTCTGCCTCATCTTTTACGCCGCCCAAAGCGATACGAAAGTATTGGCGACCCATGGCGCGGGCAATAGATTTTCCAAGAGAGGTTTTACCCACGCCCGGAGGACCACAGAAACAAAGGATTGGACCTTTGATATTATTTTTTAGTTTTCTTACCGCAAGAAATTCTAGAATGCGATCTTTCGCTTTTTGCAAATCAAAATGATCTTCATCTAAGATTGCTTTGGCTTTAACTAAATCGATAGAATCTTCAGTCTTTTTGTTCCAAGGTAAATCAGTTAAACAATCTAAATAAGTGCGAACCATAGATGCTTCAGAGGCGTCGGGATGCATTTTTTCAAGTCGAGCCAATTGCTTAAGTGCTTCGCCCTCTACGTGAGCTGGCATTCCTGAGCTGTGAATTTTTTCACGCAACTCTTCCATCTCTTCAGACTTAGAGTCCGCTTCGCCAAGCTCGCCTTTGATCGCGCGCATTTGTTCTCGCAAGAAATACTCGCGCTGAGATTTAGACATTTCGTCTTTGGCTTGGCTGCGAATTTTTTGTTGCATCTGTAAAACTTCAAGTTCAGAAGCTAAAATTTCATTTACCAAACGCAATCGTTCTTTTTGATCAACAGTTTCT
This sequence comes from uncultured Bdellovibrio sp., assembly GCA_964569545.1. Taxonomy (GTDB): domain Bacteria; phylum Bdellovibrionota; class Bdellovibrionia; order Bdellovibrionales; family Bdellovibrionaceae; genus CAZMVK01. Next base: position 12,586 of record CAZMVK010000012.1, read on the forward strand.
AAAACTTTTTGAGCATCAGGAACTTTGATTCCTAAGTTGCTTGCAATTAGGTCTGCTAATTTACCTGGATCGGTGACATCATCTAATACTAATAAGATGTCTGGAGAAAGAACTCGACCAAGTGCAATTATTTTTTCTATATGTTCTTTTGCTGTGCGTATCAGCGCCTCGAACTCAACACCGGGAGCTGTTGTTGCGGGCTCATCAATTTTTTCAACAACGACTTCAAAAGAAGGTGCTGTTTTAGCAAAAGATTTAATGCGTCCCTTTGCTTCTCCTTGGATCAAGATTTTCACTCGACCATCAGATAATTTGCGCATACGCATGATCTTTGCGATTGTGCCCACCTGATATATAGATTCTGGTGTTGGGTTTTCTTCGGTGATCTCTTTTTGCGAAGCTAGAAAGATCAAACGATTTTTTCCCAACGCATCTTCTACTGAACGAATGGAAGCATCTCTGCCCACAAACAGTGGAAGAATCATATATGGAAAGACCACAATGTCTCTTACGGGTAACATTGGTAACGTCGTCGGGATTTCGGATAATTTGTCATCAAAACTCATACGGCTCCTCAGCTCATGTGCGAATTTATGAATTCACTTACAAAGCATTGTTCGGTTGATGACAGAGAAGGCTTTAAAAAATAATCGTTATTTTGGGTCTGGAAAAAGGCTTGTGGAAATTTTGACGTGGACCTTTATCTTAGAAAAGTCCAACATCCGTGTCGGCTCAGTCTCACTCCGTGAGTGAAAACGAATAAAACACCAACTGAAGATTTTTTGTTTATACTTCAGTCTGTGTATATTAAATTTGAAATAATTTTTTATTATTGCAGAAAATTTCTTTTGTCTTCTTGTTCCTCTTTGCATGCGATGCAAAGAGTAGTAAATGGGCTGGCCTTCAGTCGCGAAATTCCGATCATTTCGCTACAGCTCTCACAGTGTCCATAACTACCATCTTCAATTTTACCAAGAGCTCTTTCGATTTGCATAAGAACTCTACGATCTCTTTCGTGCAAATGAATAGATAAGCTCATGCTTAAATCTACTGATGCCGCCTCGGCCTCGTCAGAGAAACTTGATTTCTCGACAGCTTGCTCGGATTTGAATTCATTCGACTTGTTTAAGATCGAACTTTTCTGTTCAACTAAATATGCTTTAAATAAATTAAAATCGGTCGCGTTCACCTGTTCCCCCTTTGATGATCTTTGACCGTTAGATGTGCTCGTTATGAATGTCTTCTCTCGCAGATTCAACAAAAAACATTTCATTGCTGAAAGATTCTTCAAGAATTCCGACGCCGCGAGAGAGAGTTTTCCACAGTGAAAAAACACATCATAGAGAGGCTTGTAGATTTAGCGTGCAAACTTTCTTTTTGTCGCTTCGCGAATCTCCGCTCCCTCAATGCTGAGGCGGGTATAAGGGAGTGTTAATAATCTTTGCGCTTCAATTGGCTCATCTGTTTCTTCACAAATTCCAAACTGTCCAGACTGAATTCTTGCAAGTGCAAATTCAATTTCCATTAATTGAAAACGAATTCTGTCTTGCGTTGCTAAAAAATTATTCTCAGCAAGCTGGGCGACGGTCTGGTCTATTTCATCACCAGTGTTTTTTTCATAAGTGGCGAATTCTTTTCTCATGTGTCGCGCACGGTTAAGCAAATCCTCTTTCATTTTTAAGAGCTTGCTGCGGCATTCAGAAATAATGTCATGAGAAATAAGTTGAGTCATAACCCCTCCTACGGTGACCCGTTATAGGAAGCCTCTGCGTTGTGCTTCCGGTTAGAGATTGGACTCGACTAGGAGCGCGAGGGGTTAAGAAATCATCTATAAAATGATTTTATAGATGATATGTGTTTTAGAGATAAATTCAGTAGGTTTATACGTTGTTATTTAGCCGGAGAGGGGGCTACCGCCAAAGGTATAATGCCACCATCTTTTTCTAGAGTCAGAGCCACCAGAGGTCGCATGACCTCGCGGTCAGCGGTGATAGACAAAGGACTCAGAGAGCCAGGAAAATTCTCCAGTTGGCTCAGAGAGCGCGTTAAACTTTCGCGACTGGTATTTCTCTGCATAATCATTTGACGAATGAGCAAAGCAGAATCGTAACCTTGAATTTCAAATATACCAGGCTCTTCATTAAATAAATTTTTGTACTCGCGCACAAATTGTGATTGAGAGTAATTTGGATCTGTAGAAACAAAGCTATCAACAAAAACAGTTTTATCGCTAAAATGACCAGCGCGTTTTGCTAGACCATTGGTGTTCCATAAATTCGTTCCCAATAAATAAACATTTTTCACTCCATTATAAGAAAGCATGGCTGAAATTTGTCCCATGGCCTTGATGTTATCAGGAACAAAAACAGCATCAAAGTCCGAGATAGGATTTAATAAATCATCCGGAGTTGAAGAGCGCGCAGATTTTTTTTGCTGCTCGGACCAATCTTTATATTTAGCATTAAACTCATCACGACGAGCCTCTAAATAATAGGTTCCTATTAATCTCTGAACTGGATAGCGGAAATCAGTTTCTTTATTTGAATAGGTTTGTGCAGCTACAATTTTTCCACCGCGCGCAAGAACCTCATCCCAAAATATATTCGTGAATTCAATTCCGTACTGGTCGTTTGGATAAATGACCGCAAATTTTTTCATACCCATTTGTTCCATGGCCACCTTGACCAGGTAACGAACTTGCATTTCGCTCGTTAAGGAATTTCTAAATACAGTTGTGCCGGTTTCGGTGAGCCCAGACTTTTGTGAAAGAGCGATAGAGGGCACGCCCAATTCGTTGGCTTTTGTTGCGACCGCCGAGGCCGTTTTAGAAAGCAAGCTGCCGATGATTGCAATGACATTGTCTTCGCGAACCAAGCGCTCAACACCAGCTCTGGCATTATCGGGGCGCCCCTCGCTATCAACAATTGCAAGCTTAAATGAAGATGGTTTATTGTTGTATAAACCCAAACCCATTTGCACTCCGCGTAGGGTTTTTTGTGATATAGAAGAGTACTTGCCCGACATTGGCAAAACGATGCCGATGGTTTTGGGCTCAACTCGACGAGCAGCCTCAAGCTGATCTAATAAAGCTTTTGCTGGTTGTGACCATTCAGATTGAGGTGCTACAGAAATGCAGCTGGCAAAACTTTCTCGCGCTGATGATTGCTCGTGATTGTCGATGTAAATTTCACCTAGACGATAGTAAGCCGCCGCGCGAACATTTATTGGATAATCTTGTGTTCGGGATGTTTTAACTAATTCATCAGTGGTCATTGAGTTGAAAATTAATTCTGTAGAGCGTTGTTTAAACTGCTCGGCTTCGTTGATCAGCGCAGGATTTTTTTCGTTTGCTAAGTTGAACTCGAGAGCTTCAATATGTATTTTGGCAGCTACCAAATTGCGATACTGTGTCAACGTGTCGTCGCTGACGTTTCTTGCTGGAGCTGTTTTTTTATTTTTACCAACACCATTGTTTACTGTTGGGGCTGGACTTTTACTGTGTGCAATCGGCTTGACCGTTGGTGCGGACTGTTGCGTTGGCTTGCTGCTGCATGCGCACAATGCTAAAAATAAAATACCCATCCATTGGGATTTTGCACTCATTTTCGACCTCGAAATAGTTGTGACATTTTTTCTTTAAAATCTTTGACCTGTGGAGTTTCGTCAGAGGATTTAGCTAACTCCTGAATCAACTCGCGTTGTTTTGATGTAATATTTTGTGGAGTATCGACCAATACGCGGATTCTCATATCACCCGCGCCAAAACCACCCTGTTTTGGAAAGCCTTTTGATTTGAGTCTAAAGGTTTGTCCCGAGTGTGTGCCGGGATGAATTTTCAAGGCGACCCGACCAGTGAGAGTGGGCACTTCGACCTCGCCACCAAGAATGGCATCAACATAACTTACTGGCACATCTAATAATACATCATCATCTT
>CAZMVK010000012.1:16529-28373 GCA_964569545.1 uncultured Bdellovibrio sp.
GATTATGACGTAGAGATCTCCACTGGGGCCGCCGTTGGCACCCGCATCGCCCTCTCCTGTAAGCTTTAATCTTTGTCCTTGTTTTACGCCGGCTGGAACTTTGACCGAGAGTTTTGCGCTGTCATCACGATTGCTGCGTTGGCGAACAAATGAAATTGTTTTTTCACAACCAACTGCGGACTCTTCAAAATTAACATTTAATGTATAACGTAAATCAGCTCCGCGCTGCTTGCGAGATTGGCGAAAACCACCAGCGCCGCCGCCGCGACCGCCGCCCCCGAAGACGTCACCAAAAATATCTCCAAAGATATCTTGAAAATCTTCTTGTGAGTGAAAACCGCCAGGACCCGCGCCGCCACCGCCAGGGTGACCTTGTTGGCCACCGCCACCGGCAAATCCAAATTGATCATACATCTGACGTTTTTTTTCATCTGATAAAACTTCATAAGCTTCGCTGAGCTCTTTGAATGTTTCTTCAGCTTTCTTGTCGCCAGGATTTTTGTCTGGATGATGTTTCATTGCAAGCTTGCGATAAGCTTTTTTAATCTCATCAGCATTAGCAGTCCGCGAAACACCCAATACGGCATAAAAATCTTTTTTAGCCAAACATCACTCCAAAAAATCAGTTAGAAGTTTTTTCTCTAGCAACTACAACTTGCCCTGGTCGAATCACTTTATCATGAAGCTTATACGGCTTTTTAAAGACGCGGTGGATATGGCCCGCCTTGACGGCTTCTGTTTCTTCGCTGCTCAGGGCTTCGTGTATATTCGGATCAAATGGTTGACCGTGTGCGGGAATTTCTGACAAGCCAAATCGCACCAAGACGTTTTTCAACTCTTGGTAGGTCATTTCGATGCCCTTGCTGTAGATAGCCAAATTATCCGCAGATAATTTTGTTTCAAGTGCTCTTTCGAAATTATCAACGACATTTAAAATTTCCACTAGCAATCGCTCGTTGCCATATTTGACTAACTCAGAGCGCTCTTTGATCATATTTCGTTTATAGTTATCGAATTCGGCGCGTAAATATAAATAATCATTTTTGAATTTATCCGCCAAAGCCTGTAGCTCAGAATTTTCTGAATTTGTAGTTTGTTGTTGAGTTTGTTTTTCCTCAGGGTTGGCGTCACTATTTTGTTGTTGTGAGTTTTCATCTGACACGTCGAGCCTCCTAAAACTTAGTCTTAAAACAGAAGATACAATTTACCGAAAATTTGGGTGAGAAACAATGAGTGTCAAGGTGCCAGTCGAGTGCGTTAGAACTGCAGGGCGTTTTTTATACGCATTTAAACTTCGCCAGCTAAGAAGGTGAGTTGGGCAAACACCTGATTGCTTAAAAGCTGTCCTTGTGATGTCAGGCTCCAATGGTCCAGCTTGTCAAAAATCAGCAGGCCATCCAGCTCCATATTCAGTAAGGCGCCGCGAAGACCGGCTGCGATTTCGCGGCCAAAGCGTGAGCTTAACTCAATTTCTGAAATGCCGGCCTTGGTTCGTAGTCGTGTATGGCAAAAATCTGTTAAGGCTTGGTTTTTTTCTAAAAATTCTTGGTGATCATCAGGCAATTGGCTGGCGGCAACGGAGAATTTTTTGCCCTCATTTTGCAAAATTAATTTTTCGTAATTTCCGATTGAATTGGGGTTCCAATATCGCACTCCCCAAGGTTTTAGATCCGCGTAAGAATGAGAGCTTAACCCAAGGCCCCAATACGAGGCGTGATTCCAGTACAAAGAGTTGTGACGAGAATGAAATCCAGGTTTGGCAAAATTAGAAATCTCATACTGATCGTATCCGCGGGTTTTCAAAAAATTTGCGATGGTTTCAAACATTTCGATCTGCGTGTCGTCTTGCAGTTTGTGTTTTGATAGCACATGGCCCTCGGGGACAGTTAAGCAATAAGGGCTGACGTGAGGGGGCGCAAAGGACTCGACCTCTTCAAGATCAAGTTTTAAGCCAGCAACAGTTTGTCCTGGTAGGGCAAATAAAATATCAAAAGAAAAATTAACGCCGAAAGACTTGAGAAGCTTGAGTGTTTCTCGAGTTTGTTGCGCATTATGTTCGCGATTCACACTGCGCAGTAAATTATCATCAAAAGTTTGAGCGCCAACGCTGAAGCGGTTGATGCCTGCATTCAGATAGGTCTCCATTTTTTTTTCAGTGATGGTGGCGGGATTGATTTCAATCGTAATTTCGGTCTTAAGGCCTGGTCCAGTAGAGAAACCTTCATTGGCAAGACAAGATAGGATCGATACAATATGCTCAGGATCAAGAAGGCTTGGCGTACCGCCACCAAAATAAACAGTGTCTAGATGAGAAAACTGTTTATGGGCAGGGGCTGTTTGCGCAATTTCTTTTTGTAATAATTGAATATAGCTTTGGGGCGGCATGATTTTGCTTTGTTCATAGGTGGCAAAATCACAGTACGTGCAACGCTGTAAACAGTATGGAATATGAATATAAACACCAAATGCATCTGAAGACATGAGGGCAAATTAAGTTATGATTAAAAAATATCAACTGAAAAATGGAATGACCGTAATTTTACAAGAAAGCCATAAATCTCCTGTGGTTTCTGCTCAGGTTTGGGTGCGCACAGGCAGCGCTGACGAGGGACGTGGCGAAGAAGGCATTTCACACTTTATAGAGCACTTGGTTTTTAAAGGAACAAGAAAATTTGGCGTCGGAGAAATAGCCTCTACGATCGAAGGCTCAGGAGGCGAGCTCAATGCCTATACTTCGTTTGATCAGACTGTATTTTATATTTCAATTTCAAAACATTTCGCAGACGTTGGCCTAGAGTGTTTATCTGAAATGATGGGCTTTCCAAAATTCGATCCAGTTGAAATAGACAATGAACGCGGAGTTGTTATTGAAGAGATCAAACGCGGAAACGATTCATTCGGTCGTCGCGCCAGTCAACAGATGTTTTCTACAACGTACCATAAACATGCATACGGAATTCCTGTCATAGGATATGAAAAAAATGTTTTAAAATGGAGTGCGAAAAAAATTGTTGACTACTATCACTCGCGCTATTCGCCACAAAATATGTTTCTAGTCGTGGTTGGTGATTTTTCTAGTCCTGAGATGAAAAAGAAGGTGCAAAAATATTTTGGCGAATTCAAAGCCTATAAAATGCATAAATCAAAAAGAACTAAAGAACCCAAAATTACAAAGCCTCGCTTTTCAGTCGAGAAGGCCGCGTTTGAGCAAAATTCGATGTATATGGCTTGGCCAACTCCGGCGATCAATCATAAAGATATTCCTGCTTTGGATTTATTGGGAATGATTTTGGGCCAGGGTGACAGTTCACGCTTAACAGAACGTCTGCGTTTGCAAGAAGCGCTTGTGAACGGGATCAGCAGTAGTGTTTTTAGTAGCAAGGATCCTGGGTTGTTTGTCGTTTCAATGTCTTACCAAATTGAAAATTTAGAAAAAGCACTGAATGCCTTTAACGAAGTCATTGCTAAGGTCATTTCGCAGGGTTTTGAGCAATCTGAATTAACCAAATCCATGGTGAACATGCAAAGCTCTAATCTTTATTCAATGGAAACGGTCGAGGGCTTGGCGAGAAAAATTGGTGATGCAGAATTTTCTATGCATGATCCAAAATCTTTTGAGCAATACTTGAAAGATTTGGCCAAAGTCACATTGAAAGATCTCGACCGAGTCTTTAAAAAATACATTCAAGCAAAAAGCATGGTGGTAACGGCCATGACTAAAGACGATGCTAAAAAATGTGAGAAGATTTTGAAAGCATGGCACAAATCTTTTGATCTGTTATTAAAAAAGACTAAGATCAGTAAAAGCAAAAAATCAGTGAGCAAAAAAACAACGATACGATTCGCTTTGAAAAAACACAAAGCAGTGGATAACAAAACGAAGGTTGTTAAACTAAAAAATGGCATTCGATTGTTGTTAAGACCAAGCTTTGAAACGCAAGTAATCTCAGTCAGAGCATCAAGCCTTGGTGGAATGCGTTTTGAGCCAGAACACCTTGAGGGAATGACAGAGCTTTGTTCGCGTACGTGGACTGCCGCAACGAAAACTCGCAATGAAGCTCAGATCAATGAGGAGATGGAATTGCTGGGGGCGGGCATAGGTCCCATTGCCGGCAGAAATACCATGGGTTTAAATTTAGATGTGCTTGCACCTTTTGAACAGAAAGCTTCAGAGTTGTACATGGACCTGTTGGTTCATCCGCAATTTCCGCAAGAAATTATTGAACGCGAAAAACAATTACAGCTACAGCAAATCAAACACCGTAATGACAATCCAGCCCAGGTTTGCATGCGACAAATGTCTGCTGAAATTTTTAAAGATCATCCTTACAGTCGTGATCCAATGGGAAGCAACGAAAGTTTAATAAAAATTGGTAATGCGGAAATCACAAAATTCTGGCAGCAACAAATGAACTGCCAAAATATCACAGCAATGGTGGCAGGCGCTGTGGATGTCGATTTGTGGGTTGATGCTTTTGAAAAGGCTGGGCAGGTTTTGGGTAAAGGACAAAAGTGGAATAAACAATTTGCACCACATTATCCGCAACAAAATATTTATAAATTTACAGAGAGCCAAAAAGAGCAATGTCATTTGGCGATTGCTTATCCGGGTTTAACTTTAGAAAATGACGAGCGTTTTGCCTTGCACCTTATCGAGTCTATTTTGTCGGGTCAGGGCGGCCGATTGTTTATTGAATTGCGCGATAAAAACTCATTAGCATATTCAGTTTCTCCTTTGCGCATGGAAGGTCTTGATGCTGGATATTTTGGCGCCTACATAGGATGTACGCCAGACAAGGCGCCAAAAGCACTGGAGATGATGAGAGTCGAGTTTAGCAAATTATGTGATAAAAAAATTGGTGAAGAAGAGCTGTTGCGTTCGCAAAAATATTTAACGGGTCGTCATGATTTGGACCTACAAAGAGTAAGCTCTTTAGCAGCCAGTATTTTGTATGACGATATTTACGGAATTCCATTTGATCAAACATTTCATTTGGCAGAAAAATATTTTTCAGTGACGGCAGAAGAAATCCAGACAGTCGCAAGAAAAATATTTTCAGGAAAATCTGTTATCAGCCTTGTCGGCCCGGTGGATAATATTAAACACAATAAATAGCATCCAAATACATGGCATAAGCATTTTTTATAAGTACGGACTTAGGTCGAAATTTTTCTTCGAACCCGTACCGTTTTGATATGAAAGTTATGGAAAGTGCTAAAGTGAAATACAGAGGGATGCCGATAAGAGAATATGGGTGTTAAATCTTTGCAACAAACATCAAGCTTGTTTCTAATTTCCTCTCGAGAATTTTTTCTTGAGCAGGTCGAAAATGGCTTACAAAAACGCAACGTCAAAACAGAGCCTCCAGTACAAAAATACTTGGTGGATTTGCTGGAGCATTATCTCGACGCCAGAAATTTGTTTGATCAAGAGGTTTCAGAATCTGGCAAAAAACAATTCACGACTTTGGCCGAAATGTATTTACACGCGCATAATGTTGAATCTTGGGAGCGCATCGAACTGCTAAAAAAATTAGGTGACCGCAGTTTATATATCAGTGGATTTTTTGGGGACTCGCTCCAAAGAAAGCTTGTAGATGTTGATTACTATGCGGGCATAGGCGGAGCTGCTTATGCCAATTTGGCTGACGCGGTTCGCGAAGAGTCTTTGTCGATGGTGTATCGTACGTTTTCAGAAAGATTCATCGACTATGTGGATGTGCTAACCTATATCAGTCAGCAATCTTTGGTGCATACGGACTCAAGTTTATTGCGTTTATATGATCGTTATATGCGTACCGGCTCAGAACTTGCCAAAGAAAAATTAGTTGAAATGGGAGTTTTGACAGTACAGCCAGACCAGGTTAAGCTTTCACGTCAAGATTAAGGAAGTAATCTATGTTTGGATTTGGTAGCATGTCCCACTTGTTGGTGATTGCAGCGCTTGCACTCATCTTTATTGGCCCAAAACAATTGCCCGAGGTTGCGCGAGCGCTTGGTAAGCTCTTGGCAGAGCTTCGTCGCAGTACAAATATTTTAACGGACGAGTTGAAACTGCAAACCTTTGAGGATCGCAAACGAATGATGGCAGAGCACAGGGCCACAGTTTTTGAACAAAAATCTGAAACTGAGCCAGAGGTTGAAGTGGTGTCGCCAAGCTCAGCTGAGCATGAGAGTCATGAACAACAACCCAAATCAGAGAAACCATCATGAATGAATCGAACAACTCAATACACATGACGCTGATTGAGCATCTTACTGAGCTGAGAAAACGTCTGGTATTTTCGGCTTACGCCTGTGTTGCGGGAATGATTTTTTGTTATAATTTCAGCGAACCTATTTTCAACTGGGTTCGTCAGCCGATTGCCAAGTACTTGCCAATGGGTGGCTTGGTGTTTACCGCGCCCGCAGATAAATTCATTGCTCACATTAAAATTTCATTTTTTGGTGGCTTGATTTTATCTTGTCCATTTTGGCTGTATCAACTTTGGAAGTTCATCGCACCTGGTTTATACAGCCGTGAAAAAAAATACTCACTAGCCTTTATTTTAACGGGTGCCTTTCTTTTTTGTACGGGAATTTTGTTTGCTTATTATGTCGTGTTCCCAATGGCCTTTCATTTTTTAATGGGCTATGGCGGAGACATCGATAAACCAATGATAACAATCGATATGTATTTATCGTTTTTTGTAACAACCACGCTAATGTTTGGTCTAGCTTTTGAAATGCCGTTGGTGATTGTTATTTTGGGTACCATGGGAATTATAAGCTCTAGATTTTTACGCGATAAAAGGCGATATGCCGTTGTGGTTTTGGCCATTATTTCAGGGGTTATTACCCCGCCAGATCTACTTAGCATGTTGATGATGTTGGTGCCGATGGTGATCATGTACGAAGCTTCTTTGTGGATAGTCTATTTTATAGAAAAAAAACAGACCAAGGCCAGCCTCCAGTATGAATAAAGAAAAAATATTTTCGTTGGCGGTGATAGGTGCGTTATTTATATTTTCTCAGAACAACGTTTTAGCTTCTAATAAAAAGCACAAACATCAAAATCATAAACACCGCAGCTCGGCCAGCACAATGTCGACATCAACATCTGATGTTTTGACATATACAGGACCTTTGGATGATTGCCTGCGCTCGGGAAGATTGTATGAGAGAGTTTCTGATTTAGAATCTGTTTGCACGCCAAACTATGTTCATTACTATTCGCGTGTTGATAAAAATATACAGGCTGTTGTTCTAAGTAAAACTAAAGCCATTAAGATCGGTTCATTCAACCTGTTCCACTTGGGAGATGATCAAACCCCACTAAAGAATATGAAATTGATGGCTCAGGTAATGGACCATTGGGATGTTGTCGGCTCGCAGGAACTGATGCCTTTGCCAAAAGATTGGAGCATTGCCAATCGTCAAATCGATGAGCTGTTGGTAGACGAAAAAGGACAACTTAAAACATTTCCTTATCAGAATTGGAAGGTTGTAAAGCCAGGATATTTACAATTATTAGAAGCTTTGCGTGAGAGAGATAAGAGTTGGGCGCTGATTATGCAGGCCACCGCTGAGGGGGAAGGTAATGCCGGAGAGATGGCCGGGTTTTATTATCGATCAAGCCGAATAAAACCAAAAGAGTTGTCATATTGCTCGAAAGATTTATCAGCCGATGTCCGCGGAAACTTTCCGCCACAAAACCTGGGGTGTGGTTTACAGGTCAATCCTGCAGATCGCGCACTGATGTCGCGATTGCCATTTGTAGCGTCGTTTCAAGCGGGGCATTTTGATTTTATAGCGATCTCTGCGCATTTACGCTTTCACGCGACAATGGATGCGGGAGATTTGGCAGAACAGAAAAAAGCTGTTTGTGAAAATACTCTCAGTGCAAAATGTAAAATTCAAAAAGATTACATAGGTCGATTTTTTGAAACATTAGTGACGGCAAAAGAAATGTCAGTTCTTTCGAAAATCGATGACGATGTCATTTTTATGGGTGATTTTAATTTAGAAATGAAAAAAAACAATTTATCTATGTGGAGGGCCGCCTTGCGACCAGGACCAGGCGTTTCGGTTTACCAAAACGAAAAAACAACATTGAGTTTGAATAACAGCGGACTTGCTAGCAACTACGATCATTTTGTTTTTAATCAAGAAAATACTCCCGAGTGTAAAGCATCCAGCATTCGCAATTTTAATTATATTTTACCAGACAAAAAATCTAAAGATTTAATAGAAATGGCCGGATCTATCTCTCAATATGCACAAAATGTTATGCAGCAGAAGTTTGTCGATGAAAAAAAGAATATTTTAGTTCAAATGATAAAGCCGAACAAGGCTACAAATCCGACGGCGCCAAGACAGCTTAATGAAAAAGAAAAATCAGATATGATTAATAAGTACGACAGGGCGCTGGTACGATTGAATCAATATAAAATAGGTCCAGCATTTGAGATGCTCAGCGATCATATTCCGATTGAGATGACTTGTCAGATCGCTGAGCGTGGAGATTGAAATAAACTAGGCCGGTTCAAACTGCATAAGCACGGTGCCGGACTCGACAGAGTCCCCTTGCTTCACGCAGATTTTTTTAATTTTAACCTCGCTAGCCGTGCGCATTTCATTTTCCATTTTCATCGCTTCCATGATCAGCAATGGTTTGTTGGCTTTAACAACATCACCTTCTTTGACGAATATCTCGATGATCTTGCCTGGCATTCCACACTTAAGCTCTTTGTCGCCGCCACCGCCACCACCAGCTTTTAATGATTCATGCAAAAGCATTTCGTCATTGAAGATTTTTACATTACGAAAAGAGTTGCGAGTAAAAACCGTATATTCCGTGTCTTTACCAACAACATCGACCAAGTAAGAAACACCTTTAAACAGAAAACTAAAATAGCTTTCAGTTTTTTTGTAATCGTCTTTTGATAGATCATAATGCACCCATGGCCCATTTTCTTCTTGTAAAGAAATTTTCCAGTGACGAGGTGATTCGATCACATCAATCTTATATTTTTTGCCCTTAAGCTCTGCTTCAAAATACATATGACATCCTTGTATCTATAAACGTAATTGCATTCGTCGACCCAATCTTTTCCAGTTTGGATAAACATTGTACTGGCGAATATCTTTCGCCTTTCGATCGTTATATGCGGTGATTGCGGCAGCGATTAGAAATACATGATCATCGATATATTTAAACATTTCAGGTTCAATAACCTCGAAATTCTTTTCTAAGAATTGCGTGGTGTAGCTGCCATCAATAAATTTTGGATGTTTTAATATCGTTCTGTGTAAAACTATGTTCGATTTAATTCCTGATAAAATAAACTCTGACAAGGCTCTGTCCATACGATCAATAGCTTCGGCACGAGTCTCTCCCCAGGTAATTACCTTTGCTATCATCGGGTCATAATAAATAGGAACCTCATAACCTGGATAGGCATATGAATCGCAACGAACAAATGGCCCCTGAGGGTGGCGGCAAGCACGAATCAATCCAGGGCTTGGTTTATAAGTTACTGGGTCTTCGGCGCAGATGCGGACCTCGATGGCATGTCCTTTTTGTTTTAAATCCTCTTGTTTAAAGGAAAGAGGGTGACCTAGCGCTACAAAAATTTGTTCGCGCACAAGATCAACTCCCGTCACCAGCTCGGTGATCGGATGTTCAACCTGAAGACGAGTATTCATTTCCATAAAGTAAAAATCTTTGGTGGTGTTATCAAAAATAAATTCAATAGTACCGGCACCAATATAACTAATTTGTTTGGCCGCTCGAACTGCAGCGTCTCCCATTTTTTGACGAACCTCGGGTGGAACCGAAGGGCTTGGAGATTCTTCAATAATTTTTTGATGTCGTCTTTGCACAGAACATTCACGTTCAAACAAGTGCACCACATTGCCATGTTTGTCGCCGAACACTTGAATTTCAATGTGTTTCGGATCGCTGACAAATTTTTCTATATATACAGTAGGGTCTTTAAAATAATTTTGGCCTTCTGAACGACAAGCGCGAAAGGCACTTTCGATTTCAGATTCGGTGCGGACAACTCGCATGCCTTTGCCGCCACCACCAGCAGAGGCCTTGATGATCACTGGCAAGCCAATGGATTTAACTACGGCAGCGGCTTGCTCTACAGATTCAACAGCGCCGTCGCTACCAGGAACTGTTGGGACCTTGGCGTTTTTCATCAGCGCTTTGGCTGACAACTTGTCGCCCATCGCATTGATATTTTCTGGTGTTGGACCAATAAAAGTAATACCGGCGTCCATGCACGCTTGTACGAAAGCAGAATTTTCAGATAAAAAACCGTAGCCAGGATGGATGGCATCAGCACCACATTTTTTTGCGACCTCTAAAATTTTATCTGCACGCAAATAAGATTCCGCACTGGGGGCTGGCCCAATATTGTAAGCTTCATCTGCCAAGAACACATGCAAGCTATCGCGATCTGCATCAGAAAAAACAGCAACTGAACGGATTCCCAACTCGCGACAGGCGCGAGTGATCCGAATTGAAATTTCACCACGATTGGCAATTAATACTTTTTTAAACATAAAAATGCCTTTCTTTAGAGTGGAATGTTTCCGTGTTTTTTCGGCGGAGTGATATCACGTTTGTTTCGCAACATTTCAACAGCATCAATTAAACGACGACGAGTCAGCGCAGGCTCTATCACCTCATCAGTTAAACCAAGCTCTGCAGAAATATACGGGTTGCTAAATTTTTCTTCGTATTCGCGAATGAGTTTGGCCTTTTCTGCAACGGGATCTTTTGCTTTGCTGATTTGATCTTTAAAAATAATATTTACAGCACCCTCTGCTCCCATCACTGCAATCTCAGCCGTAGGGTAGGCTAAATTAATATCAGAGCGAAGAAGCTTAGAACCCATTACGATATAAGCGCCACCATAGGCTTTGCGAGTAATCAGTGTTATTTTAGGAACGGTTGCTTCGGCATAGGCGTAAAGCAATTTCGCGCCGTGAGTAATTAAACCATTCCATTCTTGATCTGTTCCTGGCAAAAATCCTGGAACATCAACAAAAGAAACAATCGGAATATTGAAAGCATCACAAAAGCGAATAAATCTTGCCGCTTTTCTGCTGGCTTCGATATTCAAACAACCGGCTAAAAATTGTGGTTGGTTGGCAACGATGCCGACGCTACGACCATTTAAGCGAGCAAAGCCTACGATAATATTTTGTGCAAAGTTTTTGTGAATTTCGAGAAAATATTTTTCATCCACAACTTCTTGGATTAATGCCAACATATCATAAGGTTTTTTTGAACTGTCTGGAATCATTGTATTCAAAGATTCACAAATTCGATCCGGACGATCTCTTGTTGGTAATGTCGGCGCGTCTTCCAAATTATTTGATGGCAAAAAACCCATCAATTCGCGAATCAACAACAAACAATGTTTATCATCTTCACATGCAAAATGCGCAACGCCAGATTTTTGCGAATGAGTAATAGCTCCGCCCAATTCTTCTTTGGTGACCTCTTCGTGAGTAACCGTTTTGATAACGTCAGGGCCGGTAACAAACATGTAGCTTGATTCTTTTACCATAAAAACAAAATCAGTTATGCTGGGACTGTAAACTGCACCACCCGCACATGGCCCCATAATACCAGTGATTTGTGGAACCACACCTGAAGACATCGTGTTGCGTACGAAAATATCTGCATAACCCGCTAAAGATTCAACGCCTTCTTGAATTCGCGCACCACAAGAGTCATTGAGTCCAATCACGGCGGCGACGTTTTTCATTGCGAGTTCTTTAATTTTACAAATCTTTTTTGCTTGAGTGGAAGAGAGGCTGCCCCCAAAAATAGTGAAGACTTTA
>CAZMVK010000012.1:28383-29233 GCA_964569545.1 uncultured Bdellovibrio sp.
CAGACCATGAACGCCCTCTTGAATACGGGCGCCACCAGAATCGTTCAAGCCAATGACCGGCGCCCCATTTTTAATGGCAAGATCCATGATCTTACAAATTTTATTAGCTTGAGTGCGAGACATAGATCCGCCAATGACGGTGAAATCTTGGCTGTAAACATAAACCAATTTTCCGTTCACACGACCATAACCTGTAACAACTCCATCGCCGGGAGCGCGATTTTTATCCATACCAAAATTATCACAACGATGAACAACAAAACGATCAGTTTCTACAAAGCTGCCAGGATCCAACAAAACATCCAGTCGTTCGCGCGCGGTCAGTCGGCCACCTTGTTTGTGTTTTTCATTTTTAGCTTGGCCACCGCCGGCCATTGCTTTTTCGTTTCGTGCCTCAAGATCCCTGAGGCGTTTCTGGGTAGTCATTTCTGTTTCCATGAGTTCTCCTCTGACAAAATACAAATTCAAAATACAGTCTAAGATGCAAATTTTTTATTTTTATAAGTTTGTTTATGGATAGCTACGGCCATACAAGCGTGGAAATGGAATGGTCTCGCGCACGTGAGGCAAACCACATATCCAAGCCACAGTTCGTTCAATTCCCAAGCCAAATCCCGAATGTGGAAAGCTGCCATATTTACGCAAATCATTGTACCATTTGAAATCTTCTTCGCGCAGTCCATGCTCGTGAATTTTTCTTTGCAAAATTTCTAGATTGTCTTCTCTTTGACTTCCGCCGATGATTTCGCCAATTTTTGGAACTAGAACATCCATAGCGCAAACCGTTTTCTGGTCCTCATTCACTTTCATATAGAAAGCTTTGATTTCCTTCGGATAGTTATAAACGATC
>CAZMVK010000012.1:29243-33827 GCA_964569545.1 uncultured Bdellovibrio sp.
GCCAGCAAATCACAACCCATAGCAAAACCCTGATCTTTTGGATCTTCTTTCATGTAGAAAGCTTTGATCGCAATTGGATAGTGGTGAACGAAAACAGGTCTTTCAAACTTAGAACTAACAATCGTTTCGTCTGGAGCGCCAAAGTCATCGCCAATTTTGAATTCAGGATTTTCTTTAACGATCAATTCGCAGGCTTCATTGTAATGCAAGCGTGGGAAAGGGCCCTTGATACACTCAAGCTTAGATAAATCTCTTTCTAAAACTTTTAATTCATCTGCGCGATTTTTTAATGTGCGTTGAACAACATACTCAACAAACTGTTCTGCCAATTCCATGTTGTCATACATGTCATTAAACGCGACCTCTGGCTCAACCATCCAAAATTCGATCAAATGCCTTCGGGTTTTAGATTTTTCAGCGCGGAATGTTGGACCGAAGCAATAAACTTTGCCAAGAGCTGCAGCGGTGGCTTCCATATAGAGCTGACCACTTTGTGAAAGATACATTTTTTCATCAAAGTATTTTGTTTCAAATAAATTCGTAGTGCCTTCGCAAGCGCTCGGAGTAAAAATAGGAGCATCAGTCAAAGTAAATCCACGGCCATCAAAAAAATCGCGAATAGCGGAAATGATTTCGTGACGAACACGCAAAATAGCAGCTTGTCTGCGAGAGCGAATCCAGAGGTGACGATTTTCCATTAAAAAATCAGTGCCATGTTCTTTGTGAGAAATCGGAAATTCTGGCGAGGCTCCGATGATTTCAACAGATTGTGCGCCAAGTTCAAAAACGTTTTCATGTTTTGGGTGTTTGCGTACAACTCCGGTTACTTTCAGAGAACATTCTTGCGTGATTTTTTCAAAGACATCAAACGCAGCTTCTTCGCATTCCCCGCGAAAAAAAATGCAGGGTACGATGCCGGTGCCATCGCGTAATTCTAAAAATTTAACTTTGCCAGATGATCTGGTGTTATAAGCCCAACCTTTTAGGGTGACTGTTTCACCCACATGATTTTTTAAATCAGCAACATAGTAACGCATGCAAAACTCCTCATGCTAAAATTAACTGGCTAACGAGCCGGTCTGTCTTTTTACCATGAGGATTTTTTCAGAGGCACCTAAGTATTTAATTAGGGCGCGATGCGACGAATTTCATTCAGAGCACGTTGGACATTTACTCGCCCTTGCGTAGAGACTTTCAAGGTGCCGACGTCGACAGAGTTTAAAATTGCATCGCGAATTTGTGACACCGTGGCATTTGGTCGAGCGCTCCACAGCAGAGCGGCGACTCCACTAACAAAGGGTGTTGCCATCGAGGTTCCCGACACAGCTTTTGAGCCAGTTGCCGAGGTCAACAATGGCACAGTAGATAAAATTGAAACGCCAGGGGCGGCGAGATGCACAAGATGAAAGCTTTTATTTGAAAAACTAGCCATATTATCATTGCTATCAGTAGCAGCAATAGTGAGCTGATTGGGCAAATTGAATGCAGCTGGATATTCATAAGACGCTGGCCCCAAACGATCGTAGTCTGCACCATCATTGCCAGCGGCAACGACAAATAAAATATTTTTTTGATTTAAATCTGTAATAGTTTGTTTCAATGTTTCCGAACAGCCGGGCCCACCCCAACTTGCGTTAATGATTTTCACACCACGACTAGCAGAATATTGAATCGCGCTGATAGCATCGGCAAGGGTACCTCCGCCTTCTTGATCCATAAAATTTACGGGAACAATTTCTGCTTTTGGCGCAACACCAAGAACATTTCCTGTGTCGCGATCTGCCGCAATAATTCCGGCAACATGTGTAGCATGATAATTTCCAGCGCTGATTACTGGTTGTGGTTGGCTGTCAGCAAAATCCCATCCGTATTTGTCATCAACATAGCCATTGCCATCATCATCTACGCCATCTAATCCGTTAATTTCTGCTAAATTAGGAGATAAACGAGGCTTGATTTGCGGTTGTGCGTAATCAATTGCGGCGTCGACAACCGCAACTTTTACGTTTTGTCCTAAGACATTTTCATTCCACGCAGAAGGTGCTTGAATAATGTCCGTATCCCAATGCGTTTGGGCGGTTGATGACGCTTGAAAATCTTCAGAGTTTTCATCTGCAACAATATCTTGATGAATGTGAACGCGTTGATTGTATTCAACATGTTTGATTTCCTGAAGACGAGGTCGTAAAAATTTTTGCATGAAAACTTCGCGATTTTCAGCTTTTACTTTTTCAAAGCGACCGTTTTCATAAGTCACCATAAATTCAGATTTAATTAATTCTTGTGTCGGGCACTCAGAGCTGCCGCCGCCACCCTGGCTATCGGCATTATTAGGAAAGACATCGTTTTCAGATTTTTTTTGGCAGGCAGTTGTAAAGATCAACGCAGACAATGCCAATGCATAAAGTGTAATGCGAACATCCATGTGTCACCGAATCTTTCTCTGGCGCCATCCTGGCCCCTTTCATAAGGACCAAAGTTCTGTTGGCACCGGTTAGCTCTCAGCTTGTGTTTCGGTGGTTTTGTAAAACTTCTTAACGATCGAGAAAGAATATAGATCAAGGTCCAGGGCTCAGCTGATTAATGTTAATGACCAACGACGGTGGCCGTGAATTTGCTACATTGTGAAAAACGCTTTTTTCTTGCAAACATCGCAAGTTCTCACAGAAAGTATCAAGCATGAAAACTGAAACCACGACCAAAGATATAAATTTCGAAGACATATTGCAGAGTCAGTTTTCGTTGTCGCAATTCCGCGTTGGTCAAAAAGAAATCATCTCAGCTATTTTAGAAAAAAATGATGTTCTAGCTGTGCTGCCAACGGGGGGTGGAAAATCACTGTGTTATCAATTCCCAGCGGTGTGGACTAAAAAACTTGTTGTAGTGATTTCGCCATTGATAGCTTTAATGAGAGACCAAGTTCTCTCTTTGCAAAAAATGAAAATTCCATCGGGCTGTATTCACTCGGGACAAAGTGAAGATGATAAGCGACTAGTTTTTTCTGAAATTCAAAAGGGTGGTATCTACATTTTGTACCTGTCTCCCGAGCGCGCACAAAAAGAGGGTTTTCAAAATTGGATTCGACAAAAAGACATTGCACTGTTTGCGATTGATGAGGCCCATTGTGTTTCTCAGTGGGGTCATGATTTTCGCGAAGAGTATAGCCAGCTCAGTGTTTTAAAACAAATCCGTCCCGATGTTCCCATCCTCGCGCTGACGGCATCTGCGACGCCTGCGGTTTTGTCTGACATCTCTAGACAGTTGAATCTGCACAATCCACAAAAAAAAGTGCATGGCTTTTATCGTCCGAATTTATATTATCAAGTTGAAACCTGTAAAAATGATGACGAAAAAAAATCATACTTATTACAAGGCATTCGTCAAACACCAGAGGGGCGAATTATTGTTTACTGTGGAACACGCAAAATCACCGAAGAAGTTTCACAGTTTTTAAAAAGTAGTTTTCCAGAAATTTCTGAACAGATAGGTTTTTATCATGCGGGACTTAGTTCGGAAAAAAGAACAAACACTCAGCTGTCGTATGCCAATGATAATTTAAGAATTTTGGTGGCAACAAATGCTTTCGGCATGGGTATTGATCAGCCCGATGTCAGGCTCGTTGTGCACTATCAAATGCCTGCGAACATTGATTCCCTCTATCAGGAAATGGGACGGGCAGGTCGCGATGGTAAAGATTCTACTTGTTTGATGTTGTACTCATCAAAAGACAAAGGCCTCCAATCTTATTTTATTCAAAGCTCAGATGCTCCTCAGCCAATTAAAAATTCTCGCTGGAGAACGCTAGAAGCCTTGGTCCACTACTCAGAGGGTGGCGAGTGCCGTCATGCTGAAATTTTAACTTACTATAAAGATTCGCAGCGGATTACAAATTGTGGTCACTGCGACAGCTGTGTACCATTATCGCAGCGAAAGATTCAGCGCCCGCCGCCAACGGTGCGTTTAATAACCAGTGTCGAAAAAATTAAAAAAGCGTTGAGCAAATCAAAAAACAAAGAAAAAACCATAGGAAAAAATACAGAGCAGTCCCTGGCAAAAACAAAATCAGGGAAACTCAATCTTGCAGATGTGGTTTTAGATGAAAAACAAGAATCTCGTTTTCAAGTCCTTCGCCAATGGCGACGACAAAAATCAATTGAATTGGATCAGCCAGCATTCGTAGTCTTCAGCGATCAAACATTGAAACATCTGGCGATTGAAAACCCACAAAGCTTGGATGAGCTAAAGAACATTTACGGTATTGGCGAAAATAAATTAGAAAAGTTTGGGTGGGATATACTAGCCGAACTCAAGGGCTCCGATTGACGGCTGTTGAAAAAGGCTCATCTGACTGCGTTGCTTGGTCGGGTCGCTTGTGCGGCCTACATAAAGTAGGCCTCCGCGCTCGCCTCGGTCGCGCCTTGCAGCTGAACCTTTTTGAACAGCCTCGGCTTTTGGATTTTTAGCGCGCTCACTTCGTTTGCGCTTTGACTCTTTTTGTTTTTACTTGATTTGAAATTGCTTGAGGGTTTTTCTCAATTCTCAATTCTCAATTCTCAATTCTCAATTCTCAATTCTCAATTCTCA
>CAZMVK010000013.1:0-32920 GCA_964569545.1 uncultured Bdellovibrio sp.
CTCTTACTCTTACTCTTACTCTTACTCTTACTCTTACTCTTACTCTTACTCTTACGTTTTATTTTTCTATCTATTTACATCTTCGTTAGTTCTTCAGAAACAAGTTCTGCGCGTAAATGACCTTCCATCGCCTTACTGCTGTCGGAACTGTAACCCAATATTTTAACTTCAACTTCTGAACCAGCTTTGGCCGACAACATTGCCAACAATTCGGGGCTAGAGTTTTGCGGCAACTCAATATTCACATTCCAATAATCACGACTCAATCCGGAAAACACTTTCAATACTGGAGCGGATTCTGAAGCCAATTCCGTTAAACCCTCAGTAGACAAAGTTTGAACTTTTTTTGCCGCTTTATTGTTTTCATTTTTAAGTAATAAAATCTTTTTAAAAGTGCCGATTTGTTCCAAAGCTTTGCTCTGAAAACGATGCAAGCTAAGCTCTCGTAATTTTTGTGCCCGAGTTAATCTCTCTTGCCATGGAACACTGATCTCCAAGGCTGCGGCCTTGGTACCCGTGCGCTCACTGTATGGGAAAACATGAATGCGAGTCCATGGCATCTCAGCCAATCTTGCATATGTTTCTTCAAACTGCTCTTGGGTCTCACTGGGAAAACCAGCAATCACATCCATACCAACAAAAGCCTGAGGATAACGTGTTGATATTTGTAACAAAGATTTTTCAACTTCTGCCGAGGTGTATTTTCGTTTCATCTGCGCCAAAGTATTGGTTTCAGCACTTTGAATACTCATATGAAAATGCGGACACAATCTATCATCCGAATATAAATCTAACAATCGATCCGTCAGCTCAACAGGCTCAAGAGAAGACAAGCGAAAACGTGGCATCTTTGTTTTTTCAAGCAAAGCTTGCACAAGATCTTCTAAACTTTTTTTATCAGTCCCAACTTGATCTTCATAATCTCCAATATGCACACCCGTCAGAACCACCTCACGAATGCCTTGATCATAAAGTTCTTGCACACGTCCAATCAATTCTTTGACCGGGATGCTACGACTCTTGCCACGGGCATACGGAATAATACAATAAGTACAAAAGCTGTTGCATCCATCCTGAATTTTTAGAAATGAGCGTGTATGAGATTTCTCAACGCCTCCACCCATTTCCAAATCTTCTTTACGAAAAATATTGGACTTAAAAACTTTGTCTTTGATTTCACCTTTGTAAAACTGATTTAAAATTTCTGGCAACAATCCCTTATGCGAGTTTGCAACAATCAAATCTGCCCCTGGCAAATCGCGAAAGGCTTCGGTATCGACTTGCGCTGCACAGCCAGTAACGACAACAGTTGCAAACGGTTCTTTGGATTTTATCCGACGAATCATGCGCACAGCTTCTTTGGTTGCTTCCGCAGTGACTGCACAGGTATTCAAAACATGAACTTTTACTCCGGGCTGCAAAACCAAACTGGATTGAGAACTTGCACGATTCATATTTTTTTGAATCAAACCAGAATCATATGTATTTACTTTGCAACCGAAAGTATGGACTTGAAAATTCATACAGTAATCCATCCCCCACCAACTAATTGGCGATCACGATACATCACCGCGGCCTGACCTGGAGTGACTGCACGTTGTGGCTCAATAAAATCAAAACGCAAACCCTTATCTGTTTTAAAAACCTTGGCCAGAGCGCCACGATGAGCATAACGAATTTTCACACGCAAAGTTTCACCTTCTTGGATTTGATCCAAATAATGTGGATCTACAACCTCAACATAATCTTGAAAGAGATATTGTTCATCCCCAATCCAAACTGTTTTGGTATCAGCCTCAATTTTAATTACAAATAATTTTTCATGATGACTCATACCCAGGCCCTTGCTTTGACCAAAAGTAAAATGATGTATGCCATTGTGAGTGGCCATGACTTCACCAGAGGGATATCTCTTCAACAAACCTTGTTGCTCACGAATTTTATCAGCACTGACATGTTGTTCAATAAAATTGCCATAACCTTGATTGCCAACAAAACAAATTCCTTGAGAGTCTTTTTTGCGCGCTACAGTCAGGCCTTTCTGTTCAGCGTACTCTCGCACCTGAGGTTTTGTCATACTGCCCACCGGAAAAAGCAAATGCGGAATCAATGCTGGATCCATAGTAAATAAAAAATATGTTTGATCTTTCCAATCATCTTCGCTGGTATGAATATGTGATTGGTTTTTTTCATCTTTTAAAATCTGTGCATAATGACCAGTGGCCAAATAATCACAATCAAGTTCTTTCATCTTACGAACCAGGTGATCAAATTTTAAATAGGTATTACAATTCACACAAGGCAAAGGTGTTTTGCCTTCAAGATAATCTTTTAAAAATGGGTCAATAACTGCGGCCTTGAATTTGGCTTCACAGTTTAAAACATAAAATGGAATTCCTAAATGATCCGCAACACTGCGCGCATCATCGACATCAATGCTTGAGCAACAGGTGCCATTACCTTCTTGAATATCACAGCTTGAATAATCCCATACCTGCATAGTCGCGCCAATAACATCATAACCTTGATCAACCAAAAGTGAGGCCGCAACGGAGCTGTCGACACCACCACTCATCGCCACCAAAACTCGGGGCTTACGTTGTGAATTTGAATTTTGTTTTTGTGTTTCACTCATAAACTGACTTCTTTACTAAAAGTATTTACACCGGTATCTAAACCGACATCTGAACTGACATTTAATATTTTTTTATCTAACAAACTCTCGTCTGCAAGTTCATTCAAAGACCGCAAACGAATCACTGTCTCTTTTAACACATCAACGAATTGATCTACTTGCTCCGCAGAGGTGCTCCAGCCTAAAGACAAACGTAATGAATTCTGCGCCTCTTGCCGTGACAAACCTATAGCTAACAAAACAGGACTGGGTTCAGGATTTCCGCTGCTGCATGCAGCTCCTGTACTGACGGCATAACCTTTTAAATCCAAACTCATCAACAAAGTTTCACCATCAACATTTTTTAAAATCAAACTTGAAGTATTTGGCAAACGTTGTGCTGTTTGATGAGTAACCAACACATCCGAAATTTCATTTAGAATTCTTTTCTCAAGGTGATCACGCAATGCCTGCAATCGTTCAGCTTGTGTGTTAATCAACAAATTTTTTTGCGCCATTTTACCTAATGCCCAAATGCCCAGGGTGTTTTCGGTTCCACCGCGGCGATGCCGCTCTTGTGCGCCACCAGACAGCAAAGGTTCAAACTCGGACCCGCGACGTGAATATAAAACGCCAGTACCTTTGAGCGAGTAAAACTTGTGAGCAGAAAAGCTGGCATAATCCACACCAAGCTGTTTCAAATTCAGAGGTATTTTACCAAATGCTTGCACCGCATCTGTATGCACTTGCGCACCGACGGAATGAGCTTTCTGTACAATCTCAGCCACAGGCAAAAGCACTCCTGTTTCATTGTTCGCCAACATGATCGATACCAAAGCCGTCTTTTCAGACAAAACTGAATGGAAAAAATCCCAATCAAACAAACCCTGACGATCCACTGACACAACATGAACAACTGCACCATTCTCACGCATCCACATCATCGTTTTTAAAACACTGGGATGCTCTAAGCTGCTAGTGATAAATTCATGGCGGTCACTGCCATTTACTCGCCTAAAAAAACTGCGCAAAATTGTATTGTTGCTCTCGGTTCCACCGCTAGTAAAAACCAATTCCAATGGGCCCACGCCCAAGGCTTGCGCTATAGAGTACCTGGACTCGCGCAACAGTGTTTTTGCTGACTGACCAGCCCAATGAATCGAGCTTGGGTTCCCCCAAATAGC
Source organism: uncultured Bdellovibrio sp. (assembly GCA_964569545.1). Taxonomy (GTDB): domain Bacteria; phylum Bdellovibrionota; class Bdellovibrionia; order Bdellovibrionales; family Bdellovibrionaceae; genus CAZMVK01. Next base: position 3,799 of record CAZMVK010000013.1, read on the forward strand.
TACCGCCTGACTAATATTTTGCAAAATATCATCAGCCACCGGTGTCGTCGCATTAAAGTCAAAATAGATCTTATTTCTCACGAGCGGTGTGTACCACATATCCACATAGACAACAATGCTGAAAGTTTTCCTATCAAAACTTTAGACAGTCGCTTTACCTCTCAAAAATTGCTAAAATAGCCACTCGGAAAGCTCACAAAACAATGAGTCACCCCCAAACGCGTTCAGCAAGAGATGGCAGTTAACCAGATGACAAAAACAGCGGAAAAATCACTCACAGTTCTAATCACAGGAGACACCACAACCTCTGGTCTCAGCCGATCCTTGGATAAAATTCTAAAACAAAGCGGCATGACCGACGCAAAAGCTGAATTCAAGGTCATCGACGGTGATTTCAACTCATGGCTGCGCGAGGCCGTGGACCCACAGTCCTATTTTCAACAGAATCAACCTGATTATTGGCTGCAAATTTGGTCGCCTCGAGCTCTGACTGACAACTCGCAGATCATTTCTCAGGTTAAAATGTTTCTTTCCGGTATCGAACAGGTTATGCGCCAAAATCCTCAAGCTAAAAGTAAAATTTTGCTGACCAATTTCGTGGTCGACCCGACCCTACCGCAGCCTATGTACCAAAGTTTACAGCTTGAAAAAATTGCCCGGGAGCTCAACCAGATGCTTGAGCAATTTGTCGCTGAGAACAGCTTTGCACAACTTTTGAATTTACAATCCGTATTTACACAATATGGATTAAAAAATATTACCGATCCAAGATTTGAAGCCCTGGGTCGGTTGTATTTTTCACCTGCTGGCGCTGAACATATCGCGCGATTCTTTGCTCGTGGAATTCAAACTTTGCGGCAAACACCATGCAAAGTCTTGGTTTTAGATTTGGACAACACTGTTTGGGGCGGAATTCTTGGCGAAGATGGCGCACAAGGAATAAAAATCGGCGGAGAAGGCCAAGGTTATCTTTTCACACGTTTTCAACAAGCTGTGCTTAGTCTGAAAAAAAATGGAATTTTGCTCGCATTATGCAGCAAAAATAACGAAGACGATGCTCTCAAAGTTTTCAAAGAACATCCAGATATGGTTTTAAAATTAGAAGATATCTCTGCATATAGAATCAATTGGGAACAAAAAGCATTAAACATTCGCAGTATGGCTGAGGAGTTAAACCTTGGCGTGAACAGTTTTGTATTTTTTGATGACTCCAGTTTTGAACGTGAAAATGTACGTCAATTGGCACCAGAAGTTCAAGTCATCGAAGTCCCTAAGGACCCTTCTTTATACATTCAAGCTCTTCATGATTTTACAGGTTTTGATATATTTCGCGTCACCGATGAAGACAAAAAAAGGGCAAAACAATATACCGAAGAAGCCAAACGTAAAACCTTACAAAAAAGCAGCGGCTCACTGGAAGAATTTTATCGCTCTCTTGAAATGAAAGCGACATTATCTTTTGCCGATGAAAGTAATTTTGCCAGAGTTCATCAGTTGATCTGGAAAACCAATCAATTCAATTTAACTACTCAACGTTATGAAGAAGCGGAGCTTCGACAGATGCTGGCCTCGCCAAATTTTGAAATTATGTTATTACGCTTGCAAGACAAAATGGGCGAAAGCGGAATCACTGGTGTTGTGATCTTAAAAAAAGAAAAAGATATGTGGGAGATCGAAAATCTGATGCTCAGTTGCCGTATCATTGGACGCACAGTCGAATTTGGACTTTTACGTCAAATCGCAGATCGTGCTCGACAAGCGGGAGCTCAAATTTTAGAGGCCACCTTCATCCCAAGCTCACGAAATCAAGTCGCCGCACAGTACCTGGGACAGTCTGGTTTTAGCTTACAAAAGACCTTGCCCGACCAAACTCAAAAATGGTCTTTGAATTTAAGTGAAGCACAAGATAAAATTCCAGCTGATTATGTAGAAATGAAATTCGAGCAACCTTAAATTTAGAAGACTAGGCATTTTTCAATCAAACTGATTTTAAAAAATCCACCTTTCTTCTAAGTAGATAAAGATAGAGAAAAAAAATGACAAACACAACAATGTTAGATAACGACAAAAAATTACTTAAAACCGTGTTCATTACAACTTTTGACCTAGATGAAAAAGATTTTTCGGAAAATCTGAAAATCGGTGACATACCGGCCTGGGATTCAGTTGGACAATTGAATTTAATTTTCGCCTTAGAAAATGCATTTGATATCAAATTTGACATGGAACAAATTCCCGAAATGAATTCTATTGATAAAATCATTCTTGCTATCCTTAAATTGAAACAATGAAAAATAAAATTGTTTGGCCTGATGGTAAAAAATTTGCGTTTACAATTTTCGACGACACAGATCTGTCTAGACCGGGAAATTACGAAGTTGTATATGATTTCTTGCGCGATTTAGGTTTCAAAACCACCAAATCCGTATGGCCACTGCACCACACCACACCAGGATATATTGAAGGCACCACCATCGAAGAAAAAGGTGCTTATCTCGATTATCACAAAAGCCTGCAAACCAGTGGTTTTGAAATCGGATATCACTGTTCTTCATTCTCATCACATCACACACAAGATATTGCGCGTGGATTGGATTTATTTAAAAAAGAATTTGGTCATGATCCCGTTTCAATGTCTAACCATGCTGATTCTAAAGAAGCCATTTACTGGGGATCACAACGTCTCAGCGGTCCCAATCGTTGGCTTTACAATTTAGCAACCAGATTTCGTCAAACCAATTCAGCCTTTGGTGAAAATCAAAACTCCCCATATTTTTGGGGTGATATTTGCCAATCCAGAATCAAATACGTACGCAATTTTATAACTGGCGATATCAACACTTTAAAACAATACCCACTCATGCCCTATCACGACCCCAGCAAAGCCTACGTCCCATACTGGTATTCTTCTTCCGAAGGACCCGAGGTAAATTCTTTCAACCACACAATCAGCGAACAAGCTCAAGATCGACTAGAAGACGAAGGCGGCGCCTGCATCATGTACACGCATTTCGCCTGTGGTTTTCAAGAAAATGGAAAATTAAATCCACGATTCAAGGAATTAATGACAAGATTGGCGAAAAAAAATGGCTGGTATGTGCCAACTGCGACTCTGCTTGATTTTCTATTACATGAGCAACAAAAAAACTATTGGCCAACTTCAATCACCCCCATTCAGAGAATTCAAATGGAAAGCAAATGGCTATTACACAAATTTAAAGTCGGCGGGACTTCTTAAATGCAAATCATTCCCTATGAAGAAAAACATATTACAGCTGTTAAAAAATTCAACGAACGCATGTTGGCGGCGCAAACAGAATTGTTTTTTACATTTCCCGAGGTCGCTCAATCCAGTGAACTTGCAAAAGCCGACAACTCTCGCATTTATCAACAATATTATTTAGCCGTCGAGGATGATAATGTTCACGGCGGATACATTTTAAAACAACAACCAGCGCAAAAATTGAATAACGAAATCACCATTGGCAATTACCAACTGCCGCTATCTGAAGGTATCATTACTCCCCGTTTTGCCATGGTTGGTGTACAAATATATCTTGATGCTATTCGAAAACAAAAATATTTGTACTCTCTAGGCATGGGCAATCAAAATCGACCCCTGCCACAGTTCTTAAAAAAAATGGGCTGGAGTGTTGGCGACGTTCCATTTTTCTTTAAAATATTAAAACCCGCCAACGTCATCAAAAATATGCCTGCCATTCGCAACCATTATCGACTGAAGCCATTTATATTTTTTTTAGATCAATTAAAATTTTTTAGTTTCATCATTTGCACTTATAATCTGATTCAAAAAATACGATCAAACAAAACTGATTCTAAAATTGTGGTGAATCAAGAATCAGAATTTTCATTTTGGGCAGATGAAATTTGGCAACAAAGCAAAAATGATTTTCAGTGGATTTGCGAACGAAGTAGCGAAATCCTCAATAGACTCTATCCTTCAAACAGCAAAAGATACGTCAGACTGCATTTAAAAAAAGAAAATAAAAGTATTGGCTGGGCCCTTGTTCTCGCGACGCCGATGAAAGAACATAAACAATTTCCAAATATGAAAGTTGGCACTATCGCTGACGGTCTATGTCTAAAGGGTTATGAAAATGATCTCATTGCGGCTTGCGAACAGTTCTTACATAAACAAGGTGTTGATTTGATCATCTCGAATCAATCACATCATCGCTGGACACAAGCCTTCAAAGCCAATGGTTACATGAATGCACCAACCAATTACATTATAGCCTTTTCTCCTGAAATGATGAAAGGCCTGACTGATTTTTCGCAATGTCACCTCAACCGAGGCGATGGCGATGGTCCAATCAATTTATAGATTGAAAACAGATAAGGGCTTATTTCAAATAAACATCACTCATCGATTTCAATCGAGTCTCTGGAGTTTCGCCAAATTCATCTGGTGTCGGCTGACCAATCTGAAGAGAAACAATGTCATTTAATTCTGTCGAAGATGAATTAAACTGCACCGTCGAATAAATAACATGGTCCCGTGCCAGCTGTTGTACATCTTGGCAATTCAAACCAGTGACATCCACTGGAGTCAATGCGGTCCATTTTGTATAACCACAAAATCCAATATAATTTAATGAATGAGCCACAGATTTTGTCAGTGCGGTATATACAACACTTTGAACTTTAAAATCCACATTTGAAACAATACTGAATCCATCTGTCTTACCTGGAGTCAGTTGAGCTAAATAATTAATTTCATATTTTAAATACATTTTCGCACAGGCTTCATCTTCATAAGCCATATAAGTATGATTCCATTTTTGTTCATTCGGATTTAATTGCAAAACTTGAATCTGCTCAGAAATCGCATCGTCATTTTGCATATAACAATTTTTTTTAAAAACACCTTCAGGCGAAACAACTGCCTTAGCTTGTGGTAAAACTAGAACTGTTAAAATAAAAACTATATTTTTAAAATTGATCGACTTCATTACAACCCCAAGTTTCATTCCATGTATGGAATTTACCCAAACCCCATAGGCAACATAATCCATAAGCTCCCCAGCAATGGCAAACTTTAAAATAAATTGTATGATGCGAAATTTAAGAAAAAATATTAGGGCGTGTCTACGATTGATCGCGCTAATTCTTTTAAGAAAATGCGAGTCAATTCATTCTGATCAAATTTACTCAACGCCGATTGACGCAGCTTTAATCCTTTTTGCTGCAGCTCTTCAAATTTTATTTCTGACAAAATGCGAATCCAATCAGCAGCTGTATCGAATTGAATGTATTCTTCACCAGCAAGAAAAGGCAAACCCTCTGCTCCAAGCTGAGTTGATAAAAAAGTGCGAGAGAATGCAGCCGATTCAATAGCTTTCACTCGGGTTCCACTGCCAAAAAACAAAGGTATTACTGTTAAGTCTGCTTGCTCGTAATATGGGTTTAAATCAGGAACATTTTGAAATACTTGAGCATGTGAGCCTAATAGTTCCTGGCTCAACCACGAACTATTACCACTGCCTACAACTTTAATAATTGCACCGGGTCTTCGTTTTACAACTTCTGGCCAAACCTCAGTAAAAAACCAACGTAAACCCTGCTGATTTGGCAACCAATCCAAACTGCCAACAAATAACAAATTCAAATGATCACCTGTGCCACGCTCCACTCCACAAATAACAGTTGGCATAACTTTTTTACGTACAGGAAATCCAATAGGTAAGGAAAATATTTTTTCTTTTAACTCATGAAAGATATTTTTTGATTCGATATTTTTCATGGATTTATTCAGTTGTAAAAAACTGCGAAATCGATCGCTGTCTAAATTCGAAACTGTAAATACAAGTTTACACAAATTAGCTACAGATCTTTCATATTTAGCAAACAACAAACTTTCAATTTTTAAAATAATTTTTGCCAATGGATTTTTAGCATCACGAGCCATCTGCACCCACAAATCAGTTTCGACATTGTGAGCACGATACACCAATTTTCCATAACGAGAATCGTAAACATCAATCAAAGCTGCCGCATGCAGACCATCTAAAATAGTATAATCCCAAGTCTCTGTTAATGACCATCTGGCAATTTCTGAGCGCAAAGATCGCTCGTAATATTTCGCAATCGTCATTGGCAAAAACATATTTAAACATTTATATTTAATCAAATCACATGCTTTACCAATGAGTCCATTGAAGTTGAAAAATCCCATTTTCTTTTCAACAAACAGATGTCGTCTAGGTTTCGTTAACTGCAGAACTACATTCTCGCTGTCTTCGTTGACGTAATAGTTTTTTACGGCAATCAAATCAAAACTAAACTGTCCTTTAAACGTCTGCTGCTGCGATAATGCATTTCCCTCTTCGTTCAAACAATTCAATATCGACATTGTCGCTTTTCTCGCCCCAGTATTTTCAGGATGAGGCCAACGAGGACTGATCCATAGAATTTTCATGAATCATCCCCTTTGATATCCTGAGGATAAGCAAAACACAACGCAGTAAGCAAATACGGATATAAAACATATGAATGAGACAAAAAACTCATCGTCACTCCATAACCTAACAAACACAATAACAATTCGGGAATTCTGTCTGCCAGTAGCCAACCTCGATTGATCGCTAATAAATATATTATTAAAAGAAAAAACAAACCAGGAAATCCAGTTTCAGATAAAATCAAAATCCAACTTGAATGCGCAGTACGATCTCCACCCTCAGAAAAATTAGCAGCACCATACATTCCATAATTTTTGGGAAACTGATCCAACCCCACACCAAACACTGGGTTTCGAATTGCCATCGAAATTCCGGCCTTCCAGTATCCCAATCGGTTCATCTTGCTATCTTGCAAATCATCAGAACTTCTGCCTAAATTCAGCTGACTTAAAACAACTGCGCCAATTAAACAGACCAAAACTCCAACACGCAAAATCTTTTTGTTATGTCGGAAATGATAACCAAAATATCCAGCGCCCATAGCTCCGATGGCAATATAAGCAGCACGAGACTGAGCTTTCCAAACACCCACAAACAATAAACCAATGGTCAATACAGAAATAAACACATTAAAGAACGTGATCCGCTTATGCAAAAAGCCTTTGATACTAAATGGTAAAACTAAAATTAATAATGCGGCTAAGTCGTTGGCATTTTCTAAAGCCCCTTTGCCCTCTAAACGAGAAGTATTGACTAACATATTTGTATTTAAAATTGCAATTGCAGAGACGCCAAGAGCTGAAATCAATAAACTGTCGGTTACGACCTCATAATCATCATGATTCTCAAGTCCTTGAAAAATTGCAAAAGCAATAATTAAAGACTTCATATAACCTTCAAAAAATGAAACCTGCGATTGCAATATATCTGACGAAACAAATGTCGACATATAAACCCAAAAACCCAAGATGAGATAAAACACCTGAATCGGATTTTTTTTTAAATTAAGACGTCCCTTTTGCAAAGCTTCCATCAGATAACTAAATAAAAAAAGTATGAACGACACACGAGGAATGATTTCCAAAATTTCCAAATCAGGTCGAATCTCCCATGGTCTTAAAATCAACATCGCAATAAATGTCGCTAAAGAAAAGCTTGTGCGAATCACACTGAGACTGAGCACCAACGACAGCATCAGATATAGAATTGAAAAGCCATCATCAGAATACAGAGAAAACACAGCATTAAAAATAAAAAACAAAAACAATACAAACATTAATTTTGCCGGCGGTATGCTTAAAACAGCAATTTTTCGCTGTTGCTCATTTTCAATATTAAAATAGGACGTCACTTTGACCATCAGATAAGCTGCTAAAATAAATAATGAGAACACCAACAATTCTGTCAGAATCAAAGATCGATCTTCGTTGGTAAGTGTGTACTCTAAGAGACTGCCCATTTATCTTTGATTCTTTCTTACGACTCTTTATCACTCTCATTAGTGTGTGAAACTTTAGACTCGACAAAATGTGCCTTTACAGTCGCCGCTGGCATTTTACTGGTAAAAATTTCGCGTGGAGACTGTTTACCAAATACATTCATTCGTCCAGCCGAAAACTCACGCAAAGCAATTTGTAATAAACAAATCAACATACCTAACAAAGAACTCCAAATAAGAAATAATGATTTCTTTGGCCAGATTGGCGCGTATGGCAGTTCAGGACTGCGAACAATACTAAAATATGACGGCTTCGGTTCGTTCTCTGTTTGAATGGCGATATTCAAATAACTGAATTTACGAATCAAATCTTCGTACACGGCACGTTTGGTCGCATCTAAAGAAGAACCACCTTCAAGATCACCCAAGGTAATCTGCTGCGTTTCAGGATTATTCAGTGCAAAAGCTAATTGTTTTTCAAGAGACTTCATTTTTTCAATACTTGCACGTAAAGTTGGGTGCTGTGGAGAATACATACCATTTTTCTTCTCAATCTCTTGGGCTAATTTTCCAATTTGCAGTTTAAGCGAGTCCGCCGTCAAATGATTAGCATCCGTCTTAACAGATCCCATCGTTTGCAATTGCACGCCGATAGAATCACGCAAGCGAGTCAATGACTGAGAACGCTGCTGTTTTAGAACCCTCAACACGCTTTTCAAACCCATATCAGCAAATTCCATTGCGGACTCGCGACTGAATTCAGTAAATGACAGTTGAAAATCAGAACTCTGCAAAGAAATGATCTCGATATTTTTCAATGTTTCTTGGCGGCGGTAAGCAGCTTCTATTCCAGTTTGCTCTTCGCGATAGAATTTCAATCTTTTTGCTACTTCATCTAAAAAGTTTTGATCAAATGCCTGCCTAATCATTGATTCACGTTGCGATTTTAGCTCTGTCGGATCGTAAACCTCAGACATAAACTCTCGAACCAAAGGATTTTGAAAATAGCGCGGTGAAATCGAGATTACAGCTGTTACTTTATAACGGGGTTTGATGAATTTAGGCGCAATCAAACCGATCGCAACAGAAAGTGTTAATATAAATAAAACACTCCATCTATAGCGTTTAATCAGATTATTTAAATTAAAAGGCTGTTCAACTGCTTTTTTCATATAATCACCTTTCAAACTCACCATTAAAATATCACAAAAAGAATCGCAATAGCTGAAATCATCGAAGCAATAGTCGAACTTAACTGCATGTTACGTTCAAATTTTCCAGGCATATTCGAGCTAACCACAATCACATCACCAGCTTGTAGTTTAATGTTTTTTGCTATTTCATCAGCAGTACCTGTAGTTGTTACTCGTCCTTTGCGCGTCTCACGAATCACATCAATTTTTTCTAGATTAGAAGTCGCGGTCGTGCCACCAGCTTTGACCAAGTAATGATAAAAATCAGTCGATGTTTGAAAAACAAAACCTCCAGGATTTCTAACGTCACCAATCAAATGAATATTTTCAGAATCAACTGAATCGACTGCTGCTGATGCTTTCAAGAAAAGAACTTTCTCTCCGCCGACCCAAATTGCTGACTTCTGTGCTTTTGATCCTTGGAAATACTCTTGTAAATCTACATAAAAATTATTCTCACCACGAATCACTTGCACGATATGGGCTTCATTTTCTTGACTCAAACCACCTGTTTTAGCAATCAAACCTTCAATTTTTTCACGCTCCGCAACCAACACCAGACCAGGCTTCTGTACAAGGCCGCGCACCTCAACCCAAAACTTTTTTTCCGAAAGACTGACGTCAATAGTCGCCCCTTTTTTAAAGTATTGAGAAAATGACTGGTTAATTTTTTGCGATAAAGTTTTCATTGTCAAATCAGTGGTTTTTAAATTCACCTGATACGGTAATTTCAAAGTTCCGTCAAAAGCCACACGAAATGTTCCATTGAGCTGAGGATCTAATGATGATTTTAATTGAATTAAAAAACCAGGACGAATTTCAAGTTCAGACTCTTTCGCTGAACTTTCTACTCCATCGTTTTCATCCACAAGAAAATCTTCACCTTTTATTTTACTTACTTTTTTACTGTCTGGTAAAAATGGTTTTGTCGAAGCACAAGCTCCAAGAAAAAACATTAACATCAAGCAGGAGGTGGCTTTCATAAAATTATTCATGACAATACCTTTCGAATATCAGTATCTTGTTGGTGTTTTTTTGATTGCGCTTTATATGAAGTATTTGCTTTCAATTGTTGATAAATTTCTTGCAATCGAGATAACCATTTATCCTGAGAAAAATTTTGTTTTACATTTTCCTGAAAACGATAGCCTTTGTTTTCTAACTCTTGTTTATCAACAAGAAATTCTAATAATTTTTGTGCAGCCAATTCAGGCCTCATCGCCGCTGAAATCAATTGACCCATTTTATCATCTGTCACCAAATCTTTAACTCCATCAACAGCGCTGGCAAACACAGGCGTTCCTGCCCAACCGGCTTCAATCATATTTATTGGCAATCCTTCTGCCTGCGAAAGAGATAGAAGCGCATCAAATCCAGACAACTGTTCCCCTAGTCCTAATCGATAACCAGCCCAGATCATTTCTTTTTCAAGACCCAGTTGCACTGTTTGCTCACGCAATTTTTCTTCCAATGCGCCACGACCAAAACAAAAGACTTGGACATTCAAGTTTTCTGGTTTTATTTTTTTAAGCTCCGCAATAACTTGTAATATATATGAGTGCCTTTTCTCTGCATCTAAACGCGCCACCACACCTAAAATCAAACTATTTTCAGCCAATGGTAAATTCCACAGTTGACGTATTTTTTTTTGCTGTAATGCACGCTGTTGCAAAGATATTTCAGTGCGGGTCACTCCATTTAAATGAACCTCAACTAGCTCATTACTCAAGCCTCGGTGCAAAAGTCTTTTCTTGTCTTCTGTACAAACAACGAGAACGCGATCAAAATGAGGCAATAAAAAGTGACTGTAATACAACTCGTAGAGCCTAACAACAAATCCACTGCGAGCATAAACACCATGATGAGTACTAACGATATAAAACTGCCTATCAACAATTTTCTCTGTCGCCTTAAGTAAATAAAAGGAGGCTTTTACGTCATGTGCATGTGCCACGAACAAATCAGAGAAATTTTCTAAATACATCTTAATCTTTTTAATTGCCTGGCGATCATAACGTGAATCAATTAAAATGACTGTGTAACTCAGTTTTAACTGATTTAAATATTCCTCAACATGCTTTTGTTTTTCATCAGAGACTCTGCTCTCACGCAAAAGTAAAATATGTACTGGCCAACCTGATCGCGCAAGCGCAGGCATGACCAAGGTTTCGGGGCCACTGATTAAACTGGAATTAAAAACATGTAATATAGTCTGACGCATATAAATTTTATTTTACTCTATCTCTATTGCGCATTGCAACAAATGCGGATAAAATCAGAAAATAAATGTGAATTAAAAAAGAAACATCAGTTTTCAGAGTGAAAAACCATTTTTTTAGAACAAAAAATGTCATTCGTGTCTGGAAGTTCTACACTGAAAGTGACGAAATTAAGTCCTCTGTTTATTTTTGCATTTCAAACCGCAAAAAATAAATTTTGAATCGAGAGAAAAATGTTTTTTATACGAAAAGTGATATTAACAATCTGTCAAAGACCCACTCGAGTATGGCAATACACGCGTGGTTTATTACTTTTTTACATGACAAAAATCCTGTCACCTCTAGCCCTCAGAGGACAAAACATAGAACTGGGAAAAAATGTTCGTTTTCAGAGCCTGTCGAACTTTTTGACAGCTGATAATTCCTCAATTATCCGCATTCAAGACCACTGCATAATATATGAAAATGCACGTCTTGAAAGCTACGGCCCTGGGCTTATAGAAATTGGCGAACGCGCAGTGCTTGGCGACGTTAAAATAATCAGTCGTAACAAAATCATAATCGGCAAAAGAGCCTTGATGAGTTGGAATGTTTTTATTCAGGATTTTGATCCGCATCCCAAAGAGTCCTCGCTGCGTGCGCAGCAAATGATTCAGATGACTGAAAATTTCTTTCCAAGATGGGATCAACATCAACCGAAGCGAATAACATTAGATTGGAGTGCCCCCTCTCGCGCCATTATTATTGGCGACGATTGTTGGATTGGCGCTAACGTTACAATTTTAAAAGGTGTTGAAATTGGTAACGGCTGTATCATTGCAGCCGGCAGCGTGGTCACCAGTGGAATATTTCCTGATAATAGCTTAATTGCCGGCAATCCAGCGAAGCTCATCAAGGAACTAAATCCATGAGTATAAAAGCTGTTCTAAAAAACATACTTCAAGCAATACCTTTGATTCCAGAGCCACAACATCCCTCTTATCAAACAAATGGCCTGCATATTCGCTGGAAATTAGGTTGGCTTAGAGCTCAAGTTATCTATCGACCCTATTGGACATTGCTTGCTAAAATGAATTTAGCGCCAAACATTATATGGGGAAAACGAGTTTCATTTTTAAGTCCAATCGTTGTTTTTGGCAATGGAACCATCAGTTTTGGCGACGACACAATTTTTGATTCTGTACCAAATATTTTTACTCATCACCCAGCAGCCAAAATAAATATCGGAGCCAATTGTTTTATTAACGGTTCAAGAATCGCATCCTATGTCAGCATTAATATTGGCGCAAACTGCATACTTGCTAATTGCCGAATGATGGATACGGACTTTCACAGTGTTACTAAAAATCGCCTATCGCCTAAGGCTCTTGTGCAAACTGCACCGATTCAAATTGATCAGAATGTTTGGATTGCAGCCGATGCTGCCATTTTAAAAGGTGTTCATATTGGTGAGAACTCGGTCATTGCTTTTGGTTCTGTGGTGGTTAAATCCATTCCAGAAAACTCAATCGCAGGTGGCAATCCAGCCAAAGTCATCAGTTCTATTCCTGAATAAATGAAAATCATCAACTGAATCAATCAATCAAAAACAACTTTGCAGACTGTAATGCCGAAATCGCGTTAAATATATTTGCAAAGAAATCGTACAAACAGATCCAATTCATAGAGAGAAGTACAAATAAAAAAAGCCGGATTTCCCGGCTTTTTTTAAACTAATTTTTATAAAAAATTATTTAACTTTATAAAACGTAGCAGCTGGAACTGTTCCATTTGAAGTTAACAAAAATCCAGTCAAAAATTCTTTACCATTACGATCTTTTCGCAAAGCAAGTGTTAACTTAACATCGTTCTGAGTACCTGTACCCGAGTTACCGAAAACAATAACACCTTGTTTCGCTTTAAAATTTACATATTGGAAATCACGACGAATACTGCCAGAAACAAAAGAACCTACCAACTGACCAGCTACAAATTGTTTAATTAACAAAGTCCCTTTAATCTTTCCAAGTGTACCATTATAGACACCAACAATATCATCAGCCGTTAAAGGACGTGGAGCACCTGCATCTGTGAAATATTTTACTGGTTTTTCAATCGGTTTACCTTCGATAATAATAGTTCCACCAGAAGATAAATCTTTGATAGCTCCTTTAAGACCGCCATCAGCTTTGATAGTCAAATCAATCTCTGTCAATCGCGCCCACGGGTTAGCCTCAGTCATCTGTGCGTTAATCTGTGTTCCACCGTTTGTCAAAAATGAGTTGATATAATAAAAACGTTGAAGACCACTGTTAGAATTCAAAACGCTGATCACAAGACCACGTGAACCCAAAGTTTCTAACACGTTAATTTGATCAATACTCATATCTTCTGAGTTGCAAGAAGAAGGCGATGGTTTACAAGACACTTTAATTTTATAAGCACCTTCATGAACTGGCAATAGACGGCTCAATAATACTCCAGCTGCATCTATTCCTTTTTTAGCTTCACGAGCAAAATAATCTTCTTGTTTAGTATCGTTAGACCATTGCATTTCGTGTTCAGCAAATGTCATCATTTTTTTAACTTGAACAGTATCTTCAACCTGCTCAATTGCAGTCACCCAATAATTCATTACTTTATAATTGAAGCTTGGATCTGAGAAAGCATCAAATTTGGCAATCATTGTAGCCAAATCCATATTCATCGCATTGTACATTAATAAACTTGAATTAGCAAAATTGCTAATGTCGTTAACTTCACGAACCATCCAGTCTTCTTCATTGATCTCATGAAAAAGTACGTAAACTTGCGCTGCAAAAACATCCAAGTTTGCAAGGACAACTGGATCTTTGACGCCTTTTTGTGATTTTAATAATTCCTTCAAATATTCACTGCGTGAATTTTGAGTCATCGCTCGCAATTCTTCAATTTTAGCAGGAATATCACAGACTGGCAGCGTACAATCCTGGGCTAATGCCACGGAAAAATTTAAGCCAACAGCAGTCGCGATCGCGAACAACATAGATAATTTCATCTTCTTCATTCAAACCTCTCAAACCCTATCAGGGCACAGTTATCGTTTTTCTTTTTTAACTTTACTAATTTAAAACAAAATCTAAATCTAAAAACTACTACTTATATTGTCTGTACTTGATCTGTACAATCACCCAAGGTAACCACCAAGCTAACTTGGACTTTTCGCAACAAAGAATCCGATGTTTAGTCATTCGGATCTTCTTTTGATTCTCTATTTTCCTTGTTTTTCCTTTATTATTTTATTTATTTCCAACTGACATTTGAAGATTTATGTCTTGTTGAAAAGTAATAATACGGCAACGCCAGCGACACAAAAAATGCCTCTAACAATCGTCGACCCTTTGCGAGGGACATGACTAACAGACATGATGGCAAAGCAACAATCAAAATAATATTTTGTGTAATAATTAAATCCGAATGTGAAAAAACAATAAACAAAAAGCCCATACCAATCAGCAAACACCACCACGCCCACATCACTCGCAACGCTCTACGCATAGCCAAAGCTAACAATACTGGGTTGTGCACAGCCAATGCAGGAAAAAATTTACGAATCCATTGAAGGTTACCAAAAAGCAAACGTTTGCGTCTTTTCACATCCGAGGTTACCGGTGACGAAGACATATCAACTACAAACACATCACGGTCGTAAATAATGCGCTTTTCTGGAAATAACATTCTTAAAGTTAACGGCACGACAACATCGTCATTCAACCACTCAACACCTTCGAGATGTTCAAAGGCCTTCACAAGACATTCACGTCTATAAAAAATAGTCGCACCATGCAAACTGACCGGACCACCGGCTTTATTTTCTAAACTTTTAAGAAAAGCCTCAAAACGCCAAATCATTTTCGAAACGATTCCACGCGAACCTTCACGATATGATGGATTCACAGCCATCACGTCCTCTGTGCTCAAGTACTCACTGAGATGTAAAACAAGATCTTCTGGCCAAGTCGTTCCGCAATCAACAAGCGCAACCCATTCAGCTTGCGACTGTTTTACCAGAGCCTGCAGAGCCCACCACTTGCCAGGACGAGAAATTTCTATAACTTGATCAGCAAGGCGAGCTGCAAATTGAGCCTCTGGACCTGTCCACGCACTGAGACCAACGACAATTTTAGAAGGTTCCATCGCTAAATGGATAACGGCAGATATTGACTGACGAGCACTGTTGATTGTCAGAGGCAAGCTCTCACGTTCATGATGAGCAGGAATTAAAACATCAAGAGAGTGGAACCGATGTTTAGAGCGTTGTTTTTTTTGCGTACCAAATAGCTCGCCAAATAAAGCCAACAAAGGCGACAACCAAGTACCAAGGCTAGCTAAAACCAAACCTAGAACTAAGAATGTAATACCTACTGTTACCAGCATATGGACTCCTGATTTTGAAGTTGCACACCTATATAGCACGCCGCATTCAAAAGATGTGAATGATATCTTCATATTTAGTTAAGAAGTCAACGTTAAGACCTAGACTTTAAAACAGAAAAAATCAGCATTCTGGATGCGACCAATTTTCAGTCGACTAAAATTTTATATCTTACTGATATTACGTGATTAATTAAAAACAAATCTCAGCCTTATCCATCAGGATACGATGGCGCACACCTCCCATTGATTCGACAGTTTGTGGAGAACTTTTGGTCAGTTTTCATTTTTTTTCAATTCACACGTTACCAGACATAGCTAGACCTTATGTAAAAAGCCTGAAATTCCGATAAGTAATCAAGTGGGAGTGCGATGAATTTTCCAATACTGTCAAAAAAATTTTTTGATGTTCACAAGCCATCCGTCGAATTTCATTCGCAATGGCTTGGCTTGAGCGAATGGACAGAAAGAATTATTCCAGTCTATCAGTGGGAAGATATTTTGTTTATCGCATTTTCTTCGCCACCAAATACCGCCACTGTTGAGCGAATCAATCAGTCTTTAGCAAATAAAAATATGAAGATTGTATTGGCTCTTTGCGATGAAGTTGTCTTACGCCAAGCCTGGGATCAACTGCAATCTTTAACCACTTCAAATCAAAAACCTGCTAGTGATTCGCCAGAAGGCTTGTTGGACATAGCTATAGCAGCCAAGCCATCAATCGAACAACTCTCCCCTGAAGATTTGGTTGCTGAAAATGAAGTTCTCGACATGGTTGATACTGATTCTTCTAAGCCGAACAAAGCTCTATTTGATATTACTCGTACCAGCGCTCAAGATGACAGAAACTGGGATCTCACTTTACAAGACGCCATGACCAAATTGCATGGCACATATCAAAAAGCGATGATTTTATTGAAAGACGAGGATGGCCTCAGACCCTGGAAATGGGACGATTATTTTCAATGTTCAACCAGCACTCCATCACTAATCAACCTGAATAAAGCCAGCCTCTTCCGTATTGTAGATAAAACACAAAAACCGTATCACGGTTATGTTGTAGACAGTGAAATTAATCACATTTTTTTCAAAGAGTGGAATGAAGGAAAAATTCCCGAGCACATCACCTTAGCGCCAATGATGATTGGTGAAACCATTGTCGGTATGCTTTTAGCAGTTGGCCAGAAAAATTCAAACGACAAAAAGAATTTATTGTTATGCGAGAATCTTGCAATCAATTTGGCTAAAAAAATCGAAAGCGATCCACCACAAGCAAAAGCTGCTTAAAATTTTAAAATTAAGCGCGCCCTGATTTCAAAAAATAAAGAATTCTAAATAATTAAATATTATTTTATAAAAACTATATTTTGAAATTAAAATGTTAATTAAAAACAGGCTCGATCTCTCAATGAAGTCCAAAATAGCATTGATAATCAAATATGAACATTGCTCTTAAGCATGATTAATTTAAGATTTTCTTCTTTTTCCTATTTGAATAAATTTTTATATTTTAATTCCGCAAGAGTTTTTCTACAATATGTTAATAATATTTATGTAAATAAAAAACACAACAAACTCGTCAGTCTAGCAGGTCGGTGAAAAACTATTTCGGTTGGGCTGCGAAGGGATTTTTTGACTGATCGAGGCGCGAAGATGAGATTTAGCAGGGCCTAAATTGAATCTGAGCAACGAAGAGCAGTCAAAAAATAAACCAAAAAACTCTCGACCTTTGTCTGATCAACATAAACCAGGCCACTTGTTCAATTATTTTCGCCCAAGAGTGTGTCTTTATTAATTGGCCATTATTTATTAAGGAGCCCATAAGTATGTTTACCAAGAAACGAGAGTTTTTGATTTGTATTTTGTGAAGTCCGACGAAGGGTTGGCTAAAAGTTAATTCGAGGAGGACTAAATACAAATCAAAAGATCCGTTTCGACAAAACATACCAATGGCTTCTTAATAACAATAGATAAAACTGCAAAACATAAAAAAAGCGAGTTTATACAAACTCGCTTTTTAAATCGTTTCTCACTATTAGGTGGTCAATGTAGACACACCCAAACCAATAATTTAAAGATTTAATTATTTACTAAATCCACAAAGTTCTTAAAGGAACTGATAGCATTTAAAACAACTCAATATTTTTTAAATGTACAAATCGTGTTTCTTAAAAAAGTCTTTGGCGTGATCAATGATCTGACCGTCCGAAAGTTTTTCCATAGCTTCAACACCTAGAATGTTTTTAACCAAAGCTGGGTGATGTTTTTCCATATGAACTTTTAAATGAGTATGAGCCATACCTGGGCCTACCAATAAAAATTTAGATGCTTTGTCTTTTTCCATTTGGTGACAAACTTCGTGATAGAACTTTTCAACCTCAGGAGAAACCTGAGAATGAGTGTGTCCAGCACCATGATGAGTGGATCCATGCATTTTCATATGCGTGGTTTCAACTTTTTCAGGTGTGAAATTAAAAATTTTTGCTTCTTGTGAGTCAATCCATACTGCCAACATTGTTCCTCCTAAATGCCCATTTCAGCCAAAGTATTAACTACCTGGCCTACTGGAGAGTTATAATTAAATTCAATTAACTTGCCCAATAGTCTATCTGTTACTGGCGGTTTTTCAAGTATATGTACCAAAGCTTTTAACAAATCTTCATGAGTTACAATACCAACAACCTCATTATTATCCTGCACCAATAAAGATGAAATTTTCTTATCAATCATTTGTTTTGCAACATCAACAAGATTTGTTTTGAACTCAACTGTATGAACAGGCGTGCTCATGTAATCTCTAACGATTTCCATTGCGTAATCTTCATCAGAACCATCTGTCGGAATGTCTCGATGAGAAAGAATGCCAAGCACCTCTCCCAGTTGGTCAACCACAGGTAGATGACGAATGCGCGCGTTTTTCATCTTAAGCATCGCGGTAAGCAAATCGTCATTCCACATTACCGTAATCAGTTTTTTAGACATATTGTTATTTAATTTTTCACCATTTGTGGCAGTCATTTTATCTCCTTCAAGACATAGATCAAATCTTCATCACCCATTTGCAAATGCAACCAAATTTCGTCAGCAACTTTCTCTACGAATGTTGCTCCCTTAGGACCTAATTGCATATCTGGATCTTTAGAACAATCCGAATTGTTATTTGGATTGATAGCAAACACATCTTCTTTTAAAAAATTGTTCTCGACCTTGAAAGACGAAAATCTCTCGCAAAAACCAGGAATATTTTCGCGGTCCCAATACAATCTTTCTGTACCATTCGAGAAAAATGTCCATCGCAAATTCAGCTCAGGATTGGGACGAGCCATACGCTGCCCCTTGTAAATCATCTCGGTAAATTTCCATTCGCCAGCCAGAGTCACCGCAGCTGGGACCCCAGGAATCGCTTGAACAGATTGCGAGAAGACCAAAAACAAAAATGAAAATATAAAAATGTTTTTCTTACTAAAACGCACTACCAACCTCGCTGTTTTAAAATCGCATTGGCCTTATCTTGAACCTCAACATCTTGTTTTGAGATCACATCTTTTACTTCAACGGACAAGGAATTAAAATCAGTCAGCGGATTTAATCTCAATAGAACAGACCATGCAATTTTATTGGCAACATCGGAACCAAGCTCTTTACGAAACTGCCAGAATAACCCCGAGACAACAGCAGAGTCATGATACAAACCACCGGATCTATCTGCAAAAGAAAGAGCCCCATCCACCGTACGCTTAAAAGGTCCAAGTTTATAAGAGGCCTCACCTAAATGTGGATTCTGCAATTGAGTGGCGGTGAAATAATCTGCAAACCCCTCATTGATTGAGCCGCCTTCATTTTCATAGGGTAAACGCGCCACAGCCTCAACAATCGCATGAATGGACTCATGCGTAACGATAGAAGGATCTAGAGGAATTTTATCATAAGTCTGACCATCGCCATCACCCAGACGAATTTTATGCTGATAATAAAATGCAGAATTCGTTTTATCAGGATAACCCATCGAGGTTTCAGCTTGTAAAACAAAAGGCAAAGTAAAACTTAAATTGTTTTTAAACCAATCAATAGACTGACTAAGATAAAAGAAAGTTTGGACTTGTCCAAAACGATTGTCTTCCAAAGGATAAAGAAATTGATTGTTTTCAGATACAGCAACCTCTGACGACTGAGTCCCCACTTTGACTTTATCTGAAGTCAAAGTTTGATTTCCCAACAAGTTTTTTAAAATAACTTGTTGAATATCGCTTTTCAATGGACCATCTGGAAAAAGAGCCCCAGTTCCATCAACAAATTGTGAACCAACAATTTTTCGATCCATCATACGCCAAGACCGATCGATATAAACGGCCATCAAAACACCATCATTTTGCTGAAAAATCAATTTCCACAAAACTTGATGGTAATTTTTTGTACGAATAACCAACTCTGGCTCACCGTAAGCAACAAGAGCTTTGTAGTTTGGATACATCTTTAAAAAACGGGATAAAACAAAAAATCTTTCCGCTCTCATCGCCAACAAATCGGCTTTTACAGAGAATGGAATTTCAGAAATCCAATTGTAAGTTATAAATTGAGGACCTGAAGAATTCGAGAGGCTTTTATAAAAAGCGTCTTCAACTTGGACACCAGTGATTGATTGAAATTGAAAATCAAGCTCTTGTTTGCTGCCTACAGAAATTTTTGCAGCAGAAGGATCAATCCCGTGAGGTGCCATAGGAATTGTACCATCACCATTCCAGCGAGTGTTGGTGAACGACGCAGGCTTCGTGCATGAGACAACTGCAGTCGTAAGAAAAAATAAAACTAAAACCTTCATAATCTTCTCCCATGCTAGAATACAAAACTAAATCAGGAGTAATAGAAACTATTACTCCTGATCAGCAGTTTAACTCACAGCTAAGGACTACTCAACTTTCAATGTTTTTAACAAGAAAGTTCCGTCACCAGATACAAACTTAAGGCTGTGTGAACCAGAAGCCAATTTACCTAGACGAATTTCTTTAGTGAAAGGCATCAATACCATAATGCACATACCTTGGCTCACAGACGCCATAGAGCGAATCTCGTGATTGTATGAATCCACATTTGTTACTTCAGCACCTTTCCATTTGTAGCAACCATTTGGAAACAAACCGTTCGCTACAACATAAGCATCAGCCGTAGAATCAAAGCCACCTGGAACATAAACATCATTCAAGCTAACAATTACATCTTTAGAAACTGGAGCCTCATCATCAGCAACTGCTGAGTGAGAAAATGCAGTTACCAAAAGAGCTGCCGCCGCTAATTTTAAAAATACTGATTTCATAGAATCCCCCTATCGTGGTTGTTATTAACCATCGCCCCCGTGCGATGTCATCTTTCACTGAAGCAAAGGCAATGCCGAACGTATCAAGCTGAAACAACTAGGTCCAGACATAAGTTTGGGTATTTGTGCCTCAAATCATCAAAAAAAATTGAGACATGCTGCCTCGTTTTTATTATCTCAATAGCGTTTTTTGCCGATACAGCCATGCAAGGTTTTTGCACTGGTTTTTTGTACTAGTAAAATATAGAGGATCAAAATTCCTTGCTAACAATTGATTTTAATAGACCGATTTTAGTAGACTAACTTTGGATAAGCCAATTTTGATTTAGCAAAAACTCAAGGATGTGACGCGATGGACAACAAGGCAAATTCAGAATCAACGATCACATCGAACACAGATTCAATCCATAATAAAAATTCACGAAAAAGATTGTTTGGAAAAGTTTGCCTGATCACCGGAGCTGCTCGCGGCATTGGATTGGCAACGGCAAAAGCATTTATTAACGAAGGCGCAACTGTTGTTCTTTCCGATCTTGATGACGCCTGCGGACAAAATGAAGTCAAAACTCTTGGCGAAAAGGCCAGCTACTTTCATTTGGACGTTAGCAAGCCCGATCAGTGGCAATATGTAATGGAACAAATTCAGCTGGAGCATAGCAAGATTGATGTCTTGGTTAATAACGCTGGGATCACTGGCCAACAACCTGGATTCGGCCCACAAGATCCCGAGAACATGACCCTTGAATCTTGGGACAGAGTTCATCACATCAATAGCGATGGGGTTTTTCTTGGATGCAAATACGCCATCAAGTATATGAAGAAAAACTCTCACTCATCTATTATCAATGTATCCTCTCGTTCCGGAATAGTCGGCATACCAGGTTCTGCTGCCTATGCCTCATCCAAAGCCTCCGTTAGAAATCACACCAAATCTGTTGCGCTCTATTGCGCAGAAAAAGGCTATAACATTCGATGCAACTCGGTCCACCCGGCGGCTATCATGACTCCATTGTGGGAGCCTTTCCTTGGCTCTGGAGAAAATCGCGTACAAAACCTAAAGACAATGGTTGCAGGAATTCCACTCAAACGAATGGGGCGCCCCGAAGAGGTTGCCGCTACAATTTTATTTTTAGCAACTGATGAATGCTTATTTATGACAGGCTCTGAACTCATTATTGATGGCGGTATTTTAGCTGGATCGGCATCAGCACCGCAAAATAATATTGAAAAAGAGGATGCCTCTGACGATTCCAAATGAATTATTTTAAATATTTAGAAATTAACTGAGCTATTAATTGGGGGAGTATTCTCATTTGATTGAGAGTGACGAAGTTGTCACGAGCTGCTGACCATCAAAAATCCTATCAAAATTCTTTATTATGATCAATGACGAGCTTGCTGGCTTGCGTTTCCCCGATATAAATTATTATCAGGCGTGATTGTATTTTGATTTTTAGGTATTGAGATAATAAATCGAGTGTGGGGGCACTGACCATCGTATTCTAAGCTGCCACCATTCTGGCTTAAAATACTCTGAGAAATGCTAAGCCCAATACCTGTTCCATACTGAACGGCCTTGGTCGAAAAAAATGGATTGAACATTTTGCCCTGAATCTCGGAAGGGATTCCTAAACCACTGTCGGTGACAACCAATTCAACCACTTGATCGCGATCTAAAGTTTCAATCTGTACCCACTTTTCTGACAAAGATAAAACAGCATCAAAAGAGTTGTTTAAAAGATTTACGAGAACTTGCACTATTTCATGACTGCGACAGTCCACCATAAAATCTTTTTCTGGGCGAATGTTTTTCAGCAAAATTCCATGATTTTGAAAACGATGAAAACATAAATCCATCGCATCTTGAATCATACCTCCGACATATACCTTTTGTGTTGGCTCACCTTCTTGATGATGGGCCATTGTTTTCATGCTTCGCACAATCTTCGCAATTCTCTGACCAGTGATATCAATAGTGTCAGCTATTCTTTGCAGATCGTTTTTATCAAACTGTCCATCTTCAAGCATAGACTTGAGCATTTCCACCCGACCAAGAATCACACCCAAAGGATTGTTTATTTCATGTGTGATTGCAGCTGCCATTTCACCAATTGCCGATAGACGTGAGGACGCAACCAGCTTTTCATGTTGTTGCTCTATGGTTTGTTGAGCTTGTTTTAGCTCGGTGATCTCATAACGAATCGACAAATACTGTTCGGGCTTACCAGCTGCATCTAAAAATGGAACAATAGTGGTATGAACCCAATATTGTTTGCCACATTTGTTGCGATTGCAAACCTCTCCCCGCCAGACCTTGCCAGAGGAAATCGTTCGCCATAAGTCCGCGAAAAAACTTTTAGAATGATAGCCAGAGTTAATAATTTTATGAGTTTTACCAATCAATTCTTCACGTTCATAACCAGAAACTTGACAGAACTTGTCATTAACATAGCTGATCACCCCTTTTGCATCCGTAGCGGCAACAATGGCAGCTTGGTCCAAGGCGTATTTTTGGTTTGACAGCTGTTTAAACAAATCTTGAGTATTGTCCAAAGCAGGATTTTCCTTCTCTAACTGTTAACTTCTCTATTATACTTCTTTTTACTCTTTATCTCTGGTTCCGTTTTATTCTGAATAGACTCACTCCATCAGATCTATTCTATTCCATTCGCTTCTCGTGTTCATGTTTTTCAAATAACACAAAAAACCATGTTTCCATTGCCTATCGAGACAATTTGACTCAGATAATATGGGACTCGATGCTAGATTTTCAAGTTATATTTCTTTTGTGTTAGAAAATCTAATGTGTGCCCCTGCCTGAACACTCTAGGTTGATGCTCACCACAAATTAATCAAACGATGAAGTTCCGGGTACAACAAAACGTTTATCAACGGAGAATATATGAGCTTTCCCAACCATAAATCAAACTCAACGGTCAATACTTTGAGCAACCATCCCATCGAATCGTCTGGTTCTATTGTGGTTGTCGATGACGATCCCGAGATGCGGTCAATGGTTGTGGATCACCTCAAACGCCAAGGGTACCAGGTTAAAGACTTTGAAAAAAGCACTGAAGCCGTCAAATATCTTTCTAGCGGTGGGATTGACTCGCTAGGAACTGAGCTTTTATTGACCGACCTGCGCATGCCTGAAATTGACGGACTTGATCTTTTGCAACAAGTCCGCAGATTGCCAGTGCAATTCCCAGTCATTATCATGACAGCTTTTGCTACTGTTGACACCGCGGTCGAAGGATTGCGTCGCGGAGCCTTTGATTACCTAACCAAACCATTTAAGCTCAACGAGCTCTCGCTGACTGTTGAAAGAGCTCTATCCTATTACCGTTTAAAAGTTCAAAACCAAGCTTTGTCGGCAGAAGTTCGCAGATCATGGAGCTTCCAAGAGATCGTCGGAAAAAGTCCGGCGATGCGAAGTATCTTTGACCTGATCGAACGCGTATCCACAGCCAACTCGAACGTCTTAATAACTGGCGAGAGCGGCACCGGAAAAGAAGTTGTCGCCAGATCCATTCACACACGCAGTGCGCGAGTAAAAAAACCTTTTATCGCTATCAACTGCACCGCCATTCCTGAAAATTTGATGGAATCTGAACTCTTTGGTCACGTGAAAGGCTCTTTCACCGGCTCAGTCGGAGATAAAAAAGGTTTATTTGAAGAAGCAGACGGTGGAACACTTTTTTTAGATGAAATTGGCGATATGGATTTGTCTCTTCAGGCCAAGCTTTTACGAGTACTACAAGAACGCGTGATTAAACCTGTTGGTTCTAACCAAACAAGAGCCATTGATGTACGCGTGATTGCAGCGACACACAAAGATCTAAAAAAAGCGATTAGCAATGGAACCTTCCGCGAAGATTTATATTACCGATTATCGGTGATCCCAATTGTGGTTCCACCACTCCGTCACAGAACTGAAGATATTCCGTTGTTAGCACACCACTTTTTAAGAAAATACTCGGCATTGAATGGCAGCAAGGTTTTAGGTTTTACCCAAGCTGCATTGTTAAAACTGATCAACTCGCCATGGCCTGGTAATGTACGAGAATTGGAAAACATGGTTGAACGCGTGGTGGTTTTAGCTCGTGGAAATCAAATTGACATCGTTGATATCCCCGACGCTGAACAGAACTCTGTCGAACAATTTTTTGGACAAGCAACATCAGACATGCCAACGCTATTGGATCTAGAAAAACGATACATGCAATTGGTTCTTGAAAAAACTGGTGGAAAAAAAGAAAAAGCTTCGCAGATATTGGGCATCAATCGCCGAACTTTGTATCGCAAAGAAAGAGAGTTTGGCTTTATTCATGAAGATGCTCATGAAGAGAGCGAAGAAAACAATCAGAAAGAGCAGCCTCAATAACAACTTTAAGCCGGAATTAAAATTTCGGCGCAAGTTCCTTTTTTTGATCGACTGTTGATTTTTAATTGCCAGCCTTGTGAATGAGCCATTTTTTTTGCGATAGCTAAGCTCAAACCGACATGCCCCTCTTTGGTAGATAAAAATGGCTTAAAGATAGAGTGAACGACAGAGTCATTGATCCCTGGCCCACTGTCTTCTACGCTTAAAATAAACCCACCGTCTTTGTTATTATGAAAATGAAAGAAAATTGTTTTATTCTCAAGCTTGGCTTCTTCCAATGCTTCAATTGAATTCAAAAATATCGAAACTAGAATTTGCCGTAAATGGTATTCTGAGGCCGGCACCATTGTCTCGGGAGATACGGCATTGATCACTTGAATTTTAGCAAAACTCAGACGGTATTGAAAAAACAGAATCAGATCTTCTACCAATTCAAAAGCATTAATTTTTTGCACAACCTCACTCTTTGGCTGAACGAATTGTTCAAATGAACCCAACATTTGTTCTAATTTTTCTATCTGATCCAAAATGCCTTTAGCATTTTGTTTTTGATAATGATCTAACTGTGAATGCAAAGTTTCGGCACGACCACGAATCATCATCAAAGGAGTTTGTATTTTTTTAAAAATCTCGCCACCCAGCTGTTGAGCCGTTTGCATACGGTCTACTTCGAGATAATCGATAAGTTTATCTTCGGCAGAGTTCGCAGTAGCTAGAATGTCAGTTTCTTTTTTTTGATTCATATCTTGATCCATTTTGTTTTATTTAAAAGGGCCCTAGAGCGCGAAATTCGTAATGCGTTGGTTCTTGTTCGTGATTCATATCGCGAGCTTTTATTTTAATTTTCAACTGACCTGTTCCATGAAACGAATCCGCACTGGCCTCAATAAAAAATGGAATGTCTTTTGTCTCATCCGCCTGTAGGCGAATTGGATTCTCGGGTATGATCAACTTGGCTTGCTCTGGCTCTATTCGCTCTACTTGCAAAAGAATTTCTTCGTGGTGATGATTTTCAATACGCATTTTGTAATGATTATGAACAATGCTTTGCCCATCGATAACACTGACAAGATACGGAGCATCTTTAGCTCGCAAAACTTCGATACGAAGATCTTTTTTTGTCGCAAGCAATATTGCAAACGCGATACAAAGTCCGGTAACGATTAAAGAATAAACAACCACTCGCGGACGGAACCATTCAACTGGAGTGCTTTTTTGTGATTTGTATCGAATCAACCCAGAAGGCTTGCTGACTTTGGCCATGATATCATCACAAGCATCTATACAAGCTGTGCAACCGATACACTCAAGCTGAGAACCTTTGCGTATATCCACACCCGTTGGACAAACCTGCACACAGCGATTGCACGATATGCAATCTCCTTTTTTATCGGCAGCATCAAAATTTGCAGAACCACGACGAGGCTCTCCTCGTTCCACATCATACATCACAGTTACAGACTGCGAGTCCATCAACACCGACTGAAATCGGCCATAAGGACACATAATGATACAAAACTGTTCGCGAAACCAACCAAAGTTAAATAACAACAAACCCGTAATAAATGAAACAACTAAAAAGTATGAGAAATTTTCTGCAGGCGGAGCTTGAATCATTGCGATTAAAGGCTTGGCTCCTGCAAAATAAGCCATAAAACTATGAGCAAAAATCGAGGACACCGCTGTATACAAAAACCATTTGGCAATAGTTTTAATAAACTTATTAAAATCCATGGGCCGATCGCGAAGCTTGCGGCGTTCAATATAACCGCCTTCGACAAAACGCTCGATTCGCCGATAAACACTCTCGATAAAAACTGTTTGTGGGCAAGCCCAACCACACCATACACGGCCAAACAAGGCCGTTACCAACATCAATGAAATGGCAAAAATAAAAACTATAAAAAACATCAGAGGCGCATCATGAGCATAAAGCTCAAGACCAAAAAATAAAAATCTACGATTGGGAACATCAAACCATAACAACTGACGACCATGGACAGTAATCCACGGCATCAGTAAAAATATAAGCATCAAAACAAATTGGACACGTGATTTCCATCGATGAAAAAAACCTTTAACTTCTGCTGGAATAATAAAAACCCTGTGGCCACTATCATCCAGCATTGTTAATTTTTCTAAGGGATCACTGCCTTTTTGTTCTGCCACTATTGTACCTCAACACCTTGCGCTGGTTTTGGATTGGCAGGATTAGTACCTTTTAACGAATAAACATAACCAACAACTGAAACTATTTCTTTGTCAGTCAACAGGCCATTCCAAGAAGGCATCCCTTTGTCAGCAACACCTTTATCTACAATTTGGATAATTCCGACTCTGTCACCTTTGCCTTGAATCCAAAACTTATCTGTTAAATTAGGTCCTATCACGCCCTGTCCTTCGGCACCATGACAAGCAGCACATTTACCTGCAAATACGGCTTTACCTTCAGCAATCATTTCTGGTTTGTCTGTATCCGTTTTCAGATCTGCTTCGTTCCACTGTTTTTCACTGATTTTTGGCAATGAATCCATCGCCAGCTTTAATTCATCAGCAAGCGATAGCGCGCCTCCAAACTGATAATGGATGAAATATAGAAAAGCGAAAATAATAGTTCCAAAGAATGTTAGCAACCACCACAATGGCAATGGATTGTCGTACTCTTCAATCCCATCATAGTTGTGATCCAATAACATAGGATCTTTTTCGTTTGATTTATTTTTTGATGAATCGTTGTGATCGCTCATGCCTCATCTCCTTCTAGTGGCAATCGTTCGAAGACAGCGATGTCTTCGTTACGATAGAATTTCTGTTGCAGCAACACCAAAGCCACAAAGCAACCAATGAAAAGAATCAATCCAGCTAATGGCCACTGAATATCTGTAAAATAACTCATTCCTTCTTTCATTTTACGCCTCCAGCATCATTTACCAACTGACCTAATGACTGCAAATAAGCTATCAATGCCACAAGTTCTGTTTTTTCCAAACCAGCTTGCACACCTTGTTGTTCAAGACCTAGGGCAATTTCTTTAGCTTGTTTTTCAGCAAGAATGTCAGCTTGAGCAACTTGATCATCAGTGTACGGAGTTCCTAAATTGCGAAGAATCGATAGTTTTCTACGCAAGATTAAAAAATCCACCTTATTATCAGCTAACCATTTGTAGTCAGGCATAATGGATTGCGACGTGATCGCTCTTGGATCCATCATGTGACGATAGTGCCAAAGATCTGGATACTTTTTACCTACACGAGCTAAATCTGGACCGATACGTTTAGATCCCCACTGAAATGGATGATCATACATAGAATCCGCAATTGTTGAAGCCTTACCATAACGAAGCACTTCGGAAGCAATCGGACGAATTTGCTGTGAGTGACAAGTATAACAACCTTCTTTGATATAAACATCACGGCCTGCAAGCTCCAATGGTGAGTAAGCTCTGACGTTAGCAATATCAGATTCAGGCAAATAACGTTTTAATGACAGTGTCGGATAAATCTCAATCACCGAACCAACCAAGATCGCAATCAAAGTTAAAACAGTAAATAACATCGGCATACCCTCAAGTCGACGGTGCGCATCTTTTGATTGATCTGCACATTGAGAACTTAGAGATATTGCCTTAACTGGTGCAGCCTCACTGCGAGCAGGTGCTGCTTGAATGGTTTTATAAATATTGTAAACCATAACCAAGAAACCTACGAAAAACAATGTGCCACCAAATGTACGAGCCCAATACAAAGGAACAATTCGTGTTACA